>JAYSYA010000184.1:0-35696 GCA_043716765.1 Akkermansiaceae bacterium
GGCATAGAAACGCAGCCCGTCCTCTCCCAGCCAGAAGACCGGGCAGTTGCAATGGGACGCGGCCTTCACCGCCGCATGGGTGATGACTGAGCCAGGCCCGAGGATCACCGCACTAACGGTGGCGATGGGGATGCGGGTGATGAGTCCGTCGCTACCGATCCATTTCACCGAGAAATCATCCACCTCCAGCCGGCCGTATTCTAGATAGATGGGAGTCCACCGGTCCTTGGCGGAAGCGAGGGTGTCGAGAGGCGGGCGTTCGAAGATGGGCATGGGTCGGGGGGCGGGGGTCAGGGGCTACCCCATTTGAAGAGAGCTAACCGCGAATGAACGCAAATGGACGCGAATGTCCGAAGAAGGAAAAAATCCCAAGAGAAATAGGCACGAAGGAGGTGAACTTGAAGGCGCATCATCGGTCTTATTCGTGTTCATTCGTGTCCATTCGTGGTTGAAAAAATAATAATGCTCCAGGAGCAGAGATGACGAAAAATTGACAGTTTTAGTCATGTTGACTAGGTTGCGGCCATGCAAGTGACGATCCATGAGGCGAAGACGCATCTTTCACGGTTGATCGCGGCGGTGGAGCGGGGGGAGGAAGTGATTATTTCCCGGCGGGACAAGCCGGTGGTGAGGTTGGTGATTGAGAAGCAGGAAAAGCCAAAGCGGAGCTTGGGGTTCATGTTACAGCCGGGCCAGAAGCCTCCGAATCTGGATGGTTTTTTCAATAAAGAGTTGGAGGAGAAGATTGCCCAAGACTTCGAGGATTCCGCCAATGCCGAGAAACCCTACCAGGCTGAACCTTCACCGGAGTGATTCCCCATGGAACGATATCTTTTGGATACGATGACGGTTTTGTGGATGGCATTGAGACCTGATCTGCTGGGTAAAAAGGCGGCGGTGAAGCTGACGGCCCCGGATCTGGATCTGGCCTATTCCATCGTGAGTCTGTGGGAAATCGGAATCAAGATGGCGGGCAAGGGTTACGACGGGTTCGAACTGCCGGAGGACTGGGATTTTTCATTGCCGAAACAGTTGGAGGAGCAGGGAATCACCCGCCTGCCCGTGAATCCGCAAAACTGCCGGATGATCCAGGATCTGCCATTCCATCATCGTGATCCCTTTGACCGGATGCTCATCGCACAGGCCTTGCAGGGAGATTTCACGGTGATCGGGTGCGACAGGATTTTCGATGACTACGGGGTGAAGCGGGTGTGGTGAGGAGATAGAAAGCTCAGGGCATTTCACCGGGTGCCAGTCGGCGGACAGGGCGGGACAGATAGGCGGCCGGGATGGCCCCGTGATGCTGGCCGAAGGCGACGGGCTGGTCCGCTTGATAAAAGCGGCCATCGCCGGGCGACTCGGTCATGCCTTCCAACGCGGGGAGCTCCGCAGGATCATTGCCGAGCTTTTGCAAGAGGGCTGCAAGGGCGTCGCGCGGGCCGGCGGCGACGACGGGTGACAGCGGTTCCGCCGGAATGCAGGTTTTGCGACCGAACCACACGCCCCACACCGGATCGAGCAACGCGGCGGCGGCGCTTTCAAGCGTGGCGCGATCTCCCTGGAACAGCGCGATGAAGCGGGCGTCGGTGAGGTAACTGCGGCGAGTGATGACGGTGCCGAAGGGGCTGCCATCACCTGCTTTACACGGGATGTGGAGCTTTTCCGCAGGGTTCGTTTTGTCATAACCGCCGCCGATGGTATGGAAATCCGTGAGCCGGGTGACGGGCGCGGGCTTGGGCCAACGGAACACCGAAAAGGACAAGGCTGCGAGTGGCGCGATTCGTGCGATCTCATCCGGCGCGTGCTTGTCGATGCCGAGAGCGGCAGCGAGCACGCCGACGAGGGCGCTCTTGGTGGGCCAGCTTTCGGTTTCCCGGCGCTGGAACTTGGACGCCGCGCCCCACGACTGGAGCGGTGCGTCGATGAGGAAGGCCAAGGTGTTAGACATCGCCGGAGAGGAGTTGATCGAGGAAGGAATCGAGTCCGGTTTCAGTGAGCCAGAATTTTTCACCGAGCGGACCCCAGGTTTTTTCGAGCAACGTTAGATGCTCTTTCATGGCAGCAAGCGAAGTGGCTTGGAGTCCCTTGCCATTCGCTTTCACCGGCGATTCGAAGGCATTGGCGAGCTGCAAAGGCTGGCCCTTGTCCTTGCGGATGCCGAGAACCTCGAAGGGGAGCGTGGCGGCGTTCATCGAATTCTGGCGCGCACCAGGAACGGCGATGAGGGTGGCGCGGATGAATTCCATGAGGATGGTGCGGCGCTGATCCGGGCTGAGCTTGCCGAGGTTTTTCTCGCAGGCGAATTGGTCGAGGTTGATGGCGGTGTAGCGGTAATAGGTGGCGGAGTTGAATTCCAACGTGCCAATCATCCCCGCTCCCGCATCCTCGGCATCCGCCTTGAGGTCATCGACCGAGGAGAAAAAGTCGATTTCACTGGAGGCGGCGTGGGTGGAAAGTGCGTGAGAGAACATCGCAGCACCTTCGACATTGAGCGTCGCGTCATTGGCCACCATGCGGCCGAAGAGCGCGATGTCCGCGGCATCGAGACGGTCCACTTTTTTGATGGCCTGTTTGGGTTCCTTACCCTCTGCGACGGCGGCGGCGATCTGTTGGATTTCGCCGGGGGAAAGATAGACAGCGGTAGTCACCTGATCCGGCTTCTTCGCATCCACCTTGCTGAAGGCTTCGCAAAGGAGCTTGGCCTTCTCGGCGGCAGCGGTTTCATCCAGTCCGGCGGCGAGCAGCGCCTTGGTGAAGGGCTCCAACAGGAAACGGCTGCGGATGCCTTGGAAATCCGGCGACTCGCTGCGGGCGAGCAGACGGACAGCACGCTTGAGCGATTGGCTGGATAGACGCGCCCGGGTGACGCCGCCGAAAACGGCGGATTTCGGGGAGCCGACGTCATCGCGGTTGAGGCAGGAGACGGGGAAGGATTGCAGGATGTGGAGTTCGATTAGTTTCATGGTGGATAGATTGGGGATTGGGGATTGGGGATTGGGGATTGGGGATTTCAGGAGTCTGATTTTTTGCGGGTGATGCGTTTCTTGGATTCGGTGAGGGCTTTGTAGTTTTCGGGGGTGGAGATTTTGTTGCCGCTTTTCACTTCGAGCGCTTTGCGTGCATCTCCGGCGATGGTGCCGCCGGCTTTGGCGGCTTGTTGGTTTTGGGGGAACCCTTGGGCGTCACGCTTTTTGGCGATCTCGGTGGTGGATGCTTCGCCGAGCATGGTGAAGATGAGCTCCAGATCGGTCATGTGATCGCGGAGGTTTTCCTTGGGATTGGAAAGGGCTTTGAACTCTTTGTATTGGGCAGGCGTCATGCCGAAGGTGGCTTTACTGATTTCTGCGGTGAGGATGGCGAATTCTTTGCCTTCTTTGACTCCGCGATTTTTCCACTCGTCGGTGAGTTCATCGCGGACGGCGATGCCGCGCAGGCGTTTTTCGATCCAATCTTCCGAGTAGCCTTTTTGCTCGTAGATGGCACGCATCCGTTTGGCGGCAAGTTCGGGATTTTCGATTTCTTCGAGTCGCTCGAAGCCGACCTTGGCAAGCCAGCGTTTGAAGGGTTCGGCTTTGGGCGATGGGACGGACTGGATGAGGCGGAGGAGTTGTTCAGTATCGGCGACGTCCGTCATCCGTTGTTTGCCGTCGGCGGCGGTCATTTTCAAACCGTGACAATTCGTCACGGTTTCGTTGCCTTCTTTTTTCAGGCGTTCTTTGAGTTTTCTCCAATAGGCGCCTGCGTCCACGCTATCGGTCAGGATCGCGATGACATCGACGATCGCGAAGACCCATTTTTCCTCGCTGGAGTTCCAAGCTCGGCGGACTTGTTTTTCTTCAAATAGTGAGATGGCGGACATGGCGGTTGGTTTCAGGTGGGTGAGAGGCAGAGCATACCGAAGCCGAAGGCTTTGGCGGAGCCGATGCCATTGGTGAAAGCTTGACGGAGGAGTTCGGGGTCGGTGACGGTGAGGACGCCGGTGAACTCGGTGGCGGTGTGGAGGCCGGCTTTTCCTGCTTTGACGAAGGATTGGCGCGGCTGCGGGATGGTGCGGATTTCCTCGGGGGTGATGGAGAAGCCGTGCTGGGTAGCCTTGCGCTGCAACCAGTCGAGCAGGTCCTCGCGCTTGGAGATGGGGATGCGTTTCGCGTTGCGGCGCCTGCCTTGCGCGTCTCGTGGGGCGGCGAGCTTGCGGGTGGGATTGGCGAGCAGCGAGAAACGATAGCGCGGGTGAGTGAGGAAATTCTCGCCTACGGCCTTGCTATGCCAGCCGTGATCCGGGCACCAATCCGGCTTGGCAGGACTGGCGGCGGAGAGGATAAGCAGGCGGAAGCCATTGCCCGTGTCGTCGAGGCGGGTGAGGAAATCGCGGGCGGCGTCCGGCTGACCTGGAAAGCAATCCCAGGCCCGTTTGTGCCAGGCGTAGCTGTCGGTAAAGCCGCCGTCCTTGCGCCAGCGGGCGGCGATTTCGTAAGGAACTAGCGCTTGGGTAAGGTGGAGATTCATGGTAGGGAAAGGTCGGCGGGAGCTTGCCAGAATTCTTTGGCCCAGTGGGTTTTGACATTTTCGGCATGGCCGGTGGACCAGAAGCGGAGTTCCTTGAGGAGCTTGGCATAATCGAGCGGAATGCCCTCGCGGCTGAGGCGCTTGACGAGGCGGTGAAGCTGCGGCGCGAGATCGTCCAGATCGGTGCAAGCCAGCAAGCGCCGGAAATGGCGGTCGTAGGGATGATCGCCGTCTTTGCGGTCGCCAAGGCGCAAGGCAGCGCGACCGATGCCGGAGCCTTCGGCGTGGTTTGGGTGGACGGCGTAGAGTGCGGCGATGGTAGAGGTCCGATCATCGCCGATGGCCCCGAGCCGCCCAAGAACGGGTAGTGCCTGATGGCGGGTGGTCTCGCTCCAATAGCGGCGAAGCGAGGCGGAGTGGCCGCGATCATCACAGAGCTGGGCGAGCTGGGCGATGAAGCGGGAGTTGGATTCGTCGTGGGGATTCATGGCGTGACTGGGGTGGTTTTGGAGGTTTTCTGCTTGGTGGATTTCGGGCGGAGGCGGCGCAGTCCGAGGGCATAGGCCTCGATCTGGCGGGGAGTGGCGCGCGGACAGGCGTGATCGTAAGCAGCATGCGCGGCCTTGCGGACGGCGAAGCTCCACGAGTCGTCGGATTCGCCGAAGTTTTTGCCACGGATGGCGGCGTCGTCCTTGACGAGATCGAGCAGGAGCTGGCGCTGGAGATCGAGGGAGTTCCAGAAATGCCGCTGGGCGACATCCACCGGAGCGGAGCCATTCATCATCGATTCGGCGTAGGCCTTCACGGCCGAGTAAATGCCAGTGGACTGGGTGTCGGCGTGTTGCACGCCTTTGGAATAAATCATTTGGCCGGTTTCGGAGAATAAGCGGTGAGGCACCGTGAAGCGGTCTTCGATGCCATCGAGAATTTTAGCGTCCTTGGCTTTGATCAACTCTCCAACCCATAGATTCACGTCCCCAGCCTCATGCTCGATGATGTGGCTTTGTAAAATCCTGGGTGCGGACTGTGCCTGGGAGTCCGAACGGCGGAGGACTGCGAGGCAGTGAAGATCCCGCCAGATGCCACGGTTCGTATCCGCCCGTAACAACCGGAATTCCTCCTTCCACGGAATCACCGTTGCCGACGGTTCCAGAGCTGCTGGATAGACCGGATAATCCAGGCCGTTGTCGATATGGATGCCATATCCGATCTGCGGATTTCCTGTGACATCCAGACGGCATGACAGCGGAACAAGACGCCCGAGATAGGATTCGGTGGCGACTTTGGCGGCGGTGCCCTTGATTTGATCCGGTGGGCCAAGCTCCCAATAAGGTTTACCTAGATTGGGAGCGAGTTGGGCATCCAAGCAGTTCGCAAGAAGCGTCCTCTTGAGATCCTCCCCCACGAGGAAGGTGTGCAACATCTTCAGACTTGGGCCGTTTCCCTTCACCTTCTTGGCCATGCTGCCGCCGACAAAGAAATTCTGATAACAGAGCAGCAAGCGGGCGAGAAAAGCCGGATCCATAATCCGATGCGATTCACCATAGTGATCCAACAAGGTGGATGAATTACCTGTCGCCATGGTGAAACTCACCTGGCAGGCCGGGTAGCTCTTGTCACCGACAGTGGCCTTGCACTGCAAAAATCGCGGCCCATCGCCGAAGAGATTGAAATGAGGAAAAATTTCCGGCCTCGCCAGATAGGCAGGAATGGCATCCTCAAGATCGCCGCCGAAATCCTCCCAGCCGTAAAGGTCGGCAGGCGCTCCGAGTGCGGCTTGGGTGATGCAGACGAGCAGCCGGATGAGCGAAATGCGTTCGTGCGGGACGGCGTCGAGATCGGCGATATCCGCGCCGCGGCTGAAGAGTTCGTCGAGGCCGACGGACGAATGATGCCCGTCGAGCCAGCGCACGGGAATCCAGGGGTGGGTGATGAGATTGAAATCAGTCATGGGAGTGTCATTAGAACCATTCATCGCAGGGATCGAGGGTTGAAGTGAAGGATGCGGCGGAGTTCCGGGTGTGGCTCAGGCCGGTGTCGTCGCGGTATTCGAGAAAGTAGGGCGGCGCGTCATCGGAGCCGATGAGTTCACAGGTGGCATCGTCGTGAATAACCGCGAGCACGGCGTCCTGGATGTTGTTTCCAAGCCAGAGCGGTTGTTTCGCCATGGCATGGTGGACGAGATAGCGAGGAACGCGGACAGCATTGCGATGCAGGGCAAGTGCCAGTGGGTAGTTGAACGGGCCGTGGTGAAAGGGAATGCGCTCGCCGTTAAGAAACTCGATCGGGCTGGAGGCAGCGTTAGGCACTTGGCGAAGGAGGATGAGGAAAGCGGTGGGAGTATCGTTCCAGCGGGTCTTCGCACCGTCCTTGTCGTTCTCGGTGGGCGAATGGAACACGTCACTGAGTTCGGCCGTGTTGAGCATTTTTGTCGTGAGCTTTTCCAGTGCGTCACGAAAAGCGGCGGCCCCACTTGGCAGTAGGTCAGGTAAACGGCTTGCTTCTTCGACCAGCAGTCGGATGTCCTCCGGCAGGGTGATGGTGCGATCCGTGAGCGCCAAAAGAACTCGCTCCGCTTGGAACAACGAGAACGGCGGATAGACGAAAGCGGATGGACCGAGCGCGGCTTTGAGGGTTGTTTCATCGGTGTTCCAATCGACCACTGGCATGAGCACCACGCAGCGCGGATTTTTGAATCCCTGAGGGCGTGGACGCTCGTGGTGGCGGTGGAGGCGGCCGAGGCGTTGGAGAATGAGATCGATGGGCGCGAGGTCGGTGACGAGGAGGTCGGCGTCGATATCGACGGATTGCTCGATGACTTGGGTGGCGACGAGGATGCAACCCTGCGGGCGGGATGCGCCGTTTTTCCCGAGTCGCTCCATCCATGCGGCCTCGTTTTCGTCGCGCTTGAACTGTGGGAAGCGGCTGTGAAGCAGGCCGAAGGTGATCCCGCGATCCCGGCAGCGGGACTTGATTTGGCGATAGGTTTCCTGAGCGAGGGCGACGGTGTTCCGAATGACGACCACGCAGGCACCGGCCTCTGCGGCGTCGGCGAGATCCTGCCAGATTCCGGCGGAGTCACTTGGCACGCGCTCCATCAAGACGCGGCTGGACGGGAGATCGGTGCCATTGACAGGGATGGCTTCCGAAAGGCTGCGGCCTTTGGCGACTTTGGTGATGAGCGGATAGGCGGAGGAAATTTCCGATTCGTCCGCCCCGGCGGCGAGGATGAGAGATTTCCGGCGAGCCGCTGCGAGCGTGGCGGAAAGCACGATCACGGTGCAACCGACTTCCAGCAGCCATTTCACCGTCCGGTCCACCAGCGCGGAAGTGTAGGGATCGTAGGAATGGACTTCGTCGATGATGACGATTTTTCCGGAAAGCGCAAACAGCCGCAGGGCGGAGTGTTTCACCGGCAGACAGGACATGATCGCCTGATCGATGGTGCCGGTGCCGAAGCCTGCGAGCAGCGCCTTGCGGCCCGAGGCATACCAGTCCGAGAGATCGGCGGCACCTGCGACATCGCCGGCGGTGGGTGCAATGGCGAGGATGCGCTCGGGATTCATCCAGGCATTGCCGTGGACGAGGGCGTGATAGGAGGGATCGACCACCACGTTTTCAAGAAATGCCGAGACGCGGTCGCGGATGCGGTTGCTGGTGAGTTGGGTGGGTAGGGCGAAATAGAGTCCGCGCTCCTCGCCTTCCGTCCAGCGCCGGTAGCTTGCGGCGAGCGCGGCCTCGGTTTTGCCGACTCCCATGGGAGCCTCCACGATGTAGAGACCGGGTGAATCCATCGCGTCAATCAATGCTTGCTGAAGCGGGCGCGGGCTATCCACGCCGGGAAAAAGCGCGCCGAATGCCCTTCCGGCGTGCACCTCGCGGCGATGCCAGCCAAGGTCGTCGAGCGATTTCACCGCGAGCGCTCGGACGCTTTCGGGAGTCTCGCGGTCAGCCAATGGGCCACTTGCGGGAAGAGGAAACCAGCCGGTGTCGGAGCCGATCCAGTCAGCGAAAGTGATGAAGCCCGTGAGCCAGTGGACAAGAGGGCCTTTCGGGATAGCCGCTGATGGAAGATTTCCAAAAACGGCTTCAAGTTCGGCCAAGAGTTCCTCGCGAAGAACTGCTGGCCAGCTGAGACCTGCTTCCTTAATTTTTCCGAGATACCCGCTGGAGCTTGGATATTTCCCATGATGACCACCGGCGGCGAGCACCCAGTCAAATGGTCGCCTTCCATGAAGCGAACCCAGATGGGCTTGGCTGACCTTGGCGTGGTTACCTTCGTAAAATGATTGGCCCATGGCATCCGGGCAATCCCAGTGGGGAAAGGCCTTCAGCTGGAATCCTGGAGTAATTTTCCCAATGTCATGCGCGGCGGCAAGAGTGACGACTCCTGATGGGACCAGATGCTTGCAAGCGGGAGCCACTAATTCCCGGACGGCCTCCGCGACCGCGCCAACGATGAGGCAGTGGTCACGGACGGTGAGCGCGGGCCGCCCGGTGGCGGGATCTGTTTTTGCCCAACAATCGGAGAGCTTAAGGGGAGAATTTGCCACGGGTTAAGAAACGGTCGGAGGCGGGTGGTCGTTTAGGAAATAACAGCAGAACCACTATTCAATTCATTCAGTGAGCTACCAGATAGAGGGGCGTCGAGACAAATCGATTGGACCGTTCGGCACGATTCGGGAAGGCAATTTTGCAGGCGTCGGCATTTCCGTTTGTAGCACGGGGGGTGGGTCAAATGGCGGGGCAGGCTTGAGGTTTTTTCGAATTATTTTGAGATTTTTGCGGCGTGCGGGGCTGCGGCTGAAGTTCGGAGACCAGCCTCCTGGCGATCCGGGCTTGCTCATCGAGTTGTCACACGCCATGTCCCCGGCATGGCGTTTTCCGCGGTGCTTTTTGATTTCGACGGGGTCTTGGTGGACACCGAGTGGGCGATTTACCAGGCGTGGTTGAAGACATTCGAGGACCACGGCCATGACTTGCCGCTGGAAATTTACACCCGCTGCATCGGCTCGGATTTCGCCACCTGGTCGCCGAAAATGCACCTGGAGGAGCTCTCGGGACTGGCCTTCGATTGGCATGATCTCGACACACGCCGACAGGAGCGAATTATGGGCGATCTAACCCACGAAGGGACGATGTCGGGCGTGATCGGCTTGCTGGAACAACTCGGCCGCGGTGGCCGCCGGCGGGCGGTGGTTTCGAGCTCATCGCATCACTGGGTGGACGGCTGGTTGGGGAAACTGGCGTTCGCGCACCATTTCGAGACGGTCGTCTGCCGGGGCGACGCGGCGCAAATCAAGCCGGCTCCGGATTTGTATCTCGAGGCGGCGAAACGGTTGGAGCTCCACCCTGCGGAGTGCCTGGTGATCGAGGATTCGCTGAATGGCGTGAAGTCGGCGAAGGCCGCCGGGATGAGCGTCTGGGTGGTGCCGAACCGGGTGACGGCGGGGCTGGATTTCGCCGCGGCGGACCGGATTTTCCCGTCGCTTGACGAGCTGGCGGCGGCGCTTCAGTAACCGGACGGGTGGCGCATCACGTGGCCGCGGACTTGGCGGGTTTCCGGTTTCCACAGCGGGCCGGACTCGCCGCCGGGGCCACCGGTATCGAGGCGCAGGCCGGCGACGGTCATGAAAACGTGGCCTTTGCGGGTATAAACGGTGATCCACTTTCCTTCGCCCTTTTTGCCGTAACCGAAATAGCTGCGGGACGGAATGCTGCCTTTCATGAGGCCTGCTTCGCGCAGCACGAAGGAGACTGTGCCGGAGCAATCATAGCCGGAATCTTTCTGCCGCGCATGGCCGCCGCCCCATTTGTAAGGCTTGCCTTGCAGGCGATTGCCGGCGGCGATGGCCTGCTTGACGGCGTTCGGGGCATTTCTCGGCGCGTAGGCGAGTCCGCCCTTCAACAGCGCCGTGCGGCCATTCTCGAAACGATAGGAAACCGGTCGCTTGGCTTTGACTTGGTTCGAGCAGGAAACGAGTGCGCTGGAGAAGGGCAGGCCGATTGCTAGGACAAGAAGGAGATATTTCACGGCCGCAAATCAGCAAAATACTCAAGCAATGTAAATTATTTTGTCCGTTGCTCAGCGAGGTAGGCGATGACTTGGCCGAGAGCCCGCGCGCGGTGGCTCAAGGTGTTTTTGACCGCATGGCCCAATTCCGCAAAAGTCTGCTCGTGCCCCGCCGGGATGAACAGCGGGTCGTAGCCAAATCCGCCGCTGCCGCTCAGCGCGTCCACTAGCCGGCCTTCGACGGTTCCCGAGAAATTCGCCTGCTCCACGCCGCCGCGGGCCAGCACCATGGTGCAACGGAAACGGGCGCTGCGGACGGTTTTCCCGGCCATTTCTGCGAGCAAGCGGGCGTTATTCTTCAGGTGATTTCCCTCCTCGCCGCCATAACTGGACGACCAAACGCCGGGCGCGCCGGCGAGCGCGTCCACTTCGAGGCCGGAGTCATCAGATAGAACCCAGCCATCCACGTGGGCGCTGATACCCTCGGCTTTCAGGCGGGCGTTTTCGAGAAAGGTCGTCCCGGTTTCATCGATCTCGGGGAAATCCGCAAACGCCGTCGCGTCCAGGATTTCGAAATCGTCGCCGGTCATCGCCCGGATCTCGGCGGTTTTGTGGGGGTTGCGGGTGGCAATGATCAGACGGGGCGGCGCTTGCATGGCCATTGGCTAAACCGAATGGGATGGGCTGACGAAAAAAATTTTGAATAATCCGGCGTTTGGCGGCACTTAGTAGGCACATGAAAGCAATCACCTGGCTCGCTTCCGTCAGCTGCGGCGCAGCCCTCACCGCCACCGCATTCGCTTCCACCCCCAAAGGCTGGACCACTGATCTCGACAAGGCCTTCGAAATGGCAAAAGCCGAGAAAAAGTCCGTGCTCGTCGAGTTTACCGGTTCCGATTGGTGCCCGCCATGCATCGCGATGCGCAAAAACGTGTTTTCGACCGAGGAATTTGTCACTGCAGCTTCGAAAAAATACATCCTCGTCGAACTGGATTTCCCCAAAGGCGACCCGGCGGTGAAGAAGAAAAACGAGCCGTTTGCGGAGCAATACAAAATCGAGGGTTTCCCAACGGTGATTCTGTTCACGCCGGAAGGGAAGGAGTTTACCCGCTTCTACGCCTCCGAATTCCCGAAAACCGAGGATTTGCTGATGCACCTCGACAAGGCGCTCGAAAAAAAGGACCTCGACTGAAATTTACCCCCACCGCTCACTCGATGAAATTTCTATTCAAATCCCTCGCCATCCTATCAGTTTCCACCTCCTTGGCCCTTGCGGGTGGGGAAGGCTGGCACACCGACTGGGAGGCCGCGAAGGCCAAGGCCAAAGCCGAGAACAAGCCGATTCTCATCAATCTGACCGGCTCCGACTGGTGTGGTTGGTGCATCAAGATCGAGAAAGAGGTCTTTTCCCAAAAAGCCTTCAAAGACTTCGCTGCGGAGAATTTGATTCTGATGGAAGCGGACTTTCCCAAGAAAAAGGAACAGCCCGCCGAGCTGAAAAAGCAGAATGCGGCGCTCGAAAAACAATACCTCGCGGGCGGTTATCCCACCGTTTACCTGCTCAATTCCGAGGGCAAAAAGCTCTCCGAAGACATCGGCGAACTCAAGGGTGGAACCGACGCCTACATCGCGAAACTCAAGGAACTCCTCGCCAAAACGAAGGAGTAAGCCAAGCCGGTTCCAGTTTGCCGCGCAGCTAAGAAAAGTGCCGGGACCGGTGGGAATTTCCTCCCACATGGTCCCGGCCCTGTCTGGTGGCTGATTTAAAACCCCTCAAGGAAGGGGATCAGCAAGCGGTGCCCCCCGGCACCGCGCCGCTGCAGAACACTACTTCGTTAAACGCCACGAAAAATTTGCGCAGTGACGCGCCGCCAGGCCCCCCGGCCCGGCGGCGAATCGCGATCCGCATTGCGCCCTTGCCGATGACGGAGCTGAACGAGTGGCTCGGCGAGCAAGGCCCCCCGACCTTGATCTTCGCACGGGTGCCTTCGTTCCGCCCCGCTTCCCCCATCGTGCGGGCGGGTTGTTGGTATTTCACATGGACCCGCCCGGCATTGCCGGCGGGAAAGAAGGCGAATCCACTCAACCCAAACCCATGACCTTGGCGAATCGTTCCCCCCGGATTTTCAGCGCCGGTCTGCGGGGTTGGGGTTGGAGTGAAGCTCGTCATCTCTTCACCAATCGCAACGCCCGCGCGTTGATTTCCAAATTAGCTAAATTTTTTTGGTTTCCAGATTTTTCGACGATGACGGCTTTACGGAAAACGGGACTATCATTTCGGCTAATAGCTTATTTGGAGGCCGACATGAACCTCGGAACCGGAGTCGTCCAAGCGCCAACCGTGATCAACCCGCAGGTCCACCTTATCGGTCATCTTGACACGCACGCCCAAGCCGGCGCTCGACAGAGAAACCGGGTTTTCGCCGCGGTTCTGCAACATGGCTTGGTCGTAAAAGCCCAACAGCCTCATTTGATAGCGCGCCTGGAGCGTGAGCGCCGGTGCATAAAGTTCCAGACTGCTTTGCCAGCCGTTATCGGCGTAATACTCGCGCTCGGAGACGCCGCGCACCGTTTGATAGCCGCCCGCCGCGAATTGCTCGACGGGAAGCAACCGGGTGTTAGCCACTTGGCCCGCGGCGCGCAGGGCGATCCGCCAGTCCGCGCCTAACGACCACCAGGCTTGAGTCGCCATCCGCAGGATTCCGTAGTTCGCCACCGCTGCGGGGTCGTAAATTTGGAAGTCCTCGTCGTCATTTCCCGGCATCACCCCGCCGGGGGCGCCGAGCAAGGTGGTGTCGATCTGGAATGCCCCGTCATCCCAATCGCGGGACAAGCCGTAGCTGACCTTCGCATTCACCAGCCTCACCTCGCCGGGCGAAAAGGGGGCTCCGCCAAAAAGCACGAATTGGTTAGTCGCCTTGACCTCGACGCCGGCCGTTAGGCGTTGCCGCCATTTCCCGAGGCTGGGCAATGACAGCTTTTGAAGCGCCGCCATCGACCACGAGGTTCCGGTGTTTTCCACGGGCAGCCCGCTTTGAATCGAATACGAAAGGACTTCCGCATAAACCGCATCGAGTTGGAGTGACTGATGGCTGCGATGAAAGGGGATCTCCCAGCTCAGCGCGTGCGCTTGCAGCGAGGAAACGGGATCGCCGAGGACCGTTTGCCAAGCGAGGATGTGTTCGCTTTTCGTCATTCCCGCCGCTCCCAGGATGAAGCGGTTCTTCCCTAGCAGGTCCGGCCCGCTGTTTTCGTAACCCAACGTCGCCCGCCACGGTTTTTTCTCCGCCAGCCCGATGAGTAAATCCGCAGTCGCCGGTTCGCTGCCCGGAGAAACCATCAACTTCGGTTGCCGGAAAACGCTGCGGCCGTACCAAGCCATCTGCTCGTCGAGCTCGGAGCGGCGTAAAATTTCGCCGCGGCGCAGCGTCAGCCCTCGAGTAACGGCTTGCGCACTACCGTATTTCGGGCGGGTGACTCCGACGTTGCCGATCCGACCCAGCTCAACAAGCAGCCGCAAGGTTCCCGACCGCAAATCCTGATCCGGCGCGTCGATGCCCACGACCGGGTAGCCCTCGACGTCGTAATGAGCCAAAATCGTGTCGGCGATGGCGACGAGATCACCCTCCGTCAAGGCGCGGCCATTCCAAGGCGCGAGCTTCGAGCCGAGGGTGGCCGGAGATGGCACGAGCAAATCCACCGCCACGCTCAAGCCGGGGGCGATTTTGGCACATCGCCCCCCACGCCAAGATTCGAGGCGGATTTCCCGGAGTTGCGGACAAACGATTGCGCCGGTACCTGCCACGCCTGCGGCCACTTTTTTCGCCGGAAGCGATTCCACCGGCTTCGCTTCCGGAACGCGCGGGTCTATCCCCGGCAGAAATTGCGCATGGGCTGCGGAAGTGAGTAAAATTGCCAGTAACGGGCGCATTGCAGATCGCTTTTCGAAGCCGCAGAAGGGTCATTTCCGCCGTCCCACGGCTCCTGCTTAACGGAATCGTAATACTAAGCCAATCTAAACAATTGGCCAGTCGGCTCAGCGTTTCGCGAGCGCCGCAACGCCGCCCCGCATTCCAAAAAAGGACGAGCGCTGAAGGATCGACTTGGCAGCGCCTCGTTGCGCCATCCGGTTTTCAGCCCGCTCGAAATCGGAGGAGTTCCGGCGCACCGAGTTCGTCGCGCTGACCGGCAGCCTGTAAGTCGCGACATTTGCCGCGGAAACGCCATCGCCACTGTTGGAATCCCGCCCGGCATCACTCGACGCGCTCATCGGGGTGGTGACATTGAGCGTCTTCGGTTCGGAATTTACTTTGGTTCCGTCCGGGCGCGATAGTTTAGGAAGGGTCAACATCGCATCCCCCACTGGCGGTGCGACATCGCCATCATCAGGACCGAGAATAACTCCATCATTCTCAAACTCCCCGTTAAAAACCAAATCCCCGACGATCACGCCGCTGGATTCGTTGGTGATCGTTCCATTTGCGCCGACTTCCAAGAAAATGCGGCCTTTTCCGGTATTGAAGGTGCCCTGATTGCTGATTTTCCGGCCGGCCGCCACTTCGATCCGGCTGCCGCGAGTCTCGCCCATATGAAGCACAAAACCCGAGCCGCTATTTTCCTTGAGCCTGCGATCTCCGGTGGTGGCTACGGAAAGCTCTCTGCCGCCGCCGATCAACACGTCCTGTGATGCATTGATCTTGGCCGTGTCTGCTACGAAAACGTTTTCACCGCCCAGCACCACGTCGCCGCCGGTTGCTTCCACGCGGCCGTTAACGATCAGGTAGTTGAATCCCGCCGGGCCGCTCAGTTTGTAGCCGGTTCCACTGGAGAATTCATCGGCATCTGCATTCAACGTCGCGAGTGTCACTCCCTTCGCGATGATCGAGCCATTGATTTGTAACCCTGCTTTGGGCGAGAAAAAGGCGACAATTCCGTTCGAAGTCACCGTTCCGTCGATCATGTGGGTTTGGTTACCGCTGAGGAAATTCACCACACTCTTGCCGTCGGTGAAATTAAACACCATTTCGCTCCCGCTCTTAAGATCAAGATGCTCCCAATCGAGCACGGTGTCCTTCGTCAGATTGAAAACCGTGCGGGTCCCCGTGGCCGTCGCTTCCGTCGTCCACGTCGCCGTGCCCGGCGTCGTTAAAACCGGATCCTGCGCATAAAGAATACCTGCGAGCGTGCCGAGAATGGCCATTCGAACGGGGATCGTAATAAGCTTCATAAGGATCAGAGGTGCCGAAGCCCTGATAATTAACCAATTCTTAGTTTTTGGTATTACGGGATCGCGTAGCTCACCGCCGCACTCAAGCGGGGAAACAATTCAGGCCGAAACCGCCATTCCCCCCCGGGTTTGGCAGATTTCGGCCTGATCTTGGCAGGGACCTATCAACACATCAAATCGTCTGGAAAGCGGCAGCCCCCCGGCGTCCGCCTCCAGCCACGACGAACTCGCTCGACCCTGCCGTGTGCGCCGATCCCACCCGCGCTCCCCCCGGAGCTTGGAATGGGTTTGTGTCGGCGGCGGCGATCAAGGTGGTCATCCCTACTCCAATCGCAGTTGAAATTAACGATTTCCAAAAATTGCGGAAAATTTTACATTTCACACCGACACGGTTCTCCTCTCCCGATCCCGCATGCGCCGCCCCTTGCATTTCCCCCGCCTTCTCGCAGCGGTCGCCGCCCTCGCTTGGACGCCGGGGTTCGCTCTCGATCTCTCGCAGCTGGACACCGCTGAGGCCGAGCTCGAATCGTTGGTCGCCGAATGGCAGACAGAGTGGAAACACAAAGCAGAGCCGGCCAGCGTGCGCGAGCTCGCCGCCAGCCTGCAAGCTCTCGGCATGGTCGAGCGCCAGGCTGGCAAGCCGGACGAAGCACTCGCGCATCTCACCGCCGCCTGCGACTTGATGGCCGTTCACGCACCAGAAATGCTGGCCGACGCCCGCGAGGCGCAAGCGCTGACCCTGCAGGACCTTGGAAACCTCGTCGAATCGGAAAATCTCCTCCGCCAAGTGCTCGCCAGCCGCCGGAAAACTCCGGCTGGCCCGCAACTCGCCGCCACCTTCGATCACCTCGCCCTCAATCTTCTCTATCAAGGCCGCTATCCGGAAGTCGCGCCTTTGCTCGATCAAGCCGAGGCCGCCACCGCTGCGGAGGACCTCAGTTTCCGTGCGCGGTTGGCGGCCCACCGCGGGCGCCTCTATCACACGCTGGGCAGTCACGCCCGCGCTGCCGCCGTTTTCCAACAGGCTCTCACAACGCCCTTTCAGGACCCCGAGCTGCGTCTCTCCCTCAACAGCCAGCTCGCCCTCACCCAGTTGCGGCTCGGAAAAATTGCGGAAGCCCGCGCGGGAACGGAAGCCGCCGCCGCCGAAGCCCGCCACCTTTTCAAGAGTACCCGCATTCGCGCAGTCCCCTATGTGACGAACCTAGGTGCCATCGCCCTAACTCAGAATGAGCCGATCATCGCACAATCCTCCTTCCAAGAAGCACTGCAAATGCTCGAAGCCACCTTCGGCCCGGATCATCCTGGCTTGATCGGCCCGCTGAACAATCTGGGCGTCGCCCACCAAGCCCTCGGCGACTATCCGGCCGCCCGTGGCCACCTCGACCGCGCCGCCGCCCTGCAAGCGAAGCACCTCCCCGCCACTCATCTCCGCGTCGCGGAAACCGAGCGCAACCTCGCACGCAACGCCCTTCTATCAGCCTCACCCGACGCCCGGGGCCACATCGACCGCGCCACCCGGATCGGTCTCGACTTGCTTGACCGTCTGATCCGCGAGGGCACCGAAAACGAGCGCCTTAATTTCCTCGAACGTTTCGATCTCGTCTCGCTGCCCTGCGCCACCGGTGATGCGGAACTCATCGCGGACGTCCTCATCGCCACCAAATCCCGCCTGCTAGATGCCATGCTCGCCGGAAGCGTGCCGGCCACACGGGCGACATGGCGCGACGTCCAAGCCGCGCTCCCACCCGGCTCCGCCTTCATCGACACCTGCCGTTTCACCACCATCACCGCCCCGCAAAGCAACCGCTACGGCGCGATTGTCATCCTCCCAGCCGGCCCGCCGAAATGGGTTCTGCTAGGCACCGACGAATCTCTGGAACGCTGGCTCGGGGCTTTTCATGAGCGCATCCGCTGGCGTTCCCGCGCGAGTTCTGGAAATCCCGGCCCGCCGCCGCCCTTGAAAATCCGGGGAATCCTCCGCGCCCTCGAGCGCGAATTTTGGGATCCCCTCCAGCTCCCGCCCGGAACCGACCACATCGCTTTTTCCCCCGACAGCCGCCTCCATTTCATGCCTCTTCCGGCCCTTCTGGACCGGCAAAACCGCCCGCTCAGCAGCCGCCATCTACAGATCACCACCGTCACCAGCGCCCGGGATTTGATCAATCCGGCACCCGCCACTTCACTCGCCAGCGCCCCGTGGACCATCCTCACCGTCTCCGATTTCCCGCAAGCAACCGCCATAAACGGCGACGATTCGCTCCTCACTCTCCTCGCCGCGCTTCAGCCCATGCCCGGCACCCGCATCGAGGCCGATAAACTTCGCTCTCTCGCGCCAGTCGGTTCACAATTTCTAACCGGCCATCAGGCAAACGAATCCAGCCTCCGCCAGCTCGCGGTTTCACCCGGTGTGCTCCACCTCGGCTGCCACGCCTTTTTCCTCCAAAACCACGGTGCCCCGCTCGGGACGCCCGTTGATTTCGATGAGCGCTCGGATCTGCTCTTCGCCAGCGGCCTCGTCCTCTATCAAGGTGCCCTGCGCCAGCCCGATAGCCCGCGCCTGGCTGACGACGACTTGTTGTTTCCAGCGGAAATCGCCCGGCTTCCACTCCAACAGACCCGGTTAGTCACACTTTCCTCCTGCGAGTCCGGGGCAGGCACACCCGTGTCCGGAGAAGGTCTGCTAGGCCTCCGCCGCGCCTTTTCCCTCGCCGGCGCCCGCGAGATCGCCGTCGCCCTCTGGCCCGTCTCCGACGAATCGACTCCCGGCTTCATGGAGCGGTTCTATCAACTGGCACTCCTCTCCGACCGCCCGGCGCAGGCGCTCTGGCAGACCCAAGGCGAACTCCTTTCCGCCGCCGCCGCCGACGCTGATTTCGAACTCGCCGTCCTCCGCTACGCACCCTTCGTCCTGAGTCAAAACTCCCCGCTCACCACCGGTCCGGCGATTGCCGTTTCCCCCCGCTCCTCCGGTCCGAAAAACCTTTGGCTCCTCGCCCTCACCGCGCTCCCATTGCTCTTGTTCCTCATCAGCCAAATTTTGGCGAAACGGAAGGTACTGTGAAAATACCCCGGCCAAGCCTGACTTCGTGAAGCCTTGGACTATTAATAATTCCAAACACGCGGGGGCTTACGTCCAACAGAATAAGCTAACAACAATTAGCTTCCGAAATGCGGTTGATCTCCGGATTCGGCATTGATGGACTTTGGCATAGCGCGAAGAGCTAACTCGCTCATTTTGAACAACCGATTGATGATTTTTGAACGGATTTTCAAGTTCTTTGTCTTAACTTGAGACGTTTCTTAAATGTTCGCTCCCAAGAACATCGGTCAAATTCTACCAAGAAAGCGAATTCGCAACCCATCCGAGATGAACGATTCATGAATTTTCCAGCATATTTTACTGCGCGATCGCGTAGGGCAGGCAAATTTTCGGCGTGCCATTTTCCCTAAATATGAACCCTCTGCCCCAGAAGTTATTGGCGCTGGTTTTCTGTGTTCAGGTGACAGTTGCTTTCCCGGCCGGTGCCAAGGCAACGATCCTGCATCCTGACGGCGTGAACACTGCTGCGGATTGGGCGTTGAGCCGCGTCGGCAAGGATTTCCCCAACTTGCCCGCCAATTCCTACGCCTACCCAGATACGACCGTTCCCGTCCGGCTTTACCTCATCGATACCGCAGTCGCGAACCCAGCTAGTTTCGTTGCGGTCAATCCCCAACTGACGTTTGAAGGTCCGATTCTCGTTCGTGGCAGCAATGATCCTCAGGTTTCCACGCCTCGCGCGCACGGCACGCAATTGCTTTCCCTAATCGCCGGAGTTGAGACCGGAATCGCCCCCGGCACACCGATCCATGTCGTCAACTACGACATTTACCCGAACGCCACCTCCACCAACTCACTCCTCAGTTCCGCTATCATCAAGGCGATCGCACACCACCAAAATCCCAATACGCCCAAAATGAGGGCCGTCATTTGCATCGCCACCTCATCCACCGAGTCGGCATCAAGTTACATGGTAGAAGTGAACATTGATGCGGCACTTAACGCAGGAATCCCGGTGATCTTGTCCGCCGGAAATATCACCCAAGACGCGGCGACCATCGTTCCCTCATCAAATGGCACCAAGAACGGCGTCATTTGCGTCGGTGCCTCGAACACAGCCGATTTGATGCTCGCCAATTCAAACTACGGGGCCCCCGTGGATATCCTCGCCCCAGGCGACAGTGTTCGCACCCGCAGCCAAAGCGCGACTTCCCCATTCGTGGCGATGACCGGCACCAGCGCGTCGGCCGCCCTCGTGGCCGGCAGCGTGCTCGCGGAACTTTCCATTAACGGCTCACTCACACCGGCTCAGGTGGAAGCCGCCATCAAGGCCTCCGCTTTTATCCCCGCCAGCGGCCCGGGGTTGCTCCGCACCACTTACGCCTCCACGGTCACTATCATCAATCCTGATGGTCCCGTCATTCCTGCCACCAGCCCGCTGCCGCTCGCAGCCTCGGTATCACTGGGCCAATCCCAACCCATCTCGACGGCTCCAGGCGCGAACACCAGCCCGATCACGCCGTCTCAAGACTCGGATGCCGACGGAATTCCAGACATGGTTGAAATTTTTCACAGCGGAAATAGCGACAAAATTCCCGCGCCGCCGGTCCTCAGTCTCACCGCCGACCAGAAGATCCAATATAAATTCCCGATCGGCTTCGGCCTCTTCAGATCATCGAATCCGTTCGCGCTCGGCAACGGCTACACTTGGGGAATTCGCTATACTTCGAATTTCAAGCAATGGCACGTTCCCGTAGGCAGCCTGTCGAAAGCCACCGATGCAATGGGTCAAACATGGCTCATCGCAACATTTCCCGCAGGACAACCTTCCTGCTTTGCCCGGATCGAAATTGTCGCGCCGTAACTCCGGCAGGTGGTGTCTCCACGCAGTCTCTGGCCGTCGAGCGGCGATTTCATTTTCAGGCTGGAACGCTCGTGCTTTGATTGGTCAAAACTTTCGGGAAATCAAGCGACCTTAACCAAGTTCCTTGCAAGCCACACCGTTTTTGGATTACGTGCCGTCGCGATCATTTGTCGCGCTATCCATGCAACAAGAACAACTTCAGCGCTGCTGGCAAGCCTGCTGGCATCGCGCGCGTCGCCCGATCGAAGGGATTCTTGTTTCCGAAGAGCAAGCCACCAACATCGCGGATCGCGCGATCCGCAACGTTTCACTGGATTATCAGGAATTCCCGACCGAGGCGGAATTCACCGCTCGCGCTCTCAAAGCAACCGCGGAATCGACCCGCCAACTCGTTGCGCTGGAACGGCGGAAGCACGCGAATCACCAACTTTATCACGACCCCGCAGACCGCCGCTACGATCAGAATCTCAACTTGGACCGGCTTCAGCGCCGCGATCCGGACAAGGGTTTTTGCGATTCCGAGTGGAACCACTTGCCCGCGATTTTACGCCCGCTTGCCCTGGCCACGCTCACCCGCAAGGGAATCAAAGGCCCGGATGCCGATGATGTTTTCAGCGACACCCTCGTCGAACTGGTCCGCGAGCGGGAAGGCAGCGGCAAGTCGCCCATTCTTGATCCCACGGTCTTTGAAGAGCTGATTCCACTCCACGCCCGGATCGTCGGCTTCCGCTCCATCGACTGGTATCGCCGCCGCAGTGCCCTCAAAAACCAGCCGAATACCGGTGAGAGCCTGAACGCGCTGGCCGACAACCCTCAGCACGCAATCCAGTTCGAAGATCCGTCTGCCGACCCGCAAAGCAACACCTTCGAGCGCATTTACAAAGAGTGCCGGGAAGCGCTCAGCCCTGTGGAGTGGGAGCTGGTTTTTATCCTTTTTGTCACCCAGTCCGCCACCATCCAGGACCTCATCGGCGACGCGTCGCATTGCGCCAAATTCGGGATCAAAGCCAGTGTTTCCCCCTCCACCCGGCGGCGAGTGATCAGCGACCTAGTCGAGGCCGCTTTGGAAAAACTTAGGAAAAACTTAATAAATTGAAAATTGCCCCCGGAGTTCTGCGATTGAAGAAATAATCCATGAATCACGATCTTCCAAAAAACCTGGAATCCACCAGAGACCTGCTAGTCGGCAGCTTGCAAATCCACCCATCCGAACAAGCTCCTGCGCTTCCCGGTGATTTGCTTAACGACCTTGCCAACCGTTTTAGCGCGACCCCGGCGACGGCGGCCCCTGTCCGGCAGCGCTCGTGGCTTGCCAAGGTCCAGTCGTTCAGCGCCCGGCCCGCCTTCGGCATGGCGGCCCTCGCGCTCGTCATCTTGGGAATTTCCATTCCCCGCATGATCGATTCCACCCGTCCGACCGGCGGCTTCCGCGGCTCGATTTCTCCCACTGCGGAAGCCCACAACATCCTCATCATTCTCATTCAATCGCCAGCGGGATTCCAGCAAGCCTTAGCAAATGTCGGTGATTTTGAAAGTAGCATGATTTCCTCCGCCACGACGAGCGACACCATTACAGGACGCCGAATCCTCGTGAATTTCGCGAGTTCCATGATCACCGCGCTGAATGCTTCTAACCAAGAAGTCCACACCGCTCCTCTGCCGAAAGATGTCGCGGAAATTTCGGCGGCCATTGCCGCAGCGATCAGCCATTTGTAAGCGAAAAGGGTTTTTCTTTCCAATCAGGCGACCGGGTTGCACATTTCGCGCCCTTTGCCGACCATGTCAGAACGTAAACCATTTCCCTTCCGCGATTTCGAGCCCAAATGGCAAGCCCGCTGGGATGCCGAAAAAACCTTCCGCACCCCCGGCCCCGGCGACACGGATTTCGACGCCTCGAAGCCGAAATACTACGTGCTCGACATGTTTCCCTACCCGAGCGGCGCGGGTCTCCACGTCGGCCATCCGGAAGGCTACACCGCCACCGACATCATCGGCCGCTACAAGCGAATGACGGGGCATAACGTCTTACACCCAATGGGTTACGACTCGTTCGGCCTGCCAGCCGAGCAATACGCGATTAAGACTGGCCAGCATCCCGCCATCACCACCGCGGCGAATATCAAGAATTTCCGCCGGCAGCTCAAATCGCTCGGTTTCGCCTACGACTGGGACCGGGAAATCGCCACCACCGACCCACAATACGTGCGCTGGACGCAATGGATTTTCCTGCAACTTTATGGCTCGTATTTCTGTGAGTTAGAAAACCAGGCCAAGCCGGTCGCCGAACTCGAAGCACAAGGCTGGACCCGCGACCAGATCGACAACGTCCGCCTCGCCTTCGTCGCCAACACGCCCGTCTGGTGGTCGCCCGACCTCGGCACCGTGCTCGCCAACGAAGAAGTTGAGGAGTGGAAATCCAAAGGCCACACCGTCGAGCGCCGGCCGCTGCGCCAATGGATGCTGCGGATCACGAAATATTCCCAGCGCCTGATCGACGAGCTCGACACGCTCGACTGGCCGGAAGGCATCAAGCTGCTGCAGAAAAACTGGATCGGCCGCAGCGAAGGCGCGGAAGTTATCTTCACCGTGGCTGCGGTTTCCAACCGCCAAGTCCAAATCACCGTCTTCACCACCCGCCCAGACACCCTTTTCGGCGCGACCTACATGGTCATCGCCCCCGAACACCCGCTCGTCCCGGAAATCACCACCGCCGGGCAAAAAGCCGCCGTCGAGGCCTACCAAAAAGCCTGTTCCTCCAAATCCGACATGGACCGCGGAGACCTCAACAAGGACAAATCCGGCATCTTCACCGGCGCCTTCGCGACCAATCCAATCAACGGCGAGCCACTCCCCATCTGGATCGCCGACTACGTGATGATGGGATACGGCACCGGCGCGATCATGGCGGTGCCCGCCCATGACGAGCGGGATTATGAGTTCGCGCTGCGATTCAGCCTGCCGATCAAACAAGTCGTTCAACCAACCGACGATTCCGACTGGCAAGCCTACACCGCCTATGGAACCGCCGTGAATTCCGGTTTCCTCGACGGCCTTCCCACCGCCGAAGCCAAAGCTAAGATGATCGACTGGCTCGAGGAAAAAGCCATCGGCCAGCGCCGCATTCAGTTCAAGCTCCGCGACTGGCTGTTTTCCCGCCAGCGTTACTGGGGCGAACCGTTCCCGATCATTTGGAAAGACGGCCACCACCACGCCATCCCGGAATCCGAACTGCCGCTGCTCGCCCCGCCGCTGGACGATTACAAACCCAGCGGCACTCCCGAGCCGATCCTCACCAAAGCCACCGAATGGGTCCAACTCCCCGACGGCTCGATTCGCGAAACCAACACCATGCCGCAGTGGGCCGGTTCGTGCTGGTATTACCTTCGTTATTGCGACCCGAAAAATACCGACCGCTTCATTTCCCGCGAAGCCGAAAACTATTGGACCAGCGACAAGCCGGGCATGGTCGATCTCTACGTCGGCGGCACCGAGCACGCCGTGCTCCATCTGCTTTACGCCCGTTTTTGGCACAAAGTTCTCTTTGACCTCGGCCATGTCCGCACGCCAGAGCCATTTCAAAAGCTCGTCAACCAAGGCCTCATCCTCGGCGAAGACGGCCAGAAAATGTCCAAGTCCCGCGGCAATGTTGTGAACCCGGACGACGTGGTTTCCGAATACGGAGCCGACGCACTGCGCCTCTACGAAATGTTCATGGGCCCTCTGGAACAAGTGAAGCCCTGGCAGATGAAAGGTGTCGAAGGCGTTTCCCGCTTCCTCGCCCGCGTCTGGCGCGTCGCGTTCGAAGAACAGGAAACCACATGGAACCTCTCGTCGAAAATCCAGGACGTCCCATGCACCGACAAGACGCTGCTCCGCGTCGTCCACGAGACGATCAAAAAAGTCGGCGAGGACATCGAGAAACTCAGCTTCAACACCGCCATCTCGCAGATGATGATTTGCACCAACGCCTTCACCCAGGCGGAAGTCGTTCCCTTAAAGGAGTTTACCCAGCTCCTCACCGTGCTCAATCCCTTCGCGCCGCACCTCACGGAGGAAATCCACGCCCGCGTGGCGGCGGTTTCCAACCGCCAAGCCCCCATGCTCTCAGAAACTCCCTGGCCAGCCTACGACCCCGAAGCCCTCGTCCGCAACGAAATCGAACTCGTCGTCCAAGTGAACGGCAAGCTTCGCGACCGTTTCATGATCTCCAAGGACGCCGACGAAGAAGCCGCCAAAACCGCCGCCTTCGCCAGCGCCAAAGTAGCCGAACACCTCGCAGGCAAGACCGTCCGCAAGATCATCTTCATCCCCGGCAAGATCTTCAACATCGTCGCCAACTGATAAGCCGCTTTCCCAAACAGTATCCTTTCACTAGAAGCTCAGGCAATATGCAGTTTGATGTGGGAAATCTTTATTCGGCGGAGGAAATTCAGATTCAATTAGAAGTTGGCAACGCCGGTGGTATTCGTGTGTCGCTTGACAATAAGCGACACGTCCGTCGAGTAGTATTGCTCACAGCCGCTCCCACCGCAAAAGCAGAGCGCGAAAATCCATATCACGACAGAATTGAAGGTGATATACTTGTGTATGCAGCGGGGGGATTACATGGAGATCAGACATTGGGTGGGGTGAATAAGCGCTTGGCGATGCAACCCGACACCCAGTTTCCAATTTATGGTTTCCGCTTGAACGAGAGCCGCCGTAAGGCGGGAGTCAAGCGCTGGGAATTTTTGGGACTGTTGCAGTTTCTCCGCTTGTATCCGGACAATCAAATCGACCGCTCAGGAATTTTACGAAAAGCATGGCTATTTGAACTTCGCGTGTGCACTGAGATCGCCAAGGTCCGTATGAAGGATGAGAAAGCATTGATGTGCGCTGCTTTTTCTGCATTCACGTTCGATCCCAAGAAGGAGGAGCGAGCAAATGCAGAACAATCTGTTGAAGTAAATTCCGGCATCAGAATAAATCCCGAAGAGGTTGAACGTGTACGTGCCAAAATCTTTGCACTCGACCCGCGCGGTTTTGAACTCCTTGTTCAATATGCCTTAGAGCAAACCGGATTTGAGGATGTGAGTGTCACACGCTACACTGCAGACAATGGTATCGATGTGAATGCTCGGGTTTCGCCTGTTCAATGGCCTATCTCAGGAATGCGTGTGCAAGTGCAAGCAAAACGATGGCTTCATACGGTAGGCCGCCGCGAGATAGCAGAGCTGCGCGGAAGCCTCGAGCCCTACGCACAAGGTGCTGTTGTGACCACTAGTTTTTTTTCGCGAGCCGCGCTTATGGAAGCGAAGGCAGTTGGGCGCCAACCGATCGTGCTAATTGATGGCTACCACTTCGCTCTTACTGTCGCCTCTCACGGAATCATCCCATCTTAAGTCAGACTCAAATCCTTCTTCACCTCAAGCACAGCCCGTTCCAAATCCAAGGTATGCTTATCGCCGCCGTAGCCTTCCTTTTTAAGCCATTTGACAGTTCTCGTGACAACTCGTGTCAATTCTCCTTCGGCAGGGAGGGGAACTTCAAACGGCCCGATAGATTCATAACTCGCACGCTCGGCGCTTCTAATATATGCCTTTGCTAGACGTTCCCTTGAAAAGGTATGCATATAATATTCGCCGGTAGAGCCTCCAAATTGGACAACTGCATATATTTTAGCCTCATGACCCTTATTTTTCATGAGAGTAATCACCGCGGGTTCCATCCCGACGTGCAAGCACTTTTTAGTCATGCCTGCGGACACAAGCGCAACTCAAGGCAGAGGATCAAGCGGCTCTGCGGGATTCATCCGTTCACATGCGCGGGGGCGACGCAGAGGCCGTACGAAGACGGCGCGGACAAGGGCGTTCTGGTTTTGATAGACGGACTGGATCTTGCGGGATTGCTTTTTTCATGGCGGCGCGAGGATACATTGTGAGGCACCTTACAATAATCCGCCGAAGCAGTCAGGCGAGCTGCAGCTTTCCTCACATGAAGCTCATGGAGTCGACCCCGGGCAGGATGAACAACCGCCTCTCAGCGGGCGATCGCGACGAGGACAGCCTTCTGCGCGTGGAGCCGGTTTTCCGCTTGTTGGAAAATCGTGCCGGCGTGGAGCTCCAGCACTTCCTCGCTGATTTCCTTGCCGCGGTAGGCGGGCAGGCAGTGGAGGACGATGTGGCCCGGCGCGGCGTGCGCGAGCAGTCCGGCCTCAACTTGAAAGCCGGCGAACTCCTGCTCCTTTTCCTTCTGCCCTTCCTGGCCCATGGAGAGCCAGACGTCGGTGTTGACCACGTGGGCTCCCTTGGCAGCGACTGCCGGGTCCGTGGTGATAGTGACGTTAGGCGCGTCGAGCTTCGCGAGAAATTCGGCGGGCGGCTGGCAGGAAACCGGCGAGGCCACCGCGAGCTCGAAACCGAGGCGTTTCGCCGCCCACATCCAGGAAATCGTCATGTTGGAAAACCCGTCGCCAATGAACGCGACTTTCTTGCCCTCCCAAGTGCCGAGCTTTTCCTGGATGGTCAACAAGTCCGCTAGAATCTGGCAGGGATGCTCGTCGTCGGTGAGCGCGTTGATCGTCGGGATGCCGGAGAACTCCGCGAAATCGACCACGTCCTGCTGGGCGAAGGTGCGGATGATCGTGCCGTGCACCATCCGCCCGAGCACCCGCGCGGTGTCCTTGATCGGCTAGCCGCGGCCGAGCTGGATGTCGTTTCCTGATAGAAACATCGGGAACCCGCCAAGCTCGCGGATGCCGACCTCGAACGAGACGCGCGTGCGGGTGGACGACTTGGTGAAAATAAGCGCCCAAGTCTGCCCGGCCAGCGGCTGGCCTTCGCGGCCGCGCTGCAGTTTCAAATGCGCGGCGGAGTCCAGCAACCGCTGGATTTCCTTGGCGCTGAGTTGCTTAATGGAGAGGAGGTGTTTCATGGACGATAGAAAGTTAGAACTCGGCAAGCACGGAGTGAATGGTGACCAGCGCTTCATCCACCTCGTCGTCAGTGACGTTGAGCGGGGGCAGCAGGCGGATCGTCGATGGACCGGCGGGCGGGACGATCAGGCCGCGCTCCATCAGTTTGTTCACCACCACCAGCGCGGGGGTTTTGCCTTCCGGCGTCGGGATGCGCACGGGGTCGAGGGCGATGCCTAGCAGCAGACCCTGGCCGCGGACTTCGGTGACGACGGGGAGATTCCACGAGCGCACGGTTTCCCGAATGCGGACTTCCTGAAGAATGGCGTTCATCGGCAATTCCTTCTCGCGGATTTCCTTGAGCACCGCGAGCGAGGCGGCGCAGACGAGCGGGTTGCCGCCGTAAGTCGAGCCGTGCGAGCCGGGACCTAGCAGCGAGGAAGCGGCGGTGCCATCATCGGCGATCGTGCGGTCGCTGAGCCAGAAAGCGCCGATCGGCACGCCGCCGCCCATGCCTTTGGCCCAGGAAATGCCGTCGGGCTCGATTTCCGGCGCGATCATGCGCCAGGCCATCGCGTCGCCGCAGCGGCCGAAGCCGGCTTGGACCTCGTCGAAAAATAACAGCAAGTCGTGTTTCTCACAGATCCCCGCGACCGCGCGGATGAACTCCGGCGTGGCGACGTTCACACCGCCCTCGCCTTGGATCGGCTCCAACAGAATAGCCGCGGTCTCCGGGCGGATCGCGGCTTCGAGCGTGGCGATGTCGTTGAATGGCAGATGACGGAAGCCGGGCAGCAGCGGGTCGAAGCCTTCTTGGATTTTCGTTTGGCCGGTGGCGGCCATCGAGCCGAGCGTGCGGCCGTGGAAGGATTGTAAAAACGTGAGCACCTCGTAGCGCTGCGAGCCGTCGGGCTGCGGGCGCTTCAGGCCGAAGCGGCGGGCGGCCTTGATCAGGCCGTCGTTGGCCTCGGCGCCGGAGTTGGAGAAAAAGATTTTCCCGGGAAGGCGGACGTGGAACTCGTTGATTTCCTCCGCCAGCTCAGCCTGCAACGGGTGTTGATAGAGATTGGAAACATGCATCAACTCGCCCGCCTGGTGGCGGATCGCCTCTACCAGTTTCGGATGGCAGTGGCCGAGCGAGCACACGGCGATGCCCATGCAGAAATCCAAGTAGCTCTTGCCGTTTTCATCCCAGAGCCGACAGCCGGCGCCGCGCACGGGGACTAACGGAAACCGCCCGTAAGTGGGCAGCACGTGTTTCGCGTAGAGATCGGGAGTGGTCATGAAATCGCGGGGAAGGGCGGACCCTACCGCCGTTCCGCAGAATGGCAAAGCGGTAAATTTGATGGGCCGCGGGCAAATGGCGGGCACCAAGAACCGGGCTCAAAACGGCTCAACGCTCATCGCGCCGGTCGTGATCGTCCAAGCATCGACAGCGGACATGCGCTTGAGTTCATGGCCGGCTCCCCACGAATCGGAAAAGAGAATTTCCGCAGTTTTGGAGTTATAGCCGATGATCAAGCGCATGTGGCCGCCGGCGTTTTGAGGGATGCGAGGCTCGGGCACCTTGCCGAGCATCACCGTCCATAACAAGGGCGTCCCTTGGTCGATGTGGCTCTGAACGGTGCGCTGGAAGCGGTTCACATCGGATTTGTTTTTAGTCCGCACTTCACGGAGGGCGTCCACATCCATCGCCCGGTAGACCTCGCCCACGTCGATCATGTTGTCCTGCTCGGGAACAGGCGCGGCACCGGCGCGTTTGGCGGCTCGATTATAATCGCTGATTAATCCGAGGATTTGTTTGACGTCGGATTTCTCGACTTCGCGCACGCGCACCTTGAAGCGGGTGCTGAGTTTTTTAAGAACGCCGAACATAGCATCGCTGCTCGTGCCACTTTGCGCCGAGCTGTTAGCGGCTTGCGCGAGTTCCTGCTGGTCCACGGAAATCCCGTAGTAGCGCATGACGCGCTCCGTGGCGGCCACGACGCAATAGCCTTTCTGCCCTTGGTCCACCATGGGAACATCGCCGAGCCAGACGTCGCCGCTGGTGGCGTCCTGCTTGACGTGGGCGGTGGCGTCAAATTTCGTGGATGACGTGCTCTTTACCGAGGCGATTCGATCCCCGTTCATTTCCGGCGGCGTGATTTCCAGCCTGACGAATTCCGCGCGAAACGGGATAGCGCGGCTCTTCACTTCCTTGGTGAAACTAAATTCAAGGAGGTAGTTCGACCTAGCAGTCTGCCAGACCAAGCCGTCGGCCTTCACCGCATTTCTTGAATCCTTCCCCCGTGGGGTAAACTTGGTGTTAGTGAACTCGTCCAGCGTCTCGGCGGAAGTGCGGACGAGAGCGTCAAACTTTTCTTTGGCTAATTCCCCGGCATCACCCCGGGCATAGAGCATGACCGTGATTTCGGTGAGTTTTCCGTCTTTAAAGCGGGCGATGCTTTCAACGGCGGGAAGCCCGAAAGCGCTCAGATCCTTGCCGGCCACGCGCAGCGAATCGCGGCTGGCGGAAGTCCACTCGTAGTCGAGCTGGGCGGCGGCGGCGAAAAACTCGTCGGGCTTCTGTGCCCAGAGATTATCGACTGAAAGCAGCGAGTCGAGGGGTTTGGCAAAAGCGGGCGAGATGAGCGCGAGCACACCGAGGGCGGATAAAAAACGGATCATTGGGTATCGGCGAGCGTAGGTTTGCAGTTCATCCTGCCAAGAAATTTGTGGATTGGACTCACCTTGCTTCAGGAATTCGCAGTCATCCGGCGGTGCACTTCTTCCGTGAGCGTCTGGATCCGTTCGCTCATGGCCTTGGTTAGTTCGGTTAGTTCGGTGTTTTGCCGCATGAGCTTCAGGAGAAGCGCGGTTTGTTCGGCGGCTTGGGTTTCGCGTTGCTCACTGGCCTCGGCAAGGGCTTCGCGATGCTGCGCATCGGCGTCGGCATGGGCCTTGTCCCGGTCTGCTTGACGGGTTTGGGCGAGCAGGATCAAGGGCGCGGCGTAGGCGGCCTGAAGGCTGAAGGCGAGGTTGAGGAGAATGAACGGATAGATGTCAAAGTCGAACACGCCCGCCGTGTTCAGCGCGATCCAGCCGACGACGAGCGCGGTCTGGCCGACGAGAAATTTAGGCGTGCCGAAAAAGCGGGCGAATGCCTCGCTTTTGAGCGCGAACCAGTCGTTGCCGAATACCGGAGCGAGGTGGAGGTGCGACTCGTGGAAGCGGAAGTGGTTCTTCGTTGGGTCAGGCGCGGGTTTAGTTTCCATACCTTCCAATAAAGGATCTTATAGCGTTGCCGTCCAGCGCGGTTTGGAAATCGTCGGGCTGAAATCCATGCGAATTCCGGTTTGATTTTTTCCGCACATTGTTCACAAGCTCGCGACATGGCTAAGGCGAAGGACGAAAACCGGGTGGTGGTGAAGGTGTTTCTCTACGGGATCCAACCGCAGATCTGGCGGCGCTTTTCGATTTCCTCGGACATCGCCTTCATCCAGTTCAGCGACGCGATCCAGTCGGTGATGGGCTGGGATAACAAGAGCCCGCACGAATTCCGCCACGGTAAGGGCAAGCGCCTCGTCGACGTGATTGGCCCGATCGGGCTGGAAGACCAGACTGCGGGCGAGTTCCAAGACGAGGCGGTGCTCACTGTCGCTGAGTTCTTGGGTCGGCGGAAATTACCCATCCGCATTCTCTATCGCTATGATTTCGCCGACGAGTGGATCCACGAGATTGTTTTCGAAAAGAAGATTGCCGGCGAAGGCGGGCCTGAAGTTCTCGAAGGCGAGCGCGCCTGCCCGCCGGAAGATTTCGGCGGGACTTTCCAATACATGCAGGCACTGCACGGGGAAATCGAGTGGGCGCATCCGGGATACGATCCCGAGGCGTTTGATCCGAAGGCGGTGAGCTTTGAGCAGAAGAAGGCGGTAAAGAAGCGGAAGTGATCGGCTACTCTGCTAGAAAAACTAACGAGCTCACCTCCCAAGCGTGGGCGCGAGAGACTGCGCCGCATCGATGAACGACGGAAAGCGGGGCTGCCAGCTGGTGGCGCGGAGTTTTTCGTTGGAGACCTGTTTGTGCGTCCAGCCGCGTTTGCGGTTAAGGTCGCGCGGGCCGCTTGGTGGCAGCGGCCGGGAGAAAATTTCGCTTAGTTTTTCGTAACAGCCGAGCTGGGTGAGCGGGGTCGAATCACTGACGTTGAAGACGCCATTGGCGTGCGTGGTGGCGAGATGATAGATGGCGCGGGCGGCGTCGTCGCGGTGGATCTGGTTGAGGAAACGCCGACCGTCTTCCTCGATGATCGCCTCGCCGCTGAGGAATTTTTTCAGAATCACGCTGCGGCCGGGGCCGTAGATTCCTGCTAGCCGCGCGACCACGCCGCCTGCGGCGAGGGTGACGCGCTCGGCTCCCAACAACAAGGTGCCGGTCTCGCGGTCCGGGATGGCGGGGCTTTCCTCGGTGATGACCGAGCCGTCAGTCTGCGCGTAAACCGAGGTGCTGGAGGTGAAAAGCAGCGGCGTGCCGGGAAACCTTTCTGCCAGATTCCGGCAGCCATCGACATAGACTCGCTGATAGGCTTCCGTTCCGCCGCGTCCGGAGGCGGCGCAATGGACGATGAAATCGGCGGGAGGAAGCTTGGCGACATCGTCGGGATTTCCGACATCGCAAGAGAGCGTATCATTTCCGCCGGAGAGCGAGGTGGCGGCGACTTCCCAACCGTGCTCGCGGAATTCGCGGGTGATGGCCTGGCCGAGGTAGCCGTGGCCGATGAGCAAGAGCTTCATGGAAGTGGGTTCGGGCTCACTCCTTGGCAGCCGTGCCGGCGTCGTCCGGTGGCAAGATCTCGTCGGTGAGGCGCTTGGCACCCGCGTCGGCGAGATTGCTTTGCGGATAGATGCTGCGGGCCTTGAGATACCATGAAAGCGCGGAGCCGATCTGTTTGGGCGTGCGGTTTTCGAACTGCCGCGCCTTGTCGAGCGCGCGGGTGAAATCCGCCACTTTGGGAGCGAGCAGCTCTAACTCCCTGCCGAGTTTCGGATCATCCGGGAAATCCTCGCGCATCTTGGCGAGCTGTTCCCACGCCGCGTAGTCTTGGCCCATTTTGCTGAATTCCGAAGCTTTGCCGAGCGCGGTTTCGATCTTCGTCAGGTTGGTCATGATCTGTTTGAAAGCATCCTCGCGCGCCGAGTCGCCTTGGATCGCCGGGGCGATTTCATACTGGCGGCGGGCGACTTCGCGGAAGTTGCCCTCGCTGAGCAAACGGTCGAAATCGTTGCGAATCATGACGAGTCCGCCGGAGTTGCTCACGAGATTCCGGAACTCCTTGAGCTTCGGATTGGTCGGCCAGATCTCGGCGGCGGCTTGGATTTTGGCCGCGGCCTTGTCGCTTTCTTTAGCGAGCAGATGGGCCTTGGCCTCCTCGATCGCGAGGTCGGACGCGAGGGTGTAAGCGGCGATGGCGCTGTCCACCTTGGACGAGGGAAAATCCTTGGCGGAGGCTTTCAAACGCTCTGCCAGCTCCATGGTCTTGGTGTAGTCGTGCGCTTGGAGCGTGCCGTAGAGCTCGTGCAAATCGCGGACGTATTCGGCGACGCGGCGTTTTTTCTCGAGGGAAAGGGTTGCGACCGGCGCGAGATATTCGCCGAGCGCGTAGGCTTCCATCAGCCGCTGCGAGGCGTTGTGCAGCTCGTTTCGCGAGAGCATGAGATCGAACGCTTCGATGTATTTCGCGGTCTCGCGAATGGCTTCGTTAGAAAGCGAGTCGAGGGAAGCCACGGTCGGGCTGACTCCGACGGATTCGGAAAACAGCTTGGAGACATCCGAGTTTTTGTCGACCCGGAGGGTGGCGTCGCCGTCCTTCCAGATCTGGTTGTAAAAACGGGCGGCCATCAACACGTGCTCGTAGCGGCGCTGCACGAACCACTGGATCATGCTGACTTGGTATTGCGCCTTGGTCCGCAGGGTGCCCGCTTCGGTGCGAACAATGTTAGCTTTCTTGAGCGCTTCGATTTCCGCGATGCGGCGGAGGGTGTCGGCGTATTTGAGCGAATTGACGCCGGCACCGGGATTTTGCGCGGGCTGGGTCTTGGGCTTCTTGTCTTTGACGTCCTTGGTTTCTCCCAACTCCTTGTCACGCTCGTGGCGGGCTTTCCAATCGCCCTCGAGGATGATCGCCTTCTTCTCCTCCTCGATGGATAGATTCAGTTTCTTAAGCCCGTTCACGTCCTGCTTGGCGAGCATGGCCATGTAAATGGACTCGGCGAGCGAGCCGCAAAGGTTGGCGTCGCCGGGATAGGCGGACGCGCCCGGAAGCTGGGTGAAGGCGGCATAGAGATCCGGGCCGCCGCTGCGGAAAGGCGAAATGGTGGCGAGGATGTTAGCGATCGTTTCCCGGTATTTGGCGGCGGCTTCGTCGCTCTCGGGCGGCTGGCTGAGGTATTTCTCAAAGCGCGCCTTGAGCAAGCGGTTGTCGCCGAGCGGAATCGCCACGCCGCCCACGGTGATGGTCTCGGCGGCGGGGTCGAGCATCGGAATTTCCTGGCCGAGCGGCCCGGCGGCGGGCTGCTTTTTCTCAGCGGCGGGCGCGGTGTCGGTGGGCGTTGCGGCGGGCGCCGGTTTCACGGCGGGCGGCGGCGTGTAAACCTGGGCGTGGGCCAACCCGGCAAGGCAGAGCGGAAGCAAAAGGCGGGATTTCATGAGACGAAAATTTCAAGTTAGAGGCGGTTCACGCCGGTGGCCACGGGGATGCCGCCTTGCCGAAATTTCACGCGGAAGGCGTATTTCTGCTTGGTGTCGATGTTGAGCTTGTTGAAATCCTGGGGAATCTCGATGCCGACGAACTCGTCGCCGCCGGGCGCTTCGATTTTCACGCTGACGAACTGCCCGCGACTGGTCGTCCACTGGAGTTTCTCGTCGATCTGGCCCTCGATGACATACTCGTTGCCGCGCAGGCTGTTGCCGTTTTCGAGCAGTTCGTCCACGCTTAGCATGGCGACATCGCCAAAGGTCGTGGTTTTTTTCCCGATGAGGGACTTGCCGGCGACCACCGCGATGACGATGGCGGCGATGGCACCGATAATGATTCCGGGATGTAGATTTGAACTAGCGCGACGTGCCATGAGTTAAGGTAGGGTTCAGGGGTGACGCTAATTGGGAAATCTCTGAAATCGAGGGATAAAATCCCGCTCAGTCCCATTGCGGCCTGCGGGTGCCGGCCCAGGTGGCGATGAGTGCCACCGCGATGTGCGCGCCGAGCGCGTAAAAGCAGATTTCCTGCGCGGACAAACTGGTATCGATGACCGATTTCACCGCGTTGTAAACCTGCGGTTGCAGGGCTTCCACCGAGCCGGACCACGCCCAATACGCCGAGATGAACGGGCGGGTGAACGCCTCGATTTTTTCGGGCAGCGCCAGCACCGCGCCGGATAGCGGGAGCTGGAATCCCACCAGATAGATCGAGAGCAGTGACGCCTGCTCCGCCGTCCGCATCAGTGAGGAAACCGCCAGGCAAACCGCAGTCATCGCCGCATTGACCAGCAGCAGAAAGCCCGCATGTTGGATAAAATCGCCGCGGAAGGTGCCGAAAAAATTTACGAAAAACGCCATCCACAACGACTGCCCGATCACCAGACAGGCGAGAAACGCCACCTTTGACGCGAGGTAAGCCGTGGGCCGCAGCCCGCCGAATTTCTCCTTCTCGTAAATCGGCCGCTCGCCGGCGATCTCGCGCGCGGAATTGTTAGAACCCATCAGCGACAGCAGCACCACTTGGAACATGATGATGCCGGAGATGGCCGAGCCGACCTTCGCCTGATCCGAAGATACCAGGATTTTCTCCTCGATTTCCGCCCTCTCGCTCTGCCGCGTATCGGAAAAACGGCGGATGTTGCCTGAGGCCTTGTCGCTGAAAAGGGTGACGAGAACCGGAAAGCAAACGATGATGGCGAGTTGGAGAAACACCTGCCCGCGGTCGCGGAAAAAAATCCGCCAGCGGCGCGACAACAAGGTGGCAAACTGGCTGAAAAATCCGGGCAGCCGCGGAGCTTCCGCTTCCTCCACCGCAGCGGGAGCCGGGGCTAGCAGGTCGCCGCTGATGACGAGCAGGGCGCGGTTTTTCTCCATCATATTCTGATAGGAATCGCGGTGTTTCTGCCACGAGTCGTGCCA
>JAYSYA010000185.1:0-3758 GCA_043716765.1 Akkermansiaceae bacterium
GAAGGAGATCATGAATCCGAGGTTGTCCGGAATCCGTAGCCCCGGTGAAATAGGAAATCGGCCCGTCCCCGCCGGTAAGTTCGGCCAGAGCTTCCAACACCACCATGACGGCGATGTTGGCTCTCAAATACTCCGACGCGCAGCGCAGGTTGTTGCCGGCGCATTGAATCAGCGCTTGGAATTCTTCATCGCCAGGCGTGGGGCCGTGTCGCCGGAAGATCACCAGGGGATCGAGGTGGGACAAGAATCCTTCCATGCGGACCAAGGCCTCGCGATAACTCCGGATGGAGAAGGAACCCACTTTATGAAATTCCGGATTGGTTTCCGGTAGAAGCTGCCAGGTATTCTCCAAAAAATTACTCAGATCGGGCTGGCCAAAACTTTGGACATCCGCGTTGGACATCCGGACGGCGAGAATTTGAATCGCTTCGATTTCCCCGTCCGTCAGAGCTACGGTTCCCCTCCGCAGACATCCAAGGCGTTTTCCCAACAGGTCATCGGGTGTCATCCCTTGGACCACCGGGCGGAATGGAATGGTGGCTTCAATGCAAGCAGCCACGGCCCATAGATCCTTCAATTCAAGGAACTGGTGCAACTCCCGCACGGCGAGCGCGGCGCTGAGAAACTCACTCAGACCGCCATCGTGTTTTAGTTCCTGCCCGGGACTGAATCCGAAAATGGCGGCCAGGTCGGCCACCATGTCATCCGGCGCGGTGGCGAGGACGATCCGGTCGTCACGGCGCTCCACCACGTCGCCAATCCGCTCGCCCACATTCGGCGGATATCCGCCATCCACGTGGAAATAAACGATGTCATGGTAAATCGCCGCCAGCCTTGCGAGTGCGGGAAGACTTTTGGCGACATTGAAGAGGTGGGAAAGACCGTGATAATCCCGGGATCGGCTGGTCATCGCCTGGAAGACCAGAAACGTGGCCGATTCAATTTCTTCCGCACGCGGCGCGACCCCTTGCCCTCCACGCACTTCCTCCAAGGACTCCGCCAGCAACCGCGCCAAATCGGAAACCGTAGCGGAATGAGTCATGTTGCCCAAATCGTAGGAATTCCATCCGCATTGCCAAGTGATTTGTTGGAATCCCCGCTCGCTCTATCAGCAATTCCATCCCGGCACCCTCATTTCACCGTCATGACGATGCAGTCCTCCGCATCGCGCTCGAAGGACTTGAGTTGTTCCCGGACCACCGCCTCGTCCCCGATTCCAAAGAGCCTGACGGGATGCCTGCGCCCCTTAACCCTAACATGCCCCAGATCCATCGCCCCATCATCCATCCCGGAAGCTATCTTGACCTCTTCGGAATAAATCACCTCGCAATGAAATGCCTTGGTCAATCCTTCAAGACGCGAAGCAAGATTCACCGTATCCCCGATGACGCCGAACTCCGTCCGGTCCGGCGATCCGATCTCGCCAGCGACAGCCTCCCCCAAATGAAGACCCACGCCGATTTTAAACGGAGCTTTTCCCGCAGCCTCCCAAGTCGCGTTCATCTTTGAAAGCGCGGCGATCATATCCCGCGCCGCAAGAATCGCCTTGCGGGCATGATCCTGCTCATCCCCTACCCCCAGCGCCCCCCAATGCGCCATCACCGCGTCGCCAATGAATTTATCCAACGTGCCACCATGGCGGAAAATCACCTCCACCATGCTTGTTAAATACTCGTTGAGTTGCTTTACGAGATCTCCGGGATCCGTTTGTTCGGACCGCTCGGTGAAACCCCGCACATCCGAGAACAGCACGACGACACGCCGTTTCACGCCGGCCGCCGTCACCAGCCAATCATCTTGCTGGTCGATCATGGCATCCGCCACATCCCGTGAGACGAAGCGCCGGAAATCCCGCCGCAAGCGCCGTTTTTCGAGCCGCTCGGTCACCATCTCGTAAGACTGCGCCACGGCCCAACCCACGCCAAGCGCCAGCAACCCGCCAGACACGGGGAGCAAAAGCGATAGCGCGACGCCTGCCCATAACGTGATTCCCGTCACCCCGCCGGCGATTCCCATCACCCCGAAAACCGATAGCATCGGGCGGCTCACCCAACCCGTCCAAGCCAGAGCAACCATGCCGAGCAATATCATGCCCGGCCACGGATTGGTGATGCGGCGGATGAATGCGCGATCCAGGCCACACGCGATTGCTTGCAGATGCAGTTGCGGCCCGGTGAGCGTTCCCATCGGAGTACGATGAAGGTCGTGGAATCTCGGGGCCACCGGACCGATCATCACCACCTTGTCACGGAAAAACCCACCGCTCTGATAATTCATCTCCCAATCTTTCTCGGCGAAAATTCCATAGACGCTCTTCGGAGCGTAAAGTTCCATCGTGCCGGTTTGGTCGTGGCCCGCCAAGCGGAGCTCTTGGTCTCCCGATGGGGGATCAAAGCCCGTTGCATGAATCACCTCCGCCGCCAGCGACCGGAACTCTCGCTCGCCGGTACGCCGCAGACCTTCGTTCTCGATGCCCAAGGTGGTGGTGTAGCGGGCCTTTCGCACCAACCCGTCGAGCGGATCTAACTTGAAATTCGAAAACCCGACACGCGGCTCGGTGTTACCCTCTAGGAAAATCTCATGCGGCTCTATCAGATTATAAACACCGCCCGTCTCATCCGCCTCCCCCTGACTGAAAGTGGATATCAGCACCACCCGTCCCGGATGGCGTTGGATCGCAGCCGCCAGTTCCGCATCGGCTTCAGGATCGCTCGCGCTCGAAAAGATCAGGTCCAAGATGATCAATTTCGCCCCTGCTTCAGCCAAACGGTCGATCGCCATCGCCCAGACCCGCCGGTCCCACGGAAACCGCGTGCTCATCAACGCCAGCGCCGGGCTGGCGGCAATCTCAGCCGGGTCGAGCGCGTCCAACGCCAGACTGGCCTCGTCAATTCCCAATAGCACCAACTCCTCCTTCTCGGGTGGCCCGCCACTGTTGCGCACAATCCAATCACCCACCGCGCGATCTGTCCTATCGATCAACGCCCGACCAAAAGGAAATACCCCGAATCCGAGCATCACGATTCCAACGCCGGCCAGGCACGCAAAACTCTTGCGCCAGCGTTTCCATAGGTTCAAAGAAGGGCTGGCCATCGGTCGATGCCGTAGTTAATCTCAATTCATCTTTATGAAAAGCCTCCATATTTCTCTCATGCCGATTTTCGTCGCGGCCAGCGTCCGGGCGGACATCTTGTCGGATCTGAGTCCGTTTCTCGGCTCGTCACGGCCTGATTACGACCCTGCGTCTATCGTGCCGGATTCGGCAGTAGGAAATCCCGGCTACGCCCCGTTTTCTCCAGCGGACTCAGACTTGGGCGTCCAACAAATCCTCGGGACATCCAGCGGGCGTCCTTCGGTCAACGTTACCTTTGACACCAGCGTTAGTTATACCGACAACGCGCCGAGCGAAATCCCGCTCAATGACGAAGCCGCTTGGTTTTCGGCCAGCCGACTTGCCGCATCCTGGCGCCCTCGGATCGCTTACGGTTGGTTTGCAGATATCGGATTTGCTCAGGATTTGCTGCGCTTCGAAGGAAGCAACGCGAGCGATTTCGAGAATTTCGAGCCTTACCTCGGAGTCATCAAATCCATTCCCGAACTCGACGACTCGATCATCTTCGCCCGTTATGAATACCAGCGAATCACCTCCGGCAGCCTTTCAGACAGCAACTACAGCGCCCAGAGGATCCGGACGGGCCTCCAGAAAAACCTTCTTCTCGCCTCCAGATATCAATTGTCCGCAGGACTGGACGCCGCTT
>JAYSYA010000186.1:0-3754 GCA_043716765.1 Akkermansiaceae bacterium
ATGACTTGGTTCCTCGACACCAACATCGTGATTTTCTGCCTGCGGGGAAAATCCCCGTCCGCCATGAGGAAAATCATGAGCACTCCGGCAGACGCCATCAAAATTCCCTTTCAGGTAAAAGCGGAATTGCTCCATGGCGCGGCGAAGAGCAACAAACCTGCTGAAGGTCGCCGAGCCGTATTGGAATTCATCCATCCATTTCAGTTGATCCTGCCGAGTGATGAAATCCTCGAACAATACGTGACCATCAGATCGGAACTCGAAAAATCCGGATCTGTGATTAGCGAAGCCGATCTCTGGATCGCCGCCACAGCCCTTGCCAGTGATGGAATGATCGTCACCAACAACGTCAGGGAATTCGCTCGTGTCCCCGGACTCGCGGTCGAAGACTGGACCAAGTCTGAGGTTCCCTAAAAGCAACCGCAACACCGAGGACTTCGCCCAAGTCCTCGGCGTGCGCCTGCGCCGACACCGCCCGCGACCTGCTCTCCACCAACTTCTGCACCAACTTCTGCACCAAGGAGGAAAAACACGCCATCGCCCGCCGGGCTGACCCCTCCAAAAAATCGACTTCATCCCTCCTGCTGGTGTGCTAACCTCACCCCATGAGCATCACTCTCGCCACCTCTCCCGATCCAGGGAAACTCCGCCCTTTGCTCCACGCCGAGGTGGACCGCCTGAGCGATGAGCACCTCGGGTTGGCGCATCGTGCGCTGTTGGAAATCGAACTGCATCAACTCGCGGGCGAACTCGACGACGCTGCGGACACCGCCAGCAACGCTTCCAAGCTCACCCTTGAGAGCATCGCCGCCGCCGTCGCGGAACATCGTGCTTTGCGTCCGTATCAATGACCGTCTGCATCGACACCAACGTCGTTCTGGGAATGTTCGGGCGCAATGGTCCGTGGCTGCCGATCCGACGGGCGCTCATTGAGGGCCGATTGGCTTGGGCCGTCACGACCGAGATTCTCATGGAATACGAAGAAGTCGCCGCGCGGGAAATGGGCATCGCTGCCGCCGCGCAACTGCTGCGGTTCATCGACCTCCTCGTGCAAACCCGCGGCAATATCCAGCATGTCAGCCCCAACTTTCGCTTTCGACTCATCGCGGCAGATCCGGACGACAACAAATTCACCGATTGGGCGATCACCGCAGGCGCGGACTACATCGTCACCGAGGATCGCCACTTCGCCCCACTCGCCACCGCCGGATACCATCCCCAGCCCATCACCCCGGCGGAATTCATTTCCAAGCATTTGTAACGGGACTTCTCTCATCTTCATTTCAGCGTTTCAGATTTCAGAATCTCAGCTTTTACCCAGAACTCCTCCGCCTCGGTGTCGGCACCCAAACAAAGAATTGCATCTCCAACGAAACAAAGTAAGATTTTCCCACGATGACCACCGTTCTTTCACAAAAAGGTCAGATTGTCCTGCCCAGCGCCGTGCGGCAGCAAATGCATCTGGAGCCGGGGCAGGATTTTGAAGTCATCATCGACGATGAAGATACCATTTTGCTCCGTCGGGTGTCCCGTCCGCCCAATCACGGTCTCATCGACCTCCTGCAAGCCTGCCCCTATCCGTTCGAGGTGCCACCAAGAGCCAACGACATGCCACGTTCCATCGAGTTATGAACTACTTGGTGGATACCAATGTCCTAAGCGAACTCGCCAAACCACAGCCAGCCGGAGAGGTCATGGCTTGGTTCGTCAAGCATGAGCCGCATCTCTACATCAGCAGCATTTCGCTCGGAGAAATCCGCAAAGGCTTGGAGTTGCTGCCCACAGGCAAACGAAAATCAGGCCTCCAAGCGTGGTTCAAAGCTGTTTGCGAGCGCATGGACGGCAGGGTTTTAAGTTTCAACACCAGCACCGCCCATGTTTGGGGTCAGCTCGTCGCAAGCCTCGAGAAAAAGGGAATCCACATCCCTACCCTCGATAGCCAGCTCGCCGCAACCGCCCAGCGCCATGGCTTGATCATGGTGACAAGGAATACGGCTGATTTTAAAAACGCGGGCGTGAAGCTGCTGAACCCCTTCTCGCCCTAGCAACCGCCTTTTTCGGCAACACCTCCCGCAAGTGGATGAACCTCCAACTCGACTACGAATTCATGCGCGCCGACCGCGAAAAAGGCGAAGCCATCCGCAAGGAAGTGCAGCCCTGCGCGGCGTGAAATGCCGGGAATGTTAAAATGGGTAACCTGACCCGATTCAAGGCGGAAAAACACGCCATCGCCCGCGAAGTTGTCCTCCTCAAAAATCGACTTCACCTCTCCTGCCGGTGTGCTAATCTCCACCCATGAACGCAACCACTCCATCTCAGGAATTGCCGATCGAAAAGCGCGTCGCCACGCTTGAACAGCAAATGGCTGATATTCTCCGTTCGCACCCGGCAGCATCCCAAGCTGCTGAAAACGACTGGCTTAAAACTGTCGGCACTTGGCAAGACGACGCATTTTCACGCGAAGCGGACCAACTCGGAGAAGCATGGCGGCAAAGCGTGACAGACTGACTCGCCCATGTTCCTGCTCGATACGAATCACCTCAAGGAACTCGCCTATCCCACTCCACTTGGCGACCGACTACGGGGTCGCCTCTTGCAATCCGGGGCACAAGTATTCACCACAGTCATCACACTGGAAGAAGAACTTCGTGGCGTGCTGGCCCGCACCAACCGCACTCTTGATCCGGACGAACGCATCCTCGCCTACCAAAAGCTCATCGACCGCGTGAACTTCTTCGCCCGCTGGGTGGTTCTCTCTCTGGATGCCGAATCCACCGCCGCCTTCTCGCGCCTCCGCAGCCAAGGCATCCGCATCGGCACCATGGATCTGCGAATCGCCTGCATCGCCCGGGCTCACGACGCCACGCTCCTCACCCGCAACACCGTGGACTTCGCCCAAGTCCCCGGCCTGCGGTTTGAAAACTGGCTGGATTGAAAAATCGAATTTCTCCTTGAAGCCATTATCAAATCCGGCAACGTTCACCGCAAGTGATTGAAAATTTCACCTGCAAGGAAACTTCCAAAGTCTTTCATGGGGAATACTCCCGGAAATTCCCGGGTGATATTCAGCCACGGGCGCTCATGAGACTCCGTCAGCTTCACCGGATCATTGCCATCGACCAACTCCGCCAACCACCTTCCAACCGCCTCGAATCACTCTCTGGGAATTTCAAGGGATTCTGGAGCATCCGCATCAACCAACAATGGCGCATCGTCTTCCGCTGGAAAGACGGCAACGCCGCCGACGTCCAAATCACCGGCTATCACTGAGCCACCGCCATGAAAAAGAAATCGCAACTCATCCCGCTGCTCAACTTCTTCGCCGAGACCCTCCGCGAAACGCTGGAGGAATCCAGCCTCTCCCAAGCGGAGATCGCCCGCCGCTGCGGCATTCCCGCGCCCCACCTCACCCAAATGAAACAAGGCAAACGTCGCTGCACCCCCGAATACGACCTGCGCCTGAGTTGCTTCTTCGGCATCACCCCCGGCATGTGGATGAACCTCCAACTCGACTACGAATTCATGCGCGCCGACCGCGAAAAAGGCGAAGCCATCCGCAAGGAAGTACAACCCTGCGCGGCGTGAAATGCCGGAATTGTTGAAATGCGAAACCTGACCCCTTTTACATAAATGAAGAACAATCTACACACGCCATGAGCCCATCAGCGTCAACCTAAGCACGCAAGCATCTGATCCTTAGTTGATTTTCTAGTTCTCGTTTCCAGCTTAAGAGGAGGAATCGATCTCTCTGGCA
>JAYSYA010000187.1:0-3742 GCA_043716765.1 Akkermansiaceae bacterium
GAAAAACGCCGGGACGACTGGGCGAAGGTCACCAAGGTCTGGTATCGCATCGCCGACTACATGCGCGATGAGAAAAACCTCGACGCCGTGCTGAAGATCCTGTCCGCCCGGGTCAAAATCACGCCCGAGGAATATGAACCGTTTCTCAAGGGCACCCACATCCTCACCCTCGACGAGGCCATCAAGCGCTGGGACACGGCGGATGGACGTGGAACTGTTTACGGCTCATCCAAGATCGTGAATGACTTCAACTTGAAGTACAAGGTGTATGAGAAGAGCCAGGAGACCACCAAGTATCTCGACCCCTCGCTCACCAAGGCCCTCGCCGCCAAGAAGTCCGAGTGAGGCGTTGACTTGGATTCTCTCTCAGCCATGCCGCCGTTTAAAAACACGGCGGCATGGTTCATCTCACCGCAGTCCCGCCAGCCTCTCCATGATCCGCCCCGCTATCCTCAAAGACTGGTTTGTAATCCGCCGGGATCTCCCCCAATCACGCCGCCTCGTTCTCACCTGCGTTTCGTTTTTACTACCCATCGCACTGTGGTGCCTCGTCTCTTACACTCCGTGGATCTGGCATCCGGACGTCAAAATCGAACTCTCCGCCGAGCGCGAAGGAGTCACCACCGTCTTCACCGCGGGAGACCATGTCAGCCGGAGATTTTTTCCTGAATTCGTCGGAGCGGTGAGGAAGGACAACGCTGCCATCCTCGCCGCCCGCAGTTCCGGCACCGCCGATGCTGGGGCCAAGCGCAAGAACCAGAAACTTCTGCGCCAGCTTGCCCCGCTTGCCATTTCCCACGACTGGCTGCCCTACACCGACGCGCAGAACGACGCCGTCCTCTACACCGTTTGGCGGGACATCGCCACTGGCGCAAAAACCACCAGCAAGCCCGCGCTGACCGCTGAGAATCTCGAAATCGTCCGCCAAAATTGGGCGCTCCTCTCCGCCGCCTCTCCCGAGTTTTCCTATGCAAAACTTCCCGACGGACCACTGCTTAAGTTGATCCCGCAAGGCAAGCCCGCGAACCCGATCTACCTGCCCGCCCCCGACGAAGTGATCCGCACCGGTCTGCGCGATTTCACCGCCAAGGTCCCCGCCGGGGAACCTTCGATGGGCGATCGCTACAAGAGGTCGCTGCAGGTGATTTTCATGGGCTTCTTCTGGGCCTGCGTCGTCGGAATCCCCATCGGCATCCTCTGCGGGGTCTTTGATTTCTTCTCGAAACTTTGCGAGCCATTCGTCGATTTCGCCCGCTACATGCCCGCGCCGACCTTCAGCACCCTGCTGGTCGCGGTGCTGCTGGCGGGCGATGCGCCGAAGATCGCCCTCGTCTTCATCGGCACCGTTTTCCAACTGATCCTCGTCGTTTCCAAAACCACCCGGCTGCTCGATCCATCGCTGCTCGAAGCCGCGCAAACCCTCGGCGCGAAACCCCGCCAGATGATCACCCACGTCGTCATTCCCGGTATCCTGCCGAACCTTTACAATGACCTCCGCATCCTCCTCGGCTGGGCGTGGACTTGGCTCGTGATCGCCGAACTCATCGGCGTAAAAAGCGGCCTCACCGAGTTCATCGAGACGCAGGGCCGCTTCCGGAATTTTGACCGAGTGTTTCCCATCATCCTCCTCATTGGCGTCACCGGCTTCACCATGGACCAAGTGCTCTCTTGGCTACACGGCATCTTTTTCCCATGGGCGGGAAAAACCGGACCGCTCACCCGCACCATCGTCAGGACCATGAAATGGCCGGTCAATGCGCTCATCGCCCTCACCAACCGCATCACCGCAGCCCAGTCATGATCGACGACCTCGCCCTTCCCAACTACCGCGAGCAAACGCCCGAAGTGGCCGCCCGCTTCGAGCGTCTCCGGCAACGCCCGGTCGCCCTGCAAGTCACCGGCCTCACCAAGCATTTCGAAACCCCGCGCGGCGTCATCACTGCTCTCGACGATGTTTCCTTCTCGGTCCACAAGCGCGAGCTGCTCAGCGTGATCGGTCCCTCCGGCTGTGGAAAATCCACCCTCGTCCGCATCCTCGCCGGCTTGGAAAGCCCCACTTCCGGCGAGCTCCGCGTCTATGGCGAGCCCGTTTCCGGCCCCGGCCCGGACCGGGGCATGGTGTTCCAGGGCTACACCCTCTTCCCGTGGCGGACGGTGAAGGAAAACGTCATGTTCGGCCCCAGCATGGCCGGCACCTCCGCGTTCACCGCCAGCTCCGAGGCCCGCGAATGGATCGAACTCGTCGGCCTCTCGAAATTCGAAAACTCCTACCCCCACCAGCTTTCCGGCGGGATGAAACAACGCGTCGCCATTGCCCGCGCCCTCGCCAACCAGCCCCGCGTCCTGTTCATGGACGAACCCTTCGGCGCGCTTGACGCCCAGACGCGCTGCCAGATGCAGTCTTACTTATTAGACATCTGGAAAAACGTCGATATCACCATCGTATTCATCACCCACGACCTCGATGAAGCGGTATTTCTATCCGACCGCATCCTGGTCCTCGATGCCAATCCCGGACGAGTCCGCGAAGTGGTCGAGGTCCCCGTCCCCCGTCCGCGGACTCCGGGGCAACTCTTCCACCCGTCCTTCCTGGGCGTGCGCCAGCACATCGACGAGCTCATCCACCCCTCCGGCCAAGAGCAAAAGGAAGCCCCCGTCCTGCGGCTCGCCGTCTCCGATCCAGACGTTGTCTGAAAATTTTCCGCCCGGATGTTCCAATCTGGAGTCAGAATCATTGCAATACGATCCATTTGGAATACTTTTAGCACATGCCTGACTCCACAGCCAAACTCCAGATCCGAATGGATCGCAGCCTCAAGGAGGCCGCCGACGCAGTTTTTGCCGAAATCGGCCTCGATGCCACGACCGCCGTGCGCCTCTTTTTCACCAAAGTCGCGCAAACCCGCAGCATCCCCTTCCGCCTCAAAGCCGAGCCGGAATTCAGCCCCGAAGCCGAAGCCAGAATTCTCGCGGCATGGGAGGAATCGAAAGACCCCGCGAACCTTAGCAAATCTTACAGCGATGTTGCGGAGATGATTCGCGACCTCAACCGAGAAATCGAAGCTGAAGGTGAACCATCCTCAGTCTGATGGAACTGATCTTCACCAAACTATTCCGTAAGGCGATGTCGAAGTTGACGATGGGTCAACGCGAGGCCGTTGAAAAAGCCTTGGAGCACTATCAAGCGGACCGCACCAACCCCGCCCTCCACGACCACGCGCTCAAGGGGAAAATGAAGTCACTCCGCGCCTTCTCCGCTGCCCACGATCTTCGAATCATCTACCGCGAGGAAGGCGGTTTCGTGACCATCGTCCTGATCGATACCGGCACTCACAACCAGGTTTACTAACGGAGCGCTGACTATAGTCGGCGAGTGTCCCATGCCCCTCCTCCTCGAAAACCTTGCCATGGCCCAAAACCGCCGCCGCCCCGCCATCAATCCTAAACACCCGCCAAATAAAGAAATCGGTATGAAGAATTTAAAAATACTTCACATCCGGCACTCCAACTGCTTTTCAATCGGACATGGCGAGCGACAGCAACAACAACGACGGATTGAGACGGATGACCGTCTCGATGCCTGAGCACACCTTCCAAGCGTTCGAGCGGCTTGTCAGCGAGCGCGGATTTGAAAGCCGCTCGCAAGCCGTTGCCGAAATGATCCACCAGCACGCGGCCCAGCATCTGGGGAACATCGGCACCGCAGTGATGGCCGGCACTCTCACCGTGGTTTACGACGAGT
>JAYSYA010000188.1:0-11324 GCA_043716765.1 Akkermansiaceae bacterium
TCACCAAGGCGGAAGACCTCGCCTCGCTTCAAGCCGTCGTGAGCGAACACGCTGGCACGACCGCCGCCGGCAGTGCGATGGTCCTCCTCGCTAACAGCCAGTGGGCCGCGGCCGCACAGGACGAGGCCGTCGCTACGCTGCGGAAATTCATCGCCGAGTCGCCCGCGCATCCGGCGATCCCCACCGCCAAGGCGAACCTCGCTTCCAAGCTGATGGCTCAGGGCAAATCCGGCGACGCGGCAAAAGTCTTTGAGGAAATCGCCGCCGACCCGGCAGCCAGCTTCATCGCACCATTTGCCCTCATTTCCCTCGGCGACATCGCCAAAAACGCTGGCGACCTCGATAATGCGGAGGCCTCTTACACCAAGGCCAAGAACGCCGACAGCAGCTTCGCCGACACCGCCAGCCGCCGCTTGGCCATCTTGAAAACCAAGCCCCCCGTTGAAATCGAGCCGCCACCGGCACCACCGGTGCCGGAGACCAAGCCGACGCCGCCACCGGGAGCGACCATCACGCCTACCGCTCCTGAAGTAACAACTCCGGCAGCGCCCCAGCCATAAATTGAATCAATTTGACATCATTATAACCCGAACCATTATTTTATCCCGTGTTCAAAAAAGTAATCGGCCAAGATAACAGCGACTCCCAACGGTCCGCGCCACCCCTTCCGGAAGTCCGCCACCCGGAGCCAGTTTCACCCGCCTACAGTTCGCAGCAAGCGGCTGCTCCACCCACCCGGCCCACGCCCGCCGCTACCCGCAATTTCCTGTCCACCGATGTGGAAATCAAAGGCACCGTCAAGTTCACCAACGACCTCGTCGTTGATGGCAAGATCGAAGGCGAAATCACCTCCGACGGCAATCTTACCGTTGGCGAAAACGCCCGCATCAAGGCCGAGATCAAAACCGCAACCGTCGTCGTTTACGGCAAGGTCCACGGCAATATCACCGCCGCCGAGCGTGTGGAACTCAAAGCCAGCGCCGAAGTCGTCGGTGACATTAAAGCCAAGTCCCTCGCGATTGAGGCCGGGGCTATTTTCGTCGGGAAATCCACCGTCGGCACCCCCGCCGAAGCGGCCGCACCCGCCCAGCCCGCCGCTCCGCAGCAGGCCGCCGCGAACAAAGCCGCGCCGACACCCGAAGCTCCCAAACAAGGCACCCTTGCCGGCACTTCTCTCTAACCCGTCGGAGGCGCGCCCTCCGAAAACCCATCCAGACTGCCATGGCCGATGAGCCCAAGCGCCATCGCATCGAGGTAGCTTGCCCGGAGTGCGGGAAAGTGCAATTCGAGCCCGCACTCGTGGTTTCCACGCAATGCCGGGCCTGCCGCGCCAATTTCCAAGTCCGCGAAGGCAAGGGTGTCGTTCGGAAACACCCGGTCACCCGGCTCGCCGTGCCGCGCAAGGATTCCGATCCGGAACCCGAGCCCCCGCCGCAAGCGCCCGCGCTCCAACCCTTCCTTCGCCGCGGCCCGGTCGTGCCGGTGCCGCAGTCATTCCTGATGCGGCTCTTCAACCCTGCCAAGCCACCACGGGAAATCACCTGCTTCGGCTGCGGTCACTCCTACTCCGCCGTCGGGGATGCCCAGTCCAGCCAGTGCCCGAAATGCAGCGGCTACGTCAGCCTGCTCAATTACGACATCACCGAGCACTGGAATCGCCGCATTCAAACTTGCGGCGACGTCGTCATCCAGAAATCCGGATCCGTTTCCGGCGTTACTCTCAAGTGCCACAACCTCACCGTCCTCGGCGAGCTCGCCGGCTCAGTCGAATGCTCCGGCGACCTGATCATCCGCAGCCACGGTAAAATCACCGGCGATGTCCAATGCCGGAATCTCCGCGTCGAAAAAGGCTCGCGCGTCGAGTTCCTCAATCCGGTCACCGCCGCCAGCGCCTTCATCGATGGCAACGTCCGCGGCCAAATTTTCTGTTCCGGCCCCGTCACCCTCGAAAAACGCGCCCACCTCCAAGGACTCGTCCGCACCACCTCACTCATCGTCAAACCCGGAGCCAAACACACCGGCACCATCGAGATGATCCCCGAGCTGAGCCCAAAATCCTAACTTTCCATTTCGAAATGCCAGCCGCCCTCGATCTTAAGGAGGAAATCCTCGCCCTCAAAAATGCCCGCAACGCCGTCATCCTCGCCCACAACTATCAGACCGGCGACATCCAGGACGTCGCCGACTACGTGGGCGACTCGCTCGGTCTCGCCTATCACGCCAAGGCCACCGATGCCGACATCATCGTCTTCTGCGGCGTCCACTTCATGGCCGAGACCGCGAAGATCGTGAACCCCGGAAAAATCGTCGTCCTCCCGGACGCCGACGCCGGTTGCTCGCTCGAACAATCCTGCCCCGCCGACCAACTCGAAGCTTTCCTCAAGGCCAACGCGGAGAAAAACTACTACGTCATCGCCTACATCAATTGCTCCGGCGGCGTCAAAGCCCTTTGCGACGTCATCTGCACTTCCGGCAACGCGGTGAAAATCGTCAACCTCGCGCCGCAAGAGCGACCGATCCTTTTCGTCCCCGACGAGAACCTCGGTGCCTGGGTCATGGAACAAACCGGCCGTAAGATGGACCTGTGGAAAGGTAACTGCTACGTCCACGTCGAGTTCACCCGCGACTCGATCAATAAGATTAAAACCGAATATCCGGACGCCCTCGTCGTCGCCCACCCCGAATGCACCCAGGCCGTCCGCTTGTTAGCCGACGAGGTTTGCTCGACCGAAAAAATGGTGAGCTACTGCAAAAACGCGCCGGTCAAAGACATCATCGTCGTCACCGAGAGCGGCATGCTCCACCGCCTGCGCAAGGAGTGCCCAAACAAAAACCTCATCGCCGGCCCCACCGACCGCTGCGCCTGCGCCGACTGCCGCTACATGAAGATGAACACCCTTCAAAAACTTCGCGATTGCTTGGACACCCTCCAACCGCGCGTGGAGATGGAAGAATCCCTCCGCGCCCGCGCCGAGATCCCGCTGCTGCGGATGCTGGAGCAGTCGAAGTGATTAGAAATCCCTGTCGGGAATGCCCGGGGCAGAGTCCCGACTCACTCTCTCATGGCCGCCAACATCGGCCTGGACCGGCTTGGGAAAACGCACGAATCACCGATTGATAAACCGCACATCTCGGCACCTTGATCCTGTGCTGGAGCACCTCCCAGCTCGCGTCACGAAGCGGCGCTAGGGTTTTCCGGGCGATCAGTGCCGGCAACACGGTCGCCGCCCGCAACCGCCTGGATCGCAGTGAATTGGCGTAAATTTCCCCGTCGCCGATCCACGCTTCCGCCCGGATCAGCCACCTCGCGTGGCAAGCGAGCAGCGCGGCCGGATCATGCGGATCGGCGACCGGCAAATAGCAGCGGCCGATGGCCAAATCCGCAGCGAGATCGCGCAGGATGTTCACGAGCTGGAGGCTTTTTCCATAAGCGATTCCCTGGGCCAACAAGTCCGGCTCAGGCGCTTTTGAAAACCGCGCGCCCAAGGTGAGAAATCCGAGTTTCGTCCAAAAAGCGCCGACGCATCCCGCCACCCGCCACGCGTAGTCCTCCAGCGCGGCATCGTCCTCAAGCACTACCGGATTTTCGCGAGTGGCCGCGGTGAAGCGCTCCAAATCAAGCATTTGGCCACTAGCAATCGTCGCCAGCACCTCGCTCACCAGATCCGCCTCGGCAACTGGCAGATTTCGCAGCCAAGTAAAAATCTCACCCGAGCACTCGAGCAAATGCCGCTCCCGGGAGTCCGCCGTCGCGTTCAGGATCGACACCGGCCAGCGCGGCGCTTCCGATTTCGCGGCGACGGCGCGGCTGAACTGATCGAGGCATTGCAGTCGCGTAACCACGGGCGCGGCGACGGAGTCCGCGAGCGTGTCGCTGGTCCGGGCGAGCAAATAGCCGAGGCTGGCCGCACCACGCATCGGTCCGGGGAGCAGTCGCAAGGTCAAATAAAACGACCGCGAAACCCCTTTGAGCACTTTTTTTTCCAATTCCCCGGTCACCCCGCTCCAAGCAAGGTCTGCCAGCGGCAAATGTCAACCCGCCACCGGGATCGGGCACTTGCAAATCTCGAGGAAATCCGGTTGCGATCCGATGGAAATCGGGCATCTTTACTAACAAAATGAATCAACACCCACGGAGTTCGACCGATAAGAACAAAATCAAACTCGAACGATTAGAGCTCGCGCTGCGGGCATCGGACGAAGGTATTTGGGACTGGCAAACCGACCAAAAGGAAATTTACTACTCCCGCCGGATCCTCGAATTCCTGGAATGTGGAAAGGACCGCGCGCCCAATCTTTTCCTGCCGCCCTACGACAGCATTTTCCCCGAGGACAAGCACGTGTTCACCCTCGCGATGACCCAGGCGTTGCTGGACAGCGGGCCGGAAACTCTCGCCGTGGACGCCCGCATCCGCGCCGGAGGCGGCGATTGGCGCTGGCTCAAAATCCGCGGCACCGTCGTCCGCAACCGCGACGGCAAGGCCGTCCGCATCGCCGGCTCGATGATCAACATCAGCCAGCGCAAAGCGGCGGAAGCGCAGGTGGAAGAAGAGAGATTCCTGCTCAGACAACTGATCGACCACGTCCCGTTGCAAATTTATTTCAAGGACCTCCAATCGAATTTCATCATGGCTAACCATCGGCTGGCCGAGTGGATGGGATTCACCCATGAAGCCGAATTGATCCGGAAACACGACCGGGATTTCTTCGATTACGACCATTGGAAACCTGCCGAAGACGACGAAAAACGCATCATCAAATCCGGCGTTTCCATCATCGACCAGCTCGAACACGAAACGTGGCACAACGGCACGGAAACCTGGGTCATCACCTCCAAGTTCCCGTGGCGCGACCGGCACGGCCACATCAAGGGCACCTTCGGCGTCTCCAGCGATGTCACCAAACTCGTTAAAGCTCGCCGCGAGGCCACTGACCTCGCCCACCAGCTCCAGCTGAAAAACCAAACCTACGAGGAAGAACTCATGCTAGCCCGTGAAATCCAGCAGGCGCTGGCCGACGAGGGCTTCCCCGCCATCTCTCCCGGCACGCACGGCCAGCTTACCTTCGGTGCGCGTTATATCCCGATTTCCGGCCTTGCCGGGGATTTCTTCGAGGTCGTCCAAGTGAATGAAAACTGCCTCAGCGTCTTAATCTGCGACGTCATGGGCCATGGCGTCCGCTCCGCGCTGATCGTCGCGATGCTCCGCGGCCTGCTAGAAAAACAACGCGCCCAGTCCAACGAGCCCGGATTATTTCTCCAAGGCCTCAACGACGGGCTCGCCGCCATTCTCGAACGCGCAGGCACCACCATGTTCGCCACGGCCTTCTTCGGTCTCATCGACCTATCCGCAGGTACTTTCAAATACGCCTGCGCCGGCCACCCAGGCCCCGTCATCGCCGGCCGCAACGGTGTTCGTCAGATCGCTCGCGACCGCTCACACAAAGGTCCCGGACTCGGCTTGCGCAAAGCCGCCTCGTTCCCCACCAACGAAATCGAGCTATCCGAAATCGACCGGCTCATCCTTTTCACCGACGGCGTTCTCGAAGCGGAAAACCAGAGCGGCGAACCGTTTTTCGAAAACCGGCTCATGAAAATCATCCAGCGCAAATCCGGCGAATCCTTGGATGGTTTGTTAAACGACATTCTCGACAACGTCCTCGCTTTTTCTAATCAAAAGCAATTCGACGACGACGTCTGCCTCTTGGGCGTGGATGTCACCCGGACCTAGCGAAGGGTGTGGCTGCCTCAGCCCGACCCGAGGCATCTGCTCTTTCGCAGTCACTGGCTCACTCTGATCCGGCCGAAACGAAGCGGCGGGCTGGAAGCGAACTCAGGGTCTGCAACCACGCAGCGCTCCCACTTGGAATCGACCGGAGTGACCTCGATCCCCTCGGTGACAGCCGTCCAATCCGCCCGGCCCAAGCCGCTGGAAAACTCCGGAACGTAGCTCAAGCCGCTGCCGATCCGCCGTAAGTATTCCATCCGTAAACGGCGCTCCCCCTGCGAGCCGATCCCGGACCGGATGACCGGCAAGCCCGATGTCGAGCGCGCATTGCCGAGATAGCGACCGGCGTCCGCTGCCTGCAGATTCAGGTTAAAGGCATACTCGATGAGCGTGGGAACCCCGTCGCCATCCGCGTCCGCAGTGCTGAAGTCGTCGTGATGCGAGTCACTGGTAAAAAGCCCATTCTCCTCCAACGCCTGGCTCATCCCATCCCCGTCTGCGTCTTCCGAACGGTCGTCTATCAACTGAATCGTGAAGTTTCGCACATACGAGTACAGGGTCGAATCCCTGACTTCCACTTGGATTGTTAGGGCACCGGAACCGTTTTCAAAATCGATGTCGGTTCCCGAGACAAGCACCAGTTGGCCGCCAAGCGTCGCAAGACAGTAGGGATTCGACGAGCCGCTTGTCACCGTCACCTCAAACACATGCGAGTCCCCCGCATCCGGGTCCGTGACCGCCAAATTCCCCACCAGCGTGTCGGCGGGGCTGTTCTCTCGCAGGGAAACAGGCTCTTCCGGCATCACCGCGGAGGTCAGCGCCAGCGCGGTCGGCGGCCCGCCCTTTTTCCCGCTAGGAGAAAGTATGCGGACGCCAATCCTGCCGAAACGGATGGCTGGGCTCGGTGTGAACTCGTAATCATCGACCACACAACGCTCCCACCCGGCATTCACCGGAGTGACTTCCACCGCATGCGTTGCGGGCATCCAACCGGCCGGACCCAAGCTGCTGGAGAACTCGGGAACATAACTCAAACCGCTGCCGGTCCGCCGCAGATATTCCATCCGCAAGCGGCCCTGCCCCTGCGCGTCGGTCACGGACCGAACGAGCGGCAAGCCCGATGTCGAGCCCGCATCGCCGAGGTAGTGCCCGGCATCCGCCGCCCGCAAGTTCAGATTAAACGCATGCTCGACGAGCGTGGAAATCCCGTCGAGATCTCCGTCTGCGGTGCTGAAATTGTCATAATGCGAGTCGCTGGTGAACAGGACATCCTCCTCCATCGCCTCGCTCACGCCGTCTTGGTCCGCGTCCTCCGTGCGGTCGTCTAGCAACTGAATCGTGAATTCCCGCTCCAGGAAATTCATCGCGGGATCACTGGCCCTCACCTTTACAATTAGAACCTCCGAGCCGGACTCGAAATCAATGCCTGCTCCCGAAGCCAGCACCAGTTGATTTCCCATGGTCACCAAATTGAAGAAATTCGGCGAACCACCGACGACAACCACGTCAAAAATATGCCGATCTGCCGCATCGGCATCCGTCGCGCCCAGCACCCCCAACACCGTGCCGGCCCGGCTGTTTTCCAACAGCGTGACCGGCCTGCCGGGCTCGATCCATGACCTCAGCGCGATCGCGGTCGGCGCATTTCCAGTCTTGATGACTGCACCGACCGGCCACACCGCGATCCGTCCGAACCGGACCGCCGGACTCGGAGTGAACTCGAAGTCGTCGATCACGCAGCGCTCCCATTCCGCATTCACCGGGGTGATTTCAACCGCCGCCGGGGCAGCCGTCCAATCGTCCGGATCGAGGCTGTTGGAAAATTCGGGAACGTAGTTCAATCCGCTGCCGATTCGCCGCAGGTATTCCATCCGTAAGCGGCGTGTCCCTTGCGCGTCGGCGACGGGCCGGATCAGCGGCAAGCCCGATGTCGAGCTCACGCCGCCGAGTTGGCGATGACTGTCTGGGACCTGCAAATCGAGATTGAAGGCATGCTCGATGAGCGCGGGAATCCCGTCGTGATCCGCATCGGAAGTGCTAAAGTCGCCCACTTGCGAATCGCTGGTGGAAAGGACGTCCTCCTCCACCGCCTGGCTCGCGCCGTCCTTGTCCCCGTCCTCTGTCCGGTCGTCTAGCAAGCGGATGGTGAAATCTTGATCATGATAATTCCATGTGGAGTCATAGGCCCGCACCCGGATGGTTAGGCGTCCCGAGCCGTTTTCAAAATCGATCCCGTCTCCGGAAGCCACCACCAGCCGCTTACCCGAAACCCCAAGGCAGTAGGGGTTTACCGAGCCAGCGGTCACGATGACTTTAAAGGCGTGAGAATCTCCCACGTCCGGGTCCAGCGCGGCGAGCGTGCCTACGAAGCGTCCGGAAGGACTGTTCTCCAACAGCGAGACCGGCTCGCCTGTCAGAGTGATTGCTGTCGGCGACCGACCGTCCACGGTGTCGAGCCAGAGGATTCTGCTCAGGCGGCCCATGTCAGTATCCACCAAGATCCGGACCGAATGCCTAACACCGTTGACTACCATTCCGCTGATCACGCCAGTCACGGGATTGATCGCCAGGCCGTCAGGCAGTCCCATCGCCGTGAAAGATTGGGGCACCGCATTGATGATCGTGACTTGATAATTCACCGCCTGGCCCGGCCATCCCAAGATTGCCGCAGCAGCTGTTATTTCCGGAAACCCGTCGGCTTGGCACAACGCGAGGTTATGACTCTCACCCGCAGCGTGAGTGTGGACGTTTCTCGCCTCAAGCGGCACAGCGGCCTGCTGATTGGTGTTTGCGCCCCAAGCGATCAGGGTTCCGTCGCCCTTCAACGCCGTGCCGTGCAGCCAACCGGCCTTAAGATCGACGACCCCGCCTAGCCCGACAGGCACGTTTAACTGGCCGGATGCGTTATCGCCCCAAGCCACCACGCTACCGTCACTTTTAAGCGCAAAACTGTGAAATCCGCCGGCGGAAATCGCCATCACGCGCTCCACCCCCACCGGCACGACGGCGGCCCCACTCCACCCCCACGCCACCACGGTTCCATCACTCTTCAACGCGAGACTGTGATAACCGCCCGCCGCGATGGCGACCACATCACCGAGCCCCGGCGGAACCGAGGCCTGGCCGTATTCGTTAGCCCCCCAGGCCGCCACCTTACCGTCATACTTGAGAGCGAGGTTGTGGCGGCTTCCCGCAGCGATGGCCACCACTCCGGTCAAATCCCCCGGCACCGCCACCTGCCCGTCGGCGGCGTTTCCCCAGGCAATCACACGGCCGTCGCGCTTCAACGCCACGCTATGACGATCTCCGGCCTCGACCGCGACCGCGTTTGTTAGGTCTGGCGGAACACCGCATTGCCCGTGGTCATTCCAACCCCACGCCGTCACCGTGCCGTTGCTTTTCACTGCCAGATTATGCCCTCTGCCCGCTGCCAGACCGACCACCCCGCCCAGTCCGGCGGGCACCCGGGTTTGCTCGCGATCACCCTTCCCCCAAGCGACGAGAATCCGGCCGGTCGAGAAATCTGCATGATCGGTCGGCGCGGTTCCCCGATCCCGCTCGAAGCCGTCGCCGAAGCCATCGCCATCCACATCGTAAATCGCATCGCTCGTGCCGGTTAGATCCTCTTCCTCCTCGCTCAGTCCATCGCCATCGGCATCTTCTTGGCGGTCATCCAAAAATTTCAGAACAATCACCTCCTCGTAGGGGTTCAGCGAGCCGTCTCTCGCCCGCACCCGGATGCTGAATGGTCCCGGCTCCGACTCATAATCCCGGTCAATCCGTCCGCTCACGAACAACCGGTTTCCCGAAATGAGGAAGCGTCCGTTATCTAGCGACCCTTCTCCCTTTACCAATTCGAACGTGTGATCATCCCCCGCATCCGGATCCGCCGCGCTCAAGCTTCCCACTTCCGTCTCAGCCGGGCTGTTCTCCGTCACCGCAGCCGGACTCACGCTCATCCCCGTGGGTGAACGCCCTTCGAAAACGCGGATCCACATCATTTGAACCAGCCGTCCATGGTCGGTGTCCACTTGGATTTGCACCGAACGCCTCGCCGCTTCCGTCACCGTGCCAGTGAGGAGACCGCTCACCGGATCGAGCGCTAACCCGGCGGGCAATCCGATCGCCGTATAACGACTTGCAACCGCATTGATCACGACGACCTGATGCGATAGCACCATTCCGGGCACGGCGGCAATTTTTGAACTGCTGGTGATCTCGGGAAGATCCGCCGCTTGCCGGAGTGCCAGGCTGTGAAGCAAGCCTGCGGAAATTGACTTCACTTGGCCCTGCGCCGCCACCGGCACCCGCACTTGCCCCTGCTCGTTAGAACCCCACGCCACCACCGAGCCGTCGCCCTTCAACGCGAGACTGTGGAACCCTCCCGCCACGATGCTGATGACATTTGCTAGACCCGCGGGCACGGCCGTCTGTCCGTCCAGGTTATAGCCCCAGCACACCACCGTCCCGTCACTCTTTAAGGCCATGCTGTGAAAGCGCCCTGCGGAAATGGCCACCACGTCACACAAACCCGCCGGCACCGTCGGTTTTTCCCATGACTCACCGTTGTAATTCAGGCCCCACGCCACCACCGAGCCGTCGTCCTTCAAAGCCATGCTATAGAACCCGCCCGCATCAATGGCGACCACGCCCTGCAGTCCCTCGGGCACCGTGCATTGGCCACCAAGGTTGCGCCCCCAAGCCACCACCGTCCCGTCGCTCTTCAGGGCCAAACCATGCACTCTGCCAGATGCGATCGCTATCACGTTTTCCAATCCCTCCGGCGGCTGCAACATCCCGTCGTCATCATATCCCCAAGCCGCCACGCTTCCATCGGCCTTCAAAGCCAGGCTGTGAGCCGAATCTTGCCACCAGTAATCGCCACCCGCAGCCACCGCCATCACCTGCCCCAAGCCGGGAGGCACGTTGATTTGCCCATAGTCGTTGAATCCCGCCCATGCCGAGACCGAGCCATCATCCTGCAAACCCAAGCTGTGATATTGGCCGGTTGAAAGCGCCAATATCACCGAGCCAACAGGAGCCTGCAACTCGCCGGCCTCGTTACTCCCCCATCCCACTAACGAGTAGTCCGGCCACACGCTCTCATCCAAAGGTGACGAGTTTTTCAGAAGCTCAATTCGATCACTGAAGCCATCGCCGTCCGTATCGGAGCGCAAATCGCTAGTCCCGTGGGTATCCTCTTCTACCGCCTCGCTCATGCCGTCGCGGTCCGCGTCCTCGGTCCTGTCGTCGGTCATCTCGATGACAAAAACCTGCTCGTGGAGTTTTCCCTTCGCATCCGTCGCCCCTACCCGGATTGGATAGTCCGACTGCTTCTCGAAATCCAGAAACTTGACTCCGGTCACGTAACGCAGACGCAGTTCATTACCGTAAATGGAGAAGCCGTGGTTCGCCGCCGATCCGATTCCTGCGACCAAGGAGAACACATGACTGCCACCGGCAGACGCATTCACCACCGCCAAGGTGCCCACCAGCGTCTCATTCGGATCATTCTCCACCACCTGTCGGCCACTCAAGCTGATCCCGGCAAGAACCTCCGCTCTGACAGAAATGAGATTGGACGCGAAAAGCCACCCC
>JAYSYA010000189.1:0-3723 GCA_043716765.1 Akkermansiaceae bacterium
ATATCGAGGGCGTGGCAGAGGGCGGTCATAGGTAAGGGCGGAAACTTGGACGGGTCTGGTAAGAAAACAATCCCCGCGGCGGGTCGCGTCAAAGGCCGGAACCCAACGGGCCCGGCCTTTGATTCAAGCAGCAACTTGGAACAAAGTCGGGATCAGAACTCGAAGGATGCGCCGATGTAGTAGTTGCGGCCGTTGGCGGGATCGATCCCGTCGGGGCGCACGCGGGCGAAGTAGCTTTCGTCGAAGAGGTTGTTGATGCCCCCTATCAGGCGGACGTTCTCATGGATTTTATATTCCGCGGTGAGGTCCCAGACCATGTAGGCGGGCACGGCGTATTGCGCGCCGTTGCTGTCATTGGCGAAGTGATCGTCAAGAAAGGTGCCGCCGAGGGTCACTTTGAGTTTGTCCTGATAGTTGTAGTTGAGGCCGGTGCGGAGGATGAAATCCGGGGCGTATTGCGGCGTGTTGCCGTCGCTCGGGCCGCTGGTGAATTCCGCATCCAGCAGCGTGCCGTTCACATACCACTCGAGCGAACCGTATTGCTCCGTGCCGGCGATGTCGCGAAGCAGGTCGGTGCTGGCGGAAAGGTCGATGCCCTTGTGAATGGAGTCGCCGACGTTGGCGAAGGTATTGCCGAGCGTGCCGATCTGGTCCTTGAAGGAAAGCAGGAAGGCGCTGGCATCGAGCGTGAGCCACTGGCAGGCGCGGGTGCGGTAACCGAGTTCGTATTCGATGGATTTACCTTCCTCGAGATCGTCATTGACGACCTGGCCATTGCTGAGCGGCACGGCCTCGGTGAAAATTTGCGGGCGATAGGATTGGGAGATGTTGCCGTAGATGGCGGAGCGGTCATCGGTGGCGTACTCGGCACCGAGGCCGCCCAACAGGATGTGGCTGGTTTCCTCTTTGGCGGCGAGGGGGCTGAGCGGGTTGGTTTTGTCCAGGTTGATGTTTTCCTTCACCTCTTGGCGAACGTTTTCCAAGCGCAGTCCGGGAGTGATCGAGAAATTCCCGAAGGTGAATTTGTTTTCAGCGAAAACGGGGACGTAAAGCACCTCGCGATCCGAGTCGCGGCGAACTTGCCCGGATGAGGCGGATGGGCTGGTGCCGCGTGAATCGGTGCGCGGGGAATCGACATGATAGACCTGAATTCCCGTGCTGAAGGCGTGCTTCATGTCAGTGCCCCAGTTGAGGCGGTAGCGGGAGTCAATGCCGAGGGTTTCGAAATTCTGGTCCTCGATCGAGTTAGTCAGGGAATCCTTGCCGGTGGGCAGGGTGCCGAATCCGCCGCCGCGCTGGCGAGTGCTGAAGCGGGTGTAGTCGGACCACCAAGCGCTGGTGGTGAAGAAGGAATCCGGCGTCGGTTCGATCTCGTAGGTCAGCGAGACGGAATCGCGGTCGAGCGAGAATTGATCGTTCAGGCGGGTGGCCTTGAGGCTGCCGGCGTTAAAATCGGCGATGGACAGCCCGCCCGGTTCGCCGTGACTTTCCTCGTAGGTGTCGGCATTGAGAATGATTTTCCCGCCGTTATCGAGGGAGTAGAGGAGTTTGACCGCGCCGTTGTTAAGGTTGTAGTCACTGTTAGCGGAGCGGAAGCCGTCGCTCTCGCGGTGATTGAAGTATAGGTAGTAGCCGAGTTTATCAACAGTGCCGTCGGCCGAGGAAAAGGTGGAGTAAAGATCGTCGCTGCCGACGATGTGTTGGGTGCGCAGCGAAAACGGCTTGTCGGTGCGCGGGCGGTGGGTGATGTAATTGAGCGCTCCGCCGGGTTGCGGTCCGTGTTGCAGGGCGGCACCGCCGTGAAGGAATTCGATCCGGTCCACGGTGTCGAGCGGCGGAGTGTAGTAGGCTTCCGGATAGCCGAACTGGTCGGCGTGGATTGGGATTCCGTCACGCAGGACCTGGGTGAATTGCGCGCGGTGCGGATTGAGGCCGCGGTAGCCGAGACTGACCAGCGGCGAGGATTCCTCGGCGAGCAGCAGGCCGGGGGTTTGCGACAGCGCTTGGCGGTAGTTGTTGCCGACAATCCGCGCCTGGGCGTCCAGATCGATGACCGTGGTCTTCTTGCCAGCGAAGATCGCGGCTCCGCTGACGTCCGGGAGCCAGCCCTTCTGGTTCGTTTCATCGGCTTCCGACTCGGCGGTCACCACCATGGATTCCAAGGTAGTTAGCGCGTTTTGGGCCGTGGCCAAGCTGGCCGTGGAGAGGGTCGCTGCCAGGCAGGCGACAGTGGAACGGGGAATCGAATTGCGTTTCATGGAATTAGCCTTTCTTGAGATTGAGTCTCAACAGCGGGATGACAACACTCAGGGTTGGCCGCGTCAATCGAAAATTTGGCATTGGCTGGGGCGGCAGGCGATTTGCGATCCGCGATGGACGTTTCGCCCGCGATAGGCAACAAGCGCGCCGCTTCATGTCCGCTCTCCTTTCTGCCAACGAAATTCGCCTGACCTACGGTTACCAAACGCTGCTGGATGGGGTCACCCTTGCCATCGCCGCCGGGGAAAAAGCCGGCATGGTCGGCCGTAACGGTTGCGGCAAAACCTCGCTGCTCAAAATCCTCACCGGCCAACAAATGGCGGACTCCGGGGAAATTTCTTTGCGCCGCGCCCTCCGCGTGGGCTATCTGCCGCAGGAGTTTGAACTCGATTCCGAGCTCACGGTGCAGGAAAACATTGCCTCGGGCGCGGCCGACATCGTTGAGGCGATCCGCCGCTACGAAAACGGCGAGGGCAGCGATGCCGAGCTTAACGACCTGCTCCACCTCATCGATCACGCCGACGGCTGGAACCTCGACTCCCGCATCAAGGCTGCCTCCACCGCGCTCGGCACGCCGCCGCTCGACGCGACGGTCGGCCCGCTTTCCGGCGGGGAAAAACGCCGGGTCGCGCTCTGCCGCGCGCTCGCCTGCCAGCCGGATCTTTTGCTGCTCGACGAGCCCACCAACCATCTCGACGCCGAGTCGATCCGCTGGCTGGAGGATTATTTAAAAACCTTCCCGGGTGCGGTGATTTTCGTGACCCACGATCGCTACTTCCTCGACGTCATCGCCACGCGGATCATCGAGATTGACCAGGGCCGCGCGTTTTCCCATCCGGGAAATTACACCGCGTTCCTCGAATCCAAGGCGATCCGCCAGCAAATCGCCAGCCAGACCGAGCGTCGGCGCCAGCGGTTCCTGAGGGAGGAGTTAGAGTGGGTTAGGTCCGGCGTCAAAGCCCGCGGCACCAAGCAGCGCACCCGGCTGGACAAGTATTACGAAATCGAAGGCCTAGAAGCGCCGCCCGAGGAGCGGGAAATGGACCTGCTCATCCCGCCGGCTCCGGACTTGGGCAACATCGTCGTCGAGCTGGAAGGCGCGGGCGTGAATGTTGGTTCGGAGAAATCCCCGCGCTGGTTGTTCCGCAATCTAACCTTGAGCCTGCGCCCCGGCCAGTGCACCGGCATCGTTGGCCGCAACGGCGTGGGCAAGACGACGTTGCTCAAGCTTTGCCTTGGCCAGTTAGAGCCTACCGAGGGCAGCGCCATCACCGGCAAGCGGGTGAAGGTGAACTACATCGACCAGACGCGGATGGTGCTCGATGGCACCGGCTCGTTGTTGGATGAAATTTCCGACGGCAACGAGAAGCTGATGTTCGGCAACCAGCCGCTCGGTGCGCGGAACTATCTGCGGCGCTTCCTCTTCGACGACAAGCGCATCAACGAGCGCGTCGATCTTCTATC
>JAYSYA010000190.1:0-1238 GCA_043716765.1 Akkermansiaceae bacterium
TTCGATGGCATCGACGACTATGCCGCGCTGGACCGCAGCCTCGCCGACACTTCGCGATTTTCCTTTTCGGCCTGGGTCAAGCCAGCCAACGCCATCGGCACCTTGGAACCGCTGTTATTTCTCGGCAGCAGCGCGACGCGTGCCTTGAAAATCGTGAGAAACACCTCGGGGCAGGTCGTTTTCACCCTCAGCGACGGGACCACGACCCGCACCCTGACAAGCTCCCGCCCGCTGCCACAAAATGAGTGGCGGCATGTGGCGGTCACTCTCGATGGCAGCAGCGGCACGCTCTTCATCAATGGCGTTTCCGAAGCCGTCACGGCCATCACGATGACTCCGCTCACCGTGCTGGCCGCGAACAACGGCACCACCACGCAGGGCAATTTCCTCGGCCGCGACTGGGCCGGCGCTTTGTTCAAGGGCAGCTTCGAAGACGTGCGTTTTTATAACATTGCCATGACCGGCGCCGAGGTGACTGCCGAGTCCGCGCGGCACGGGAACATCGTCGGCCAGTTTTCGCCCACCGCCGCCACCGACTTCAATGGCACGACCGCCACTAACGAAAGCGGTGTGAGAAATGGCCGCGTCCGCACGCTCAGCGCGTGGGTGAAACCCCGCACCTCCGACGATGTTAGCAATTACGAAGCCATTTTCGACAGCACCGACGAGCGCTTCGGCCGCACCGGCAGCGGTCTGGGACTCGACGCCGGAAAATGGGTCGCGCGGTTGGAGAATCTCGGCAACTGGGCCACCAATGTTCCCGTCGTGTTAGGGAAGTGGCAGCACGTCGCGCTTGCGTTTAACGGCAGCACCGCCACCCTTTTCATCAATGGCGTGCAAGCCGCCACCCGTAGCTACACAGGGCCTGCGCTGGACTCAGACGCTGCGGGAAAATGTTTCCGCATCGGGTTTTCCCAGACCGCGGCGGAGGTGACAACCCGCCAGTTTTTCGATGGCCTCATCCTCAACGCCCGCATCCATGACCGCACACTCACCGCCGGACAGATCATCCTAGATAGCGATGCCGACGGCGTGAATGACAACGTGGAAATCGACCTTTCCACCAATCCGCTGGACCCTCTCAGCGTCCCTCCACGGAAGACGATTTCCGGTAAGGTTTCGATCTCCACCGGCAGCGCGCTCGCCGGAGCCACGGTCTATTTCGCGGAGAGCCCCAATGCGTCCACCACCGGCTCGATCACCGCCACCACCGATGGGACAGGCAGCTACAGCCGCCT
>JAYSYA010000020.1:0-6334 GCA_043716765.1 Akkermansiaceae bacterium
TCCAAATCGCCAAACCCTCGCTCCAGATCCGCGGCGCGACCGAGGCCACCGACGCGCTGCCTCACGGCATTATCCTCCATGTGCACGACATGGAGGAAGTCAGCCTGCTCACCCGCGTCGGCAACGAAGTAGAGATCCGCTGAGGTGGCGGCGGATTCCATGCCAAGCCAAGAAATCCATCATGAATCCATTGCCAAGACGAACTTCCCCAGGTCATTTGGTTGGTGGGCTAAAGATTTCGATTTTTGAGTTGAGGATTTTCAGGGCGGCGGAGGGGCTGAGGGTGTAGCGCTCAAAAAACTGCTCCATGGTCCGGGATCCGGGCGGGATGAGGGCCACCAAGGTGTTGCACAGCAGGGCGAAATTCTAAGCGGCCTGCGGGTTTCGTAGCCTTGGCCGGGCGATCTAGCGCAGAGGGACAAATCGCGCAGACCGATTCGATGCTCAAGAGCGAGTAGCATCATGCGCTCGTTTGTCAGCGGGCCGGGATAGGTCACGGCTCCACCTCCTTTCTGGAGCTGCATCGGTGATACAAGAATCGCCAGCTCGAGCGACCCGTGCAGCCGGGGGCCAAGATGCGACCACCCGAGCCAACAAGCGGCGATCAGGGGCGGGTGATTTTAGGGCGGGGGTAGCCGCGGGGTATCAGGCGCTCAAACTCTTATGGAATATGGCGGAGAGGGTGGGATTTGAACCCACGGTGAGTATTACCCCACGTCTGATTTCGAATCAGGTGCCATAGACCACTCGACCACCTCTCCTTGAGCGGGGCAGGAAATTGAGCGCGTGGCTTAAGTTTGTAAAGCCCCCAATTTCATTAATCTGGGAAAACGATCGCCCGGTGGCTGTCGATAATGGTCCGGTCATGGACATGAAAGCGGATGCCTTTGGCGAGGGCGATCCGCTCGCAATGGCGACCGAGGCGGACAAGGTCGTTGGGGGTGTGGAAGTGTTGCACGCGGTCCACTTCCTGCTCGATGATGGGGCCGGCATCGAGGTCGGCGGTGACGTAGTGGCAGGTGGCGCCGATCAGTTTGACGCCGCGCTTGTACGCTTGTTGGTAGGGGTTCGCGCCGATGAAGGCGGGGAGGAAGCTGTGATGGATATTGATGATGCGCCCTGCGAAGTCGCGGCAGAAGTCGTCGGGAAGAATTTGCATGAAACGGGCGAGCACGATGAGCTCGACGTCTTGCTCGATGAGCATTTGGCGGATGCTTGCGAAGCCGGCTTGGCGGTTTGCGCCATCCATGTCGATCTCATGAAACGGGATCTCCGCCCGCTCGGCGGTGGGGCGGCAATTGGGGCGGTTGCCGATGATCGAGGTGATTTCGATGGGGAGTTCATCGAGTTCGGCGCGCCAGAGAATTTCGTTGAGGCAGTGGTCGGTCTTGGTGACGAGCACGGCGGTTTTCATGCGGTAGGGGAGGCGGCGGAAATGCCATTCCGCTTGCAAGGAGCGACCGAGCGTGCCGAAGCCGTCGATAAAATCTTGAACATCGACATCGAGGTGCGCGGTCTCGATTTCAAGCCGGGCGAAAAATTTTCCGCCGAGTTGGTCGGAAAACTGAGCGAATTCGATGAGGTTGCCGCGATGGCCGGCGACGTAGTTGGCGACCTTGGCAACGATGCCGGGTTGGTCGCGGCAGCTGAGCTTGAGAATCAATCCGGGACGGGACATGCGAAGGGGAGACTGCGTGGGCGAGGTCCGCGCGTCAATCATCGCTGGCCCATCCCTCGCTGACGGAGCGCCTGGCGTGTTCGAAGGTAGCAGCGGTTAGTTGGGCTGGAGTGCGGTTGGCGTCGGCTGGCTTGGAGAGCAGCGGCTGGGAAACGGTCGCCGCCGGGGGCGGGAGAATCGGTCCGGACGACTCGCCGGGGCGGGATGAGAGAGCAATCAGGAGCAATGTGAAGAGCATGGTGGAAAGGACGCCGGCCAGTCCCGCCAGCCACCAGCGATGGGTGCCGTGGTGCGGGATGCCAATGCCGGATTCCGTAATGAGTGGCGGCGCGGCGCGGCGGACGATGGCATCGATCACCTGAGGAGGAATTTCAGCGGCGCGCTGCCTTGCCGTTTGGGTGGTGGGCAGTTGCCAGCCGGCGAAATCGAGGTCGTCGGCAGCCAGGGCGAGGTCCTCGGGGTAAGCCATGCTCCGGCTGGAGGGGGTCTCGGCGATGAGGGCCATCACCGCCGCCTCATCCACAAATCCTTCCCTCTCCATCATGAGTGAGCCTGGGTCGTCGCTGGAGCGGATGGAGGGCAGGGGGCAAATTTTGAGTGAGTTCATAAGCGGCTTATGATTGGTGGACCAAGCTGGTATGAAGAAAATTCGGAATGGTCAATTTTTAATGTTTCCAAACTAAATTCCAATTGGGTGAAGAACAGGTTTTTCCGCCTGTTAGCCGGGTGCAATGCTTGGGGTTGCAATCACCCGAATTTCCATCAAGAGTTGCCGCAACGACATGTCTTCCCACGCCCCCGATGACACATTATTACTGATCCGCTGTCCGTCCTGCGGCCAACGATTCAAAGTGGGAGAAGATTTGAGGGAGCGCACCGTGGAGTGCGGTGGCTGTGAGCACCGCTTCCGGATCAACGACGAAGTCATCGTGCGAGGCCGCAAATTTTACCCGAGCGAGCAAAAGAGCCATGAATTGAACCGGTTTCCGCGGATTCCTTTGCCGGGTGGCGAGGCGTTGATCGGCTTGCAACCGGTCCGATATAGCAACGTGCCGGATGCGGCGGTGCTCGAGCCTGCGTCGCCCCAGCGGATCATGGCGGGAATCATCGGCGTGGTCGGCATGGTGCTGATGGCGCTGCTGTTGATGTTTGGTGCCAGCCGCAGCGGGGTGCTGGATGGAATGGTCATTGAAAATCGCCTTCTGATGGCTGGATTTGCGAGTGTTTTGGGAACCGTGCTGCTTATTTATGCAAACCCACGGACGCGGATGAGGGCGCTGGGGATTGCGCTGGGTTTAAGCGTTGCTTTGTTGCTGGTGCCGTTCTTTTTCAAGACCGGATCGGTGCCGCTTGGGAGCCAAACAGCGGGGGCACCGGGAACTATTTTGCCAAAGATCCACGCCCCCATCCAACAACCGGGTGAAGACGGTGCCACCCTGGCATTGCGCGCCCGCATTGGGACGGCCCCGCTGGTTGCGGAAATCCAGAAGCTGGCCTTGGAGGGGAGTGGCAAGCAGGCCGTCGGGCTTTGGTTCCGGGACTTGAGCGAGAGCAATCGCTTTTTGGTGAGGGATTACATTCTCCGAGTGACCGATGCGGATCCCGCGTCCCATTACTATCCGCGGGATGGCGGGGATTATTTGCTGGTCGTTACCGGGATCAGGAAATCCTTGCCAGAGATCGCGGAATTGACGTCGGCGCTGGGGCAGACGGAAAAAATTCACACGGATCTCTCGGTGATCGAAGTCCGGGTGCGCGACGACATTTTTATCGAGGGATCGATCGAGAAACTATCCAAGAAAGACGATCCGGCGTTTTATGATTTGAACAAACGGGAGCTGGAAAGCATTGATCTCGACCGGGTCAGGCGCGCGGTGCAGCGGCTGGCGGAGGCCGAGCCGAAAATTTATCGCGCCGACATCAGCCGGAAGCTTATTTCGCTGCTGGGTCAGGACGGGTTGGATTTCAAGGGAAACATTTGCAGCGCGTTGATGGTGTGGTCGGAGCTGCCGGGGCCGGCCAGTGAGGCCGCACTGATCGAGGTGAGGAAGTTGGTCGCGGAGGGCGAAACCGTCCCGCCGGAAATCGTCGGCTTGATCGTGAAGGAACGAAATACCGGGGTTATCCCGATTCTGGATGAACTTTGGTATAAGAACCCGGTAGCATGGGAGTCGCTCTACTCAGAGCTCGGCGAGCCGGTTGAAGAGGCCGTGATCAAGCGGTTTCCCGACACTTCGGGGACCATCCGGTATTCGGCGGTCCGCATTTTGGGCAGGGTGGGCGGAAGCCGCAGTCTGCCGATTCTGACGGCGGCGATGTCGGGGAAGGATCCCGAGCTGAAAGTCCTCATCGAGCATTCCAAGAAATCCATCGCCGCCCGTCTCGGCGAATGAGCAAAACCTGCTGTTGGAAAACTTCTTGCCGCGAATGAGGAAATCGCCTTGCCGGCAGAGGAGCTTTCCCCCAAACCTCTTGAGCCTCTCGTTTCGCGCAAAGCTGGGATAATCCGGGGGGAGAATTCCGGCCGCGTGATGCGAGGGGTCTCTTTTCCAAGCAACTAACTTGGATCCCCTGCGGAGGCGTCGAGCAGCTGCCTCTCCCAGATGAACCGGCGGAACAATACCTTGACCGCCGCGGTGAGCGGGACGGCCAACAGCGCTCCGACGAATCCGCCGAGAACCAGCGACCAGAACAGCATCGAGAAAATCACGGTCAGCGGGTGGAGTCCGACGGAATCCCCGACAATCTTGGGCGCGGTGACCAGTGAGTTAATCTGTTGGACGACGACGAAAATCCCGACGACGCATCCGACGTAAGCCCACGGGCTCATGCCGAAAGGCGCGGCTCCCTGCGCATGGAGCCAAGCGATGATGCAGGCGGGAATCAGGCAGATAATGTTTCCGATGTAGGGAATCACCCCGAGAATCGCCATGAAGACCCCGATCAAAAGTCCATAGGGCAGCCCGAAAAGCGTCAGCGCGATGCCAACCAAAACCCCGTCAATCGCCGCGACGATCACCTGGCCGCGGAAGAACGAGACCAGATAGCCGTTGATTTCCTGAAGCGTTTCCACCAGCGACGTCTTAAACCGTGAGGCTTTGAGTGGGACGTAATCATGCCAGTGGCAACGGATCGATGCCGAGTCCTTGAGGAAAAAGAACAGATAGATCGGCACCATGACCATGCCGATGACGAGGCCGAGAAACCCCAGCACCTTGGTGGATCCCGCAGTCAGCCACGTGCGGCCGGTTTTGAAAATCACGTCGAGGTTTTCCATGACCATGCGCCCGCCGCGGGTGCGCTCGAAATAGGCGAGCGATTCCGGCTTGAGCGCTTTTTCATCCGTCGCCACCGGGTTGCCTTGGTCATCTGTTTCTGTCAGAATCCATCCGATGGGGCCGCTTTTATGGCGAACACGCAGGTCGCGAAGCGAGTTGGCGAGGGCGGGCGCGAGATGTTCGGAGCCGTCGTCGGACACATTTTTTTCGGGTGCTTTGGCCGATTTTGCCGGTGCCGAAATCATGTCCCGCAGCGTGCTGCCGCCGCGCTGGATGCCAGGGAGGACCGCCGCGACCAGAATCGTCGCGGCTATCAGAATCATCAGAAAAAGCGTGATGACCGCCCACGCGCGGCTGAGCCCGCGGCCTTCCAAGAACTTCACCACCGGATCGAGCACGTAAGCCACGATCCCAGCCACCACCAGCGGGATGAGGACGGGTTGGAGAAATCCGAAGACGTAACCGGCCAGCCAGATGAAGCTAACAAGCAAGGCCCCGAGGATCAGGATGGAAACCCCCGTGGCGGCATTCCAGAGGGTTTTCTGCTGAAAAGGGGTCGGATAGAGCATGGTTGGGAAAGTCTCGCGCGCTGTTATGAAGACTGCGGCCCGACTTACCAATTACAAAACGTCCGGACTTTCGGACGCTTCCGCCGCCTGTTTGGCGATCTTGTCCAGCACCCCGTTCACAAAGCGCCCGGAGTCGGTCGTGCCGAAACGCTTGGCCAGCTCGATGGCCTCGTTAATCGACACCTTCGGCGGAATCGCCGCGTGCAGGATCTCGTAAGTCCCGAGCCTCAAGATCGCGCGGTCCACTGGATCAATCCGCTCCGGGGAGAAATTTTCGACCACGGCGGCGAGAGTCGCATCAATCCGTTCCTTTTTGCTGAGGATGAAATCGACCAGCTCGTCCGCCTTCTTTTGCAGCGCGAGGATGTCGGCTTTCGAGTCGCGAAGGCGTGCGAGATCCGCTTGTTCGGGAAATTTTTCGGGCTCCTCGACCATCCGCAGGCGGTCGGAAATCCGCTGCAAGCGGCGAATCGTCGCGGTCACGCCTTCCAATTGCCCGCGTAAGGCGGGGAAGTCCTCGATGCCTTCCAGAAACCGGCGGCGCGCGGCAGCGAGATCGCGGTCAACTTTGAAAAGGATTTGCAACGCGTCGCCGAAACTCTCGGCCACGGATGCGTCGTCGTCGTCTTTCGGCAGGCGCTCAAGTTTCGCAAATGACGTGCTCCAGCCCGACTCAAGCTCGGCGATGCGCTTGAGATCGATTTTTAAACACTCCGCTTGAGGCCATCCGGAAAGCAGCGTGCTCGCCAGCGCTTGGCGCTCGACGAACTCGGCCAAGCGTTCCTCCCGCCCGTGGGCAAGGTGATGGA
>JAYSYA010000191.1:0-3709 GCA_043716765.1 Akkermansiaceae bacterium
CGGCACCGTTTCTACTCCCACCGCGCCGGTCTCCATCCAAGCGAGTGGCCAGCCGTCCGCCCCCACCGCCCCTGCCGCCGTCCAGTCATGATCGAAAGCCTCCATCAGATTGATTTTATCACCGCGGCCGGCACGCTGCGGTTGCTAGACATTGGCGCGATCGTGGAGGCCGCGCCGGTGATCACCGTGAAGCAGCAGGAGCAGCGCTCCAGCGGCATCGGCGCGGAGTGGTCGGAAAACCAAGCGCTGGGCGGCGCGGACGCCAGCATGACGTGGACGGCAGTGCGCGATCACACCAGCCACGCTGACCTGCATTCCTTCTGCATGCGCCATGCGGCATCGTTCCCGAGCGGCAAAACCGGCACACTGCGAGTGACCATCTCCGGCGGCGAGGTGTGGGACATCGAGACCACGGTCCTATCCTCCAGCGCGCCGCTACCTCTGGCAGGAAGCGCCACTTTCGAAAGTGTGACGGCCTATGCGGCTGGCGGCAGCCGAATGGTCCCCGCCGCCGCGCTCACACTCTACGCGGGCATCCCCCACGTTTTCATTCTCCAGGACTGGGCCGCCCTGACAGGCGACTGGACCGACCTCTAACCAAGCAAACTTATGGCATCCAACAATCTTCTAGCCGCCAGCGCATCTCCCGCCAGCACCGTGGCGCAGCTGCTTCACATCGGCACCGCAAGCCTCGCGGCAGGTGCCATCATCCGCCTGGGCGATGGCAGCTCCACGATCCTGACTCTCTCCACCACCACGCTCACGGTGGGTGGCGGCCTCACGGTATCCGGTAAGCTCACGGCGCTGGGCGTGCCAGTCATCAAGCGGCTCACGGCGGACGTGACGGCGGTCACCACGACGCAGGTGGCCATCGCCGCGTTTGATTTCACGCCAGTGTCCGGCGCGGTCTATGTGCTGGAAATGGCGCTCATCGCCAGCAGCGTGGCAACCACCACGGGCGTGCAGCTCGTCAACGCGGGCGGCGCGGGAACATTGATCATGTCGGAACCGGGAACGGCCCTGGCGATCTCCGCCATCGGCGGGACCTACGCGGCGACCTCGGCCCCGGCGGCGGCGAGCAATTTCGGGATTCAACTGCGCGGCGTCTTCACGGCCAGCTCCACGGCGGTGCTTAGCTTCGAGGTGAAGAGCGAGGTCGCCGCGTCCGCTGTTACCCTCAAAGCGGGGAGCTTTCTCAAAATCACCCGCATTTCCTAACTCTCCGTTATGGCTGACAAGGACATCATCATCGGGCTGAAAACCACGGGCGACACCGCCGGTGCCGAAGCCGTGAAGGAATCCATCTTCGCGGTGGAAGATGCGGCGAAACAGGCGGAGCGGGAATTGGATGTGGTCGAAGCCAAGCGGCGACAAGCGAGGAATGCTGGGCCAGATGGCGGCTTGGAAAAGCAGGTGGATCAGATCGCCATGCTGCAAAAGTCACAGGTCGTCTCCCAGTTAGGCGAGCAGCTTACGAAGATCGGCCCTAAATTCAAAGAGATCGCAGATTCTGTTCGCGGCTTTGATGCTGACTTGGCTGCCACCCTGGAAACGACCGGCCAGGTTGTTTCAAAGGCAGGTGAGGCGGCGAGCACGATTGCGCTGGGATTCGCGGCGGGCGGGCCGGTCGGTGCAGCGCTTGCCACCACTTTTGTGGCAGTGAAAGAACTCGCGGGTGCGTGGGTGGACTTGAAGCAGTCCGAGCATGATGCTGAGGAAGCCGGGAAAGGGGTGCTTACCCAAGCCAATCACATTTCCAAGCTCCGCGAGTTCAACAAAGAGCATGCAGCTGACCAGACGCGGCTTCGTGCCATCCGCGATGAGAATGCGGCAATGCACGAGCAGGAAGATTCGTTCCGGCGGATGATCGAACTGCAAAATATTCTCTCGAACCAAGCGGCTTCCGCCGCAGGAAAAGAGGTGCAGCTTGCCAAGCTCAAGGGCGGCGATGTGGCGCTGGCCGAGGCCAACCTCATTGCCGCGACGATGAAAGCGCAACTTGATGATTTGAACGGCAAGCTTGCCAGCGGTCGCGAAACTCTAGAGCGCACTGCCAGCGACGAACTGCTGGCGGTGAACAGACTGCGGGCCGCCCAAAATCGGGTGAAGGCCGGGCTGATCACTGCGGAAAACGCGGACCTCAAAGGACTGGAAGATACTGCCAAGAGTGCGGGTGAGAAACAAGAAGCGGCGCGGGCGAATTTGAACACGCTCCTCGCCAGCTACCAAGGGGCTCAACAAAATATCGTCCGGGATGCTGAAATCTCACTTGAAACGAAAGAGCAGGAATACGCGGGGAAAACGTCCAAGGCCGCCGATACGGCATTCAAAGGAATTTATAACAGCCTAGGCGCTGAACTGGCCAAAGGGCCGGAAGAAGCCAAGGTTGCCATCGCTAATATCAAGGCAGACGCCGCCACGGTGACCACGGCGGCCGAGAGCAAAGCGCAGGAAGTCTCCACGCAAATGCAAGCCGCCGCCACCGGCAGCGTCCAAGCCGTGCAGGCCGTGGGGCAGACCGCCACCAGCGGCGCGGGGGCGGTCCAGCAAGCCGTGGGACGCGCCCAATCTCAAGTCAACGTCGCCCTCGACCAAATGACCAACCATGTGGTCATCGCGCTGGCAAAAATCGCCGCCAACGTCATAGCCAACTCCAATAAAATCGCGGCCCAACAGGCTCAGATCAACCAGATCCAAGCGCGCGTCCGATGATTTTCACGCCTCCATTCTATCTGTCGGGCGAGGCAGGCAAAGCGCTCGGCGAGGGATTCCAGTCGCTGGCAGCGCTTGGCGTGCAGGCGGCGGATTTGTTCCTCCGCAGCCTGGACGCGGATGAGCTGACATTCGTGATCCGGGACAAGGGCACCAACACGATCCCCGATGACGAGCAATGGATCACGCTGCGCGACGACGCGGGCGTGGTGCATTTTTCGGGCATCGCCCGGCGCTCCTACACGTTCAGCACGCGGACGTATTCCTACCGCGCGGCCAACTTTTACAAAGGCCTGCTAGAAACTCCACTGACGGATGGCGACCGGCCGTTCGTGTTGTATGGCTCGGGCGACTTGGGAGACCTGGTCCGCGACATCCTCGGGCGAGCCAGCACGGCCGGGCTAGCGCTGCAACCGCCTGCCACGCTGCCTGAGTTTTTCCTGGTGCCTAAGATGGCATTCCGCGCGGCCTCCTGTGGCGGTGCCATGGAAGACGCGCTCAAGTGGGCACCAGACACCGCCACCCGCGCGGACTACTCGACCACGCCGCCGACGTTGCGGTTTTTCTGCCGCTCGCAGAGCGAACCTAGCAGCCTCGATCTAGACCAACATGGGCACGCCGGCAGCGAGCTGCAACTGACGCCGGTACCGGAAGCACGAGCGCTGGCGGTTTCATTCGCTTACGCGCGGCGCGATGGCGATAACATCGTCAACTATCTGGTGCAAACGGCGGGCGATGATGCGGCCGCAGCGAGCCGGAAAATCAGCCTCTATCTCAGCGGCCAAGAGCGGTCTGACATGCTGGTGACTGAGGCGCTGACAACCGCGCAAAAGGCGGTGGCGATGGCCCAGGCGAGCGTGGACGCAGTGGGGGCGAGCATCGACGCGGCGGCGGCGAGTGCGCAGATCGCAATCACCTGGAGCGCCTTGGTGACGCGGGATGCCAACCTGACCGCGGCGGTCGCAGCGCAACCGGGATTCTCGATGAGCCCATCGCT
>JAYSYA010000192.1:0-1235 GCA_043716765.1 Akkermansiaceae bacterium
ATCCGCAGGTGGTCTTTGAAAGGACCGGAAAGCTGCGCGAACAGGTGCGCTTCGAAGGATTTGAAAAGGAGTTCTCCGGCACGGGCGACGCCACCGCCGATGACGATGGCTTCGGGATTGAGGAGCCAACAGCAGTTCATGGCGGCGGTGGCGAGCATCCTGCCGATTTGATCCCACTGGGCGAGGGCGATGGAATCGCCGAGATGGGCGGCGGCGGCAAGGGCGGCGGGAGAGCATTCCTCGAGGGTTTTCTCAATCCCGGCCGCGCAATAAGCATTGTGGGCCATCGCGGTGATTTCGCGATTCCCGACGTAATCTTCAAGTGCGCCGAGATTTCCGTAATGGCCGGGCCGACCTTGGTAGTCGATGGAAGTTTGGCCGATTTCGCCCGCGCCGTGGCGGGTGCCGCGGATCATCTGGCCGTTGGCGATGATCGCGCCGCCGACGCCGGTGCCCAACGAGATGAAAACGACGTGCTGGAAGCCGCGGCCGGCACCGCATTTCCACTCGGCGAAGCCCATGCACTTGGCGTCATTTTCGACGACGACGGGTAGGCCTGTCTGCTGTTGGAGAATTTTCCTGAGCGGGATGGAATTCCAGCCCGCGACATTGGTGAGATTGTAAACCAAGCCCGCATCGAAATCGACGAAGCCGGGCATGCCCACGCCGATGGCGGCGATCCCCGGATGACTGGCCCGCAAGGCTTCGACCACCCGGACCATGGCGGCGATCAGTTCATCAGGGCCGGAGAATTCCTGGGTCGCGATGGGCGGCGCGTGGTCAATGATGTGGCTTTGAAACACCACGGCGATTTTCACCGAGGTTCCGCCAAAATCGATGCCGATGGTCAGGGGGCCGTCACTCATTGCGGGGGAGAGGTATCGGCTGGAAATGAAATGGCACGTATTTAATGACCAAACACGCGGACGGCCACTTGGCGGAGGCCGTCGAGGGTGATGTCCGGATCGACTGCGTCGATCTCGGGCAAGCCGCTGGCGATGAGCGCCGCATCGCCGCCGGTGGCGACGATTTTCGGCTTGCCGGGAAGTTCATCGCAGATCCGAGCGATGATTTCCCGCACCAGCCCACGGTAGCCAAAAACGGCGCCGACCTGCATCGCGTGGACGGTGGATTTGCCGATCGCAGACGTGGGCTCGACGAGGTCGATCTCGGGAAGCAGTGCGGTTTTGCGGGAAAGATAGCCCGACATCGCCCCCAAGCCGGGCGCGATCACG
>JAYSYA010000193.1:0-11192 GCA_043716765.1 Akkermansiaceae bacterium
GGGCGGTTCCGTGATTGATGGTTGCTCCGGAGCGGGGACGGGCAAAGTCGGAATGATGGTTTGTTCCGGGTCTCGGAGGGTTTTTGGCGGGTGGGAGGACTCGGGGAGAATAGGCAGAATGGGCTCGGACTTGAGGCCGTTCGATTGCGCGTTCTTTGTTTGATTGGTGAGAATGGCGCGAACGCCGAACACCACTGCTCCTACGGTAGTTAGGAAAAGCAAAGGCAGCAGGAGGCGGGCCAAGCGGTTTCGTCCAGGCGTGTGTCTGGGGTGGGGAAGCGGAGCGCTGGCGGTGTCAGACGAGTGATTCCGCTCGGGCATGGGTTTGGCGACGGGCTCGCCTTGGCCCGAACGACTCGGTAATTGGCGGGGCTCCGGCCGAAGTGCCGCCGGGGAACTGGTCTGAATTGGTGGCGGTGCAGAGATCGGCGCTTGGGCCGCGAACGGGGGCTGATGAGCTGAAGCAACTTGATCCTGGGCCGGATAGGGTGCTTGGATCAAGATGTTACATGAGGGGCATGGTCCGGTGATGCCTGCTAGATTCCCTGGAATTGTCAGCTTGATTCGACAAGCGGGACACACAAAGGTAATGGGTTCATTGGCCATGGGAGTTGGCGCGGAATTTAGCCAATCCCGTCGGCCCGTCAACCATGCATAAGCCTTGCTGTAATCCGATCAGGCGGCATGCCGCAGCAGCGCGACGAGGACCCCTTGGATGATCAGCTCTTGGGCAGGAAGCAAATCCGGGTAATCCGCATTTTCAGCACGCAGGAACGGTTTGCCGTGGTCCACCAGATAGCGTTTCAAGGTGGTTTCGCCATCGATCAGTGCGGCGACGATGTCGCCTTTTCGAGGCTCGCGGAATTCGAGAATCACGGTGTCTCCATTGCAGATATGGGCGTCGATCATCGAGTCTCCACGGACTTTGAGGGCGAAGGTGCGGGCGTTGCGCGGAATCCCTAGTGCGGTGATGTCGATGGAAATGCAGCCTTGTCGCTCCTGCTCAACATCTTGGGCCATGCCGGCGGCGATGTTGCCGTAGATCGGGATGTCCAGAATTTCTCCGCGGTCGAGTTCGTCCGGGAAAATGACGGCGCGGGCTTTTCCGGGAAGCCGCTGGATAGCGCCTTTGCGTTCGAGGGCGCGCAAGTGGCTCATGGCTGCGGTTTGGCTGGCAAATCCGAAAGAGCGCTGGATGTCACGGGTCGTGGGCATGAGACCTTCCTCACGTTGAGACTTCCGCAGGTAATCAAGAATCTCCTGTTGGCGGTGGGTAAGTTCGGGACGTTGCATTGATTTATGAACAGTGTTCCTTCGAACAAACCCGAGGATGGGGTCCGGATCAAGCGAAATTTGAGATTTGTCACAGCCACATCCCGCTGGCAATTCACGCGGCGGGCGGCTAGTTCCGTTGTGTGCAGGGCGAGCTGGGAATCAGGAACACATCGACGTCGATTTTCGCATGGCTGTGGGTTGTGTTTTTTTTGCACGGAATGACGCCGGGATTTTGGTTGCCGGCGCTGACGAATATTTTGAAGGCCCGTGAACTGGGTGCCTGGGTGGCGATCGTCTTCGTGGTGCCGCCGTTCTGCGCGTTGGTGTCGCCATTGATCGGCGGCGCGCTGGCGGACCAACGGATTGCGGCTGACCGCCTTTTTGCTTGGAGCTCGTTGATCAGTTCGGGAGCGCTTTTCGCGGCGTTTGCGGTGCTGGACGCGGGTTGGAATCCATGGTGGTTCGTCTCGCTGCTAGGAGCTTACTCGCTTTTCTCCGCCCCTTCATGGGGACTTCTGGCGACGATCTCACTAACGAATCTCAAGCACGGCGAGCGCCAGTTCCCGCTGGTGAGGCTCGGGGCGACGGTGGGCTGGATGGCGGGCGGCCTGATCACCAGTTATGTGTTGCATGCGGACACCAGCCCGGTGGCCGGTTACGCCTCGGCAACCACGCGTCTGCTAGGCGGGGTGCTGGCATTCATGCTGCCTCACACGCCACCTTTGGGCAGTGGGAATTCCTGGAAAAGCCGCCTGGGTCTGGATGCGTTCAAGTTGATGAAGCAGCGGGATTACTGCGTGTTCTTCGTGGTGACGGCTTTGTTTTCCGTGCCTCTATCCGCGTTCTATATGTATGCGCCGGAGATGCTCAAGGTTCTGGGAGACTTGCATTCTACCGCGACGATGACGATCGCCCAACTGACGGAAGTCGCTGCGATGTTGCTTGTGGGATCGGTGATGGTGCGGTTCAGGGTGAAATCCGTTTTGCTATGGGCGCTTGGTCTATCTGTGCTGCGTTTCGGCATGAGTGCTTACGCGGGGGCGAGCGGTTCGATCCAGTGGCACATCGGGGGAATCGCGCTGCATGGAATGTGTTATACTTTTTTCTTCATCACGGCGCAGGTGTTTTTGGATCGGCGGGTGGATCCGGGGCTCAAAGGGCAGGCGCAGGGATTGCTGGGTTTGGTTTCCGGCGGACTCGGACCGCTGGTCGGTGCCTTGGTTTGCGGGTGGCTGAGGAACCAGTGTGTTACGGCGGACGGTCAGGGGTGGATGGAATTCTGGGCGATCCTTGCCGCGATGATTGCGCTGTGTTTCGTGATTTTCGCGGCGTTTTACCAAGGGCTAGGGAAACGTCCGGCAGGTTAGGCGAGTTCGCAGGCGAGGCGGATGGCGGCGATCATGGAAGATGGGCTGGCGAGATTTTTCCCGGCGATGGCGAAGGCCGTGCCGTGATCCGGGCTGGTGCGCGGCTTGGGCAGGCCGAGGGTGACATTCACGGCGGTGTCGAAGTCGAGCAGCTTGAGCGGAATGAGGCCTTGATCGTGATACATGGCGAGAACGGCGTCGAACCGGCCTTGCGCGGCATCGCGGAAGACTGCGTCGGGCACCGCTGGGCCAGTGAAAAATCCTGCCGCTGAGTTGTTCAGTTGGTCGATGGCGGGCTGGATGATGCGGATTTCCTCATCGCCGAACGCGCCGTTTTCTCCGGCATGGGGATTGAGCCCGGCGACGGCGATTCGCGGCTGGTGGATTCCTCGGCGCTTGAGAAATTCCGCGGTGAGCAGGCCGATCCGAGCGATGCGCTCGACGGTGAGCAAGTCCGGCACTTCTGCCAGCGGCTCATGGATCGTCGCGAGTCCCACGGTGAGGGTGGCCCCGGTAAGGAGCATGCCGTAATTCGCGACTCCGAAGGCATCGGCGAAATATTCAGTTTGCCCGGGAAAGGGGAAACCGAGCGCTTGCAGACCTTCTTTCGAAACGGGTCCGGTAACGACCGCGTCGGCAGAGCCGTTTTTTAATCGGCGGACAGCCTCATCTAGGGCCGCAAGCGCGGCGGCAGCGGAGCGGGCGTCGGGTTTTCCGGAGATTCCCGCGTTGCGGTCACCGAGGATTTCGATTTCAAATCCGTAGGGAATGTGGAGGGAGGCCAGTGCGAGGTCGATGACTTCCGGACCAACGCCGGCAGGATCTCCGAGAGTAATGAGGATGCGTGGCACTCAGGAATTATCGGCTGATGTTGGGTGCCTGCCAAGTGGGGAAATCATGGGATGAGGTATACTCCGTTTTTTAATTTTGGGAGCTTGCGGGAAGGAAACGGGCTTCTTAGGTTCCGCCATGACGCTTTCAATAACCCATGTCATCCTGCTCGGAGCGCTGTGCTCGCTGCTCACCCAGTGCGGCCCGTCATCGATGGGAGGCGGCAATCTCGGCGGGCCGAGCGTGGAGGAGAGGACTGCGAGAATTGCCAGCGAGCCGACGGGTGACTTCTTCTATGGTCGGCGCTACTACGTGGAGAAAACCCGTTTCTGGGGCTACGTCCGCCAACCCCGGCAGCCATGGAGCCGGGCCAAGCTGGTGATCATGCGCGAGGATAAGAAAAAAAGTCCCGACCGGTTTTCCGAGGACGGTGCGCCAGGCCAGCGATACGCCTTCGACAACAACACCGAATACCGTGTCCGAGGATACTATACCGGCCAGCAGGCGTACGATCCGAATAGCAATCAGTTTCTATCAGAATTCATGCTGACTGGATACGAGGCGTTGGACCGCCAACCGGGATGGTTGTTCAGGCCGGATGATCGCTACGATCGCTCGCGGCTCACGATGGTTCCACGGTAAGGGCCATTCGGACTTCTATCTGTATGAAATCCAATGATATCAGACGTTCCGTTCAGTCCTACCGGGTGACCCGGGTGGCCGGTGACGCGCCCAGCATGGGACGAGTCGCGCGGATGCGTGGCACAGGTTTACCGAAGCAAGGGCGCAGGCAAAAGGGCCAAGAGGGTAGCCGCGGCAAACGAAGCCGGGAATATCGGAAGAAGCTGGCCCGGACGTGGTCGGTAATCTTGTGCGGAGGGGCGGTTGTGATCTTGGCGGTGGTGATGGTCCTGTGGCTGGGGCCGAAGATGAACCCAGACGAAAGCTGGGCCGAACAAGTTTCGGCAGAGCCGCCCCAAGAGGTGCGGGTGGTCTCTCGGTTTGCCTCGCCATCAGAGGACAAGGCGCTTGCTTTTGTGAAGCAGGCACTATCTGTTCGGGAACTTGAGAGAGTGACCGGTTTTTTCCGGCTAGGTACCGCGAGTGCGCAGGAAGTGGTGGATTTCCTGAAAGGCATGGAGTCTGCGGACGGCGTGATCGAGCGCTATACTTGGCTTAGTAGCATGGATGCGAACCTGCTATCGATTGATGGCGTGTTAGTGAGTTTTATAGCTGGGAAAAAACCGCTCCCCAGATTGGCGTTACTCACTCCTGACGAGGCTGGTAAATGGAGAATCGATTTTGATGCCTTTGCTCGCATCGTGAAGCCGTCATGGAAAGATATATTTGAAAAAGCCGCAGCCCTCGCGCAAGTGAGGGTTTATGTCGCAAGGGACAGTTATTATAACGGCGCGTTCAAAGACGACAAGCAATGGGTCTGTCATCGCATGGTTTCACCCGACACGGAGGAAGTCCTGTTAGGATATTGCAAAGTCGGATCACGGCAAGCCGCCGCCTTGAACTGGATGTTTTCAAAGCAAGAGACGGTGACCCGTGCGACCTTGGAAATCCGGCGGGTCGAGGGTGCCGAGTCCCATCAATTTGAAATTCTCAAAGTCATTGCCGAGGACTGGGTCGTGGGCGAGATGTCTTTCGACGAAAGCTTCAATGATTTTAAATGACTAGGAAGTGGAGCGTAGCCGCAAAAAACGCCGCCCCTTCGAAGCGAAAGGCGGCGGATGTTTACAGCGGGTCAGGCGTAGGATGATTCCACGCGCTGGGCGACATCGCGGTAGCCGTAATCGACTTCGTAGATTTGCTTGAAGCAGTCGAGGGCGGAGGGTTTGTCACCCACTTCGGAGTGGATGAGTCCCTTTTCGTAGAGGACTTCCTTTTTGGTGTTGTCCATTGCGACGAGGTCAGCAAGTGCGTCTGAAAGTTGTTTGATGGCGAGGTCGAACATGGCTTTAGCGCGGAACGCGCGGGCCAGCGTGAGCAACACTTTGGTGCGGATGTGCGGGTTGCGCGTCGCCTGTTGGAGGTGGGGAATGGCGGCGCTGTATTCGCCGGCTTTGTAAAGTGCGGTGCCAAGTTCAAAGCGAAGCTGGGGATCGGTCGGGTTTTGATCGACACGCTTTTGGGCGTCCTGGACTTGCTCTGCAATGCGGTCGGCCCTGCGGGCATCGAGCGCGGCCTTGAGCTCCTCGTTTTCCGGATCGGCGGCAGCGGCGGCCTCGAGACTTCTCATGTCGAACTCCAAGGCGCGGTCGTTCATGGCGGCGGCCTTGGTGGCGAGGGCGACGTCGCCATTGCTGAGAGAGTGAGCCCAGCTGTAGAAGGTGTGTGCGTTGTGCCAATCTTCCAGTTGCTCGTAAATGCCTGCCAGATCCTTAACCGTCGCGAGATGGTTGGGATCGGCGTTGTATTTCTCAATGATCTTGTCGCGGCGTTCTTCGAGTTGCTCGCGGGTGAGACCGGTGCGGGAGGCTTTTTCGAGTTCTTCGAACTCGGCTGAGTTCTTCATGAGCGAACGCATGTCGGCGTTTTCATCCCACTTTTGCTTTTGCATCGAGGCCCGTGCGGAAGCGTCCTTGGAGCCCTTGATGGCGGGGCCGTCGGTGGGGTGGTGCTTGATGATGTCGTTGTAAACTTCCGACGCCAGCTGCGGCTGTTCACGGGTGATGTAGAACTCGGCGAGTTTATGAAGTAACTTGGCGTTTTCGGGGTTGCCTTTGCGGATTGTCTCGAGGGCGAAAGCGGCGGTTTCGTAAAGTTCGAGCTTAAGGCAGGTGTCGAAAAGGAGGTCGTTGGCTTGATCGCTGAGCGGATCTTTTTCCAACTCCTTTTCAATGAGTGGAATGGTGGCTGCGGGGTTTTTTTTTGCCTGACCTTGGAGTTTCATGACGCCCATGCCGCCGCCCGACATGCCGAAGAGGCCAGCTTTTTTCTTGGTGTTTCCGGTGAGCTGAAGTTCGCAGGTCCGCAGCATTTTCCGGCCGTCGAGGAATCCGGGGCAGTCTTTGAGAACGGCTTGGAGCAGGGTGATGCCGTAAGGAATGTTGGATGTCTGGACAGCGGTGAGCGCTTTGAGCCAAAGTGGCTTGAGGTTCGGCGGAAGTTCTTTTTCAGTAATCTCGGGCATGACGGTGAGAATAATGCGGTTTTTTATAAATGCCACTTTGCGATGGCTGAGGCGGGGAAAACTGGAGAGGTTGCGACGGCTTGGCAAGCGTGGGGTGATGAAGAAAAGAGTGAGAATGCGGGAAGCGCGCGTTTTTTGGGATTGATGGCTAGGATTGGATGAGTTACCGAACTCCTGCAAGGCGTGGCTTTCCAGTCCGCCGTTTGCATTATCTCTCAAGTCACTATGCCTCCTCGCCCAAAGAAATCGGGACGTCGTCTCAATCGCAATCGTTATGGTCCACCGAAGCGTTCCACCAAGGACGAAGAAGAAAAAGCGGTGGAAGTGGATGGTGAAATTTCATCCGTTCTCGCCGGCACCATGTTCCGGGTAAAGCTGGAAAGCGGGCACGAAGTGCTGGCTCACATTTCCGGTAAAATGCGCAAGCGCTTCATCCGCCTGGTGGTGGGTGACAAGGTCAAGATGGAGATGTCTCCTTATGACCTAACGAAGGCCCGGATTGTCTTCCGCTTGAGCTGATTCAAGCGTAGTCGGCCCCGACTTCAGCGGCCTCGAGCGCGGCAACGGATTGGTTGTCGCGCCTTTCGATGACGATGTCGCCGAGCAGTTCACTCTGGCGGACGACGAATTGATTGAGCTTCATCAATTCGAGCAAAGCGAGGAACGTGACGATGACCTCGGCTTTGGTGGTGGCCGTTTGGAAGAGCTCTTCAAAGCGCCGTGACTCACCGGGCGCGAAGTGGCTGAGAAGCAGCTCAATTTTATCCGAGACGGTGTAACGGTCGTCGATGATGTCGCCAAAATCGTGAGCTTCTTCGAAGCGCTTCAGGACGTTTTGGAACGCGCGGATGAGATCGAAAATCGAGACTTCCGCCAGTGCGGCGGGTTCCTCGACGGGCAGGTCGGACGTGTCCGGTTGATGGGCGAAGCGACCTTCTTGCTCGAGTTCACGGAGACAGAGGAAACCGGCGGCGTCCTTGAATTTTTTATACTCGATGAGCTGGCGGATAAGCTCCCAGCGCGGATCGTCCTCCTCGGCGTCTTCCTCCGGCGGCTGGTCCACGCGTGGCAGGAGGGTGCGGCTTTTCAGATACATCAGGTTGGCGGCCATGACGATGAACTCGGAGGCGAGGTCGATGTTGAGAAGCTTGAAGGTGTTAATGTAGTCGAGATACTGGCGGGTGATGCGTTCAATGGAAACGGAATGGATGTCCACCTCGTCTTTCTTGATGAGGTAGAGGAGGAGGTCGAGAGGGCCTTCAAAGATTTCGAGGCGGACTTTGTAATCGTTGGCTTCCACGGGGGTGGGTCGTAGGCGATGGATGGAGTCTGCGCGAGGGTAAATTTCCCTCGCCTCAGCGGTGGTGGCGCGTTTTACTTCCGGCGCCGCAAGGCGAGTCGAATTATGGAAGCCGAACAAGCGCAAGATTTTAATGAACGCCTCAGCCAGTGGGTGGCAAACCAAGGGTTTTGGTTTCAGCTTCGATATTCGATGACGGGCAGCGGCGGCAAAGGAGCGGCGATGTTTCATTTGCTGCGCATGTCCTTCAGGGTTCTTGTTTTCATGACCGTGGTGGCCGCCGGGACTTGGGTCTATCTGGCGAAGCGGACCGAGACGAAACGCTTTAACGAAGGCTTGAAGGCGTCCCTTCAGTCCGGGCTTTCGGCTTCCGAGCTCGCGCTCAAGGGATTTGCACGAGTTCAGGGGCAGCTTGAAATCAACCGGCTGGCATGCAAAGGCGGCCGGGAGACATTCTTCAGCACGCTGGAGGCCAGAAACATCCGGTGCAAAATGGGATTCCTCGACGGTTTGACCGGGAAATGGGATCCCGGAATCATTTCCGTATCGAGGCTCGATCTGGAGCTCCACGCCGGAGCGGATGATGCGGAGTCGGCACAAATGCTTGCTGCGGCTCTCTTCAAGAAATCTAACGATGTGCTGATCAACTCGCTGGACATCACCGATGCGACCCTGCACTGGGGATATTCCGAGCGGACACGAGGGTCGATTGAGAACAGCGTTCTCAAAGTCCAGCGGCAGGAGAACGGGTTGAAATTGAGTTTCACAGGCGGAACGTTCTCGCAGAATTGGTTGCGGAGAATCCAGATTGTTAGTTTGGTGGTGGTCTGCGATCCGGATGGTCTAACTTTTGAAAAGGCGGAGTTTCGGCGGGGGCAGGGGACAGTCGATTGTTCCGGGCTGAGAGTGACCGGAGGCGAGCGCCCCTTGGTTGAGGGCGTCGCGAAAGTCCGCAAGCTCGGCTTGGACAGTGTGGTGCCGGGGGCTTTGAAAAGTTTCGTCGAGGGATCGATTTCCGGGGATTTCAAAGTATCGGGTTCGACCAATTCATCTGAGGGGATCGGCTTCGAGGGCCAAGTCGCGCTGGATGGCCAGGATACGATCAGCCTGCGGGAACGGCTCCATTTGCTCAAGGCGCTGTCGGTGGTGGATTATGTGCGGAACTACTACCGTGTGGATTTCCGGGAAGGCTCGTTCCAACTTAAGACGAGTGGGGGAGGGATGGAAATCACGGACCTAAAGCTCAAAGCGGAGGATTTGTTTTCCCTTGAAGGAAGCCTGCGGGTGAGGCTGCCCACTGCGGAAGAGACCAAAGCGGCGTTGGAAAAAACCGCGGGTGCCGGGAGTGCGCCGTTGTTTAGAGGCGATGACGCTGAGAATGATGAGGCCGCCTCAAAGGACGATGGCTCCGATTTTACGCTGCGCCGCGCCGCCCTGGCGGCCAGGCGGTCGAGGGACGGCAACATGGGAGAGGGCGCGTCATCTTTGTTTGACCGCTTGGGGCTCAGTCTTGAAATGCGCCGTCTTGAAGAGCAAGCGGCGGATCGCTTGTCCAGAACGCTGCGTTACGAGGGATTGTTCCGGATCACCCTGCCGGCGGATGCTTTCGAGCGCGCTCCCAAGCTGGCCTCGCAGTTCCCGGTGGATGTGAACATCGGCAGAATTCCGCTGATGGTTCCCATCGAGGGCAGCCTTTACGAAATCACACTGACGCAGGCCGAGGATATCTATCAGCAAGGGACTCGCTAGAAATCATGGGTCAGCGGCGAGGCCGAGGCTGTGATAGATTTCGCGCGTCGCGTGGCTCTTGTTGAGCGTGTAAAAATGGATGCCGTCCACGCCCTCGTTGAGGAGTCCGGCGCATTGCTCGGCGGCGTAGTGGATGCCCACGCGCTCGACGGCTTCAGCGCTGGATTTCGCCCGGTCAAGTGCGCGCAGCAATTTCGCCGGGTATCTCGCGCCGGCGGCGAGTTCGGCCATGCGTTTCATGCCGGAGAGCGATGTCACCGGCATCACGCCGGCGATGATCGGGACGCTGATTCCTGCCAGATCACAGCGGTCGCGGAAATCCAGGAAGTCGTGGTTGTCGAAAAAAAGCTGGGTGCAAATATAGTCGGCTCCCTCAGCGACTTTCGCTTTCAGGAAATCGAGTTCAGCCATCCGGTTAGGAGTGGTGGGATGGCCCTCGGGAAAGCCTGCCACGCCGATGCCGAAGCCGCGCGGGTCGGGGTGGGCGCCGGATTCGTTGAATTTGCGGATGAAGCGGACCAGGTCGGCCGCGTGGCGGAATCCGCTTTCCGACCAATCGTAGTCGGGTTGGTCGCGGGGTGGATCGCCGCGGAGCGCAAGGATGTTGCTGACGCCCGCCGCAGCGTAGCGCTCGAGAATTTCCGCGATTTCTTGTTCGGAATGACCGACGCAGGTGAGATGGGGCACGGGCGGGATGGGGGTCGTCTGTTTGAGGCGGACGACGAGGTCGTGGGTCAACTCGCGGGTGCCGCCGCCAGCGCCGTAGGTGACAGAAACGAAGGACGGACACAATAATTCGAGCTCGCGGATTGCCTGATAGAGATCTTCCCAGGACGCAGCGGTGCGGGGCGGGAAAAATTCAAATGAGAGCGATGGTTTTGAATCGCTGAGGATGTCTCGGATATGCATGGCGGATAGGTGAGTGGAGCGGCGGGTTTCCGGGCCGGAGACCGAAACTTTTTCAGGGAGGCGGAGTTTCTTTGTCACTTAGCTTCGCGTCACGCAGCTAAAAAAGCGTCAATTGGCCATGAAAACAATCCCTGTTTCCTTCCTCGCCGCAGGAATGCTGCTGCCCGCGGTTTGTCTTGCCCAGCCTCCGGCTCCGCCGAAAGATCCGCTGCCGAATGAGAAGCGCGAGCGACGCGGGATGGACCGTCCGTTTGGCGAGGGATTGAAGGCTGCGGATTCCAATCACGATGGTCTGATTTCAAAGGAAGAATTTGCCGGGATGCCCCGCATTGCGAATCTACCTGCGGAAAAGCGCGAAAATCTTTTCAAACGGTTGGACAAGAACGGGGACAGTTCCTTGAGCAGGGAGGAGCTCGGTCACATGGGCAAGTCTCGCGATGGAAAAGGCCAGCCGATGGCGCGGCTGTGGGAACTCGACACCGACAGGAGCGGTGGTGTTAGTTTTGAAGAGTTCAAGGCAGGACGTTTTTTCATGAAGCTGCCGCCGGAAAAGCAGGAGGCGGTGTTCAAGAGATTGGATACTGACAAAGACGGGTTAATCACGCCGAAAGACCGACCG
>JAYSYA010000194.1:0-1224 GCA_043716765.1 Akkermansiaceae bacterium
CGGGTCTCAGGCTTTCTTTTTGGCCGCACGCCGGGCCCTGATGGCTTCCTCGGCGGCCAGCCACTTGGCCAGTTGCTCATCGCTCATCTCGCCCATCTGGTGCCACTGAAGCAGCTCCATCATGCGCTTGTTGGGTTTGGAACCGGTGAGCTCCGCGAGCAACAGGCCTTTGATCAGACACAGATAGATCTGAATGAGGACTCCCTCGCGGCTTTCCGCAAACCAGTGGCGGCAGGGAACCAGGCATTTGAGCCAGCGGAAGAACATTTCCACCTTCCAGCGGTGCCGGTAGAGGCCGGTCACTTCAAGGGTGCCGAGTTCGGAAAACGGCTCGCTGGTGATCAGGATCACCTCCTCTTTCATTTCCGGACGCTTTAAAACGACGATGCGCCGCAGCCCGCCGCAGCCGCGGTGCCCGAGTCTCACGATGGCATCCAGAGTCACGCCCTCCGCCACCGCCTGCGGGGTGAGCGGATGCTTTTCCAGCACTTCCCAGGTGGCTTCGTTGCGCAGGCGCAGCACATAGCCACAGTCGAGCGCGTCGAGCTCGTCAAACAAGGCGAAATCCGCGCCATAGTTGCGGTCGCCAAGGTAGAACTCGCCGGGTTTGAGCATCTGGCGCATGGCGGCACGCTCGCAGATTTTTCCCTCCGTGACCCGGAAGTCGGCGGGCTGGTCGTCGGTGAGGCGGAGTTTGACATGCAGGCGCACGGCGTTCTGTTGGCAATGCTGGTGGCGCCATTCGGCCCACTTCATGCGGGTCACCACCTTCCAGACGGTGCTGTCGAAGATGCGGATGGTTTCGGGGCTGACGCGCCCGGACTTGAAGGGGCCGGTCTGGCGGGCGAGGCTCTCGGCGAGCAGTTGTCGCAGCACGGGTTCAAGGATTTCGGGAGCAAAGACCTGTTGGGCGTCGGAAAATCCCGAGATGGCCACCGGGCCTTGGTGATCGAGCATGTCCGCCACGCGGTCCAGACGTGACGCCAAACAAAGCGCGCGCATGGAGCTGACCACCGGATTGAACAATCCGAAGAGGAAGAGGCCAAAGTAAGTCCGCCGGTCCAAATCGCGCAGGCCATGCTCTTCACGCCGGCTCGGGGCGATTTGCGAGCCATGCTGGTCCAGAACGCCAAGGAACCGATCAAGCAGTTTCCATCCGGAAAGCCGCTGCTCGGTGATGGGTTCGGAACGTTGTTTGGGCACGCCGCGATCTAGGCAGGTACG
>JAYSYA010000195.1:0-11151 GCA_043716765.1 Akkermansiaceae bacterium
GTGATCCATGCCTGCCACCACGAACAGGACATCTGGAAAATGGGCGGGCTGCTCAAGAAAATGCCGATCACCGGATTCACCTTCCTCATCGGATTTGCCGCGCTCATCGCCGTTCCGTTCACCTCGGGATTCTTTTCCAAGGAGCAAATCCTCGAAGCCGCCTATCAGAAAGAACCCATCCTCTTCTGGATCGCCGCCGCCGTCGCGGTGCTCACGCCATTTTACATGACCCGCCTCTACGTCGTCGCGTTTCTCGGGAAAAACCGTTCCGAAAACGCCTCGCACGCCCATGAAGTCGGTCCGCTGATGTCCGGTCCGCTGGTGCTGCTCGCCATCCTCGGCATCATCGCCGGATTCCCGTTTGTGGCGAGCAAGTTCGCCCCGGCCTATCACCAGCCGGAACATCTCATCCACTTGGGCTTCGTCACCTACGTTTCTATCGCCGCGCTGCTCAGCGGTGTCATCGCCGGGTTTGTGCTCTACGCCGGCAGGGACAAGGACCCCGTCTCGATTCCTTTGTTCCAAAACCGCTTCTACATCGACGGCTTCTACGACAACTTCCTCGTCCGTTATTTCCAAGACGCCTTCGCCGCGATCGTCGCCTTCTTCGACGAGTTCATCATCAACGGCCTCATCGTCAATGGGCTCAGCCGCGCCGCCGAATCCTCCGGCAACTTCTTCCGCAAAGTTCAGTCTGGCAGCTTGCAGGGCTACGCTTTCGCCTTCGGTCTCGGGGTCATTCTCGTCATCTATTTCACCGCATTCCCCCGCTGATCGGGTACTGTCTCAAATCATCCATTCACCATGCTCCTCCACTTTTTCAAAATGAACGGTGCCGGCAATGACTTCATCATCATTGACAACCGCGACCTCTCCATCGACCTCGACGCCGACACCATCGCCGCGCTCTGCGACCGCAACCGCGGCATCGGCGGCGACGGTCTGCTCGCCGTGGAACCCGCCCAAAAAGGCGCGGATTTCCGTTTCCGCTATTATAATGCCGACGGCGGCGAAGCCGAAATGTGCGGCAACGGCGCGCGTTGCTTCGGCCGATTCACCGCCCACCTCGGGGAAATCGTTCTCAAGAAAGTCACCTTCGAAACCATCGCCGGCACACTCGCCGCAGAAATGATCGGCGAGGACGTCCGCATCGCGATGTCCGAGCCCAAGGACCTCAAGCTCAACACCGGAGCCAAAATTCCCGGCTTCAGCGGCGCGCTCCATTTCGTCAACACCGGCGTCCCCCACGTGGTCACCTTCGTCGAAAGCCCGGAAGCGCTCGATACGCTCGACGTTTTCAACCACGGCGGCGCAATTCGCCATCACGAAGCCTTCGCGCCCGCCGGCACCAACGCCAACTTCGCGGCCGTGCTCGCGCCAGACCACATTTCCATCCGCACCTTCGAGCGCGGCGTGGAAGACGAGACGCTCGCCTGCGGCACCGGCATGGTCGCCTCCGCCCTCGTCCACCACCTCCTCACCGGCGCGGCCAGCCCGATCAAAGTCGATGTCGAAGGCGGTGACACCTTGGAAATCGGTTTCGAGAAAACCGCAGACCAGACATTCAAAAACGTCACCCTCACCGGCCCGGCGGATTTCGTGTTCGAGGGCGAAATCGACATCTGAGCCGCTCGAGCTAGATTTTCATTTCGTTCAGCATCTTTGTCGCTTCATCCAAGTGGTGAACCAAGCCTTGGAAGGCGACATACATCAGCCAGCAGAATCCGGCGATGATCAAAGTGATGACCACCTTCCAAACGGGGTGCAATTTCGGGTGCAACCACACCAACGGCAGCGCGACCGGCGGCAACGTCAGAAACGTGAGCACGATGAATCCAGGCTTGAAATACCACGGCAGTTGATTCTCCGGCAGCGCTGGCGGCCCGGCGAAAACCCGGCGCAGCGTATCATCGAGAAACTCATGGCAATGCTTGCACTTGATCGCCTCATCTTGGATTTCTTCCGCACAAAAGGGACATTTTTTCATGTTGGCTCCGGTGCGGCGGAGTCTGGAGTGTTTTACTTCAATGTCCAGCGGGACACTTTGGCCACTTTTCTTGTTGCAAGCCAATCTCAATTGGCGATCTTCACCGCAGATGCCACACGCCCTTGCAGCCGATTTGAAAATCGACAGCGCAATGACCCTCAATCAAGTCAGGGTCGGTTGTGACGTGCAGATCCGGGTCCTCAGCGGTCCCGGTTGCGAGCGGCTCCGCGACCTCGGGTTTTGCGAGCAAATGCAGGTCCGCAAACTCGCCGGCGGCAGGAATTTGATCTGCTCGGTCTGCGGCACCCGCATGGCGATTAGCCGCGAGCTGGCGGAACAGGTTTTGGTCTCTCCCGTGGGCTGATGGACATGCCTGACGCCCCTTCGACGATCGCGCTAATCGGCAATCCCAACGCCGGGAAAACCACGCTTTTCAATGCCCTGACCGGCGCGAACCAGCGCGTCGGCAACTACGCCGGTGTCACCGTGGAAGTGAAATCCGGCGAAGCCTTCACGCCTCACGGCCGCAAACTGCGCATCCTCGATCTACCCGGCTGCTACTCGCTGCGGGCGAATTCCCCGGATGAAAAAGTCGCGCTCGACGCGCTCGGCGGCCTGCTTCCCGGCGAACAAAAACCCGATCTCGTCGTCTGCGTGGTGGATGCCTCCAATCTTGAGCGCCACCTGCAACTCGCCCTCCAAGTCATCGAGCTCGGCCTGCCCTGCGTCATCGCCCTTAACATGGTCGACGTCGCCGAGCGCGGCGGCCTCCGGCTCGATCCCGCGAAACTCGCCGAAGAACTTGGCGTCCCGGTCGTGCCGATGCAGGCGAACGCCAAAAAAGGCATCGTCGAGCTGAAGCAAGCGCTGCGATTCCCCCACCCCACCGCATCCGAGGCCCGCTGGATCACTGCCGGGACCGACCCGGAAAACGCCAGGCGCACGTTTGTCACCCGGCTTTGCGAACTGGTGGCACGCCGTCCGGACGCGCACCAACAGACTCTATCCGACAAAATCGACTCCGTTTTGCTCCATCCGGTTTATGGCTGGATTTCGTTAGCCGGCATCTTTTTCACCGTCTTCTGGGCGATCTTTTCCTTCGCGGAAATCCCAATGGGCTGGATCGAGTCCGGCCAAGGCGCTCTCGGTGCGCGGGTCGAATCGCTGATGAGCGACGGAGACCTCCGCTCGCTCGTCGTCGATGGAATCATCGGCGGAGTCGGCGGCGTGGTGATGTTCCTGCCACAGATCGTGCTGCTGTTCCTGTTCATCGGCCTGTTGGAAAGTTCCGGCTACATGGCGCGCGCGGCCTATCTAATAGACGGCGTGATGGCCAAAGCCGGCCTCAGCGGGAAATCCTTCCTGCCGCTTTTCAGTTCCTACGCCTGCGCGATTCCCGGGATCATGGCCACCCGCACCATCGACTCAGCCAAGGAGAGGATCGTCACCATTTTCGTCGCGCCGTGGATGAGCTGCTCAGCGCGGCTGCCGGTTTATTTCCTGATCATCCCGCTGCTGCTGCATGAAAAGGAAGGCACGTGGAAACAAGCTTCGCTACTGTTCGCCATCTATGCGCTTGGCACGCTAACTGCCTTCGTCACCGCCCGCCTGTTGCGCGGGCGGCTCGGCGAGGACATCAGTCCCGGCCATTTTCTGTTGGAACTTCCGCCCTACCGCAAACCGCAGTGGAGCTATATCTTCCGCCACGTCACCGAACGCGCGTTGTCGTTCGTCAAAAAGGCAGGAACCATCATCCTCGGCCTTTCCATCCTGCTCTGGGCGCTCAGCACCTATCCTAAATCCGCAGGCACCGACCCGGCAGAAGCCCTCGCCCACAGCGCCATGGGCCGCATCGGCGCGGTGATCGAGCCGGTGGTCAAACCGCTAGGTTTTGACGGCCGGATGGGCACTGCCATCCTCACCTCGTTCGCCGCGCGCGAGGTTTTCGTTTCCTCGATGGCGATTCTCTATCGAGTCGAGGAAGCCCCCAGCGAGGAGGAAACCCGTAACGTCCTCCGCGACCAGCTCGCCGCCTCCAAGTGGCCGGACGGACGCCCGATTTTCACCCCGCTCTCGCTCATCTCGCTGCTGGTGTTTTTCATCTATGCGCTGCAATGCCTGCCGACCAGCGCCGTCGTCGCCCGTGAGTCGGGCTCGTGGAAATGGGCGGCGGGACAATTTTTATTCATGACCGGATTCGCCTACGCCGCGTCATTGATCGTTTTCCAGATTGGCAAACTCTTCGGATTCTAACATGGACTGGCAAACACTCACCGCAGCGGGAATCGTGATCATCACCCTGACGATTTTCCTCGTCCGCCTCGCCCGCCCGAAAAAAAAGAAATCCGGCTGCGGCCATGACTGCGGCTGCGGTAAACCTAACGACAAATGAAAATCGAACACGTCGCCTTCAACGTCTCCGATCCGGTGGCGGTCGCCTCGTGGTATGTTCTTCATCTCGGGCTTGAAGTCGTCCGGCACATTCCGGTGCCTACGCAGACCCATTTTTTAGCGGATGACTCGGGGGCGACTGTTCTTGAGATTTACTGCAATCCTCCGGACCAAGTTCCCGATTACGCCTCGATGAATCCGCTGTTGTTTCATCTGGCGTTCGTTTCCGATTCTCCTTCCGACGACAGCTCGCTACTCATCGCCGCCGGAGCCTCCCCGGTCGATGAACTCCGCCTTCCCGACGGCAGTTATCTGGTCATGCTGCGGGACCCTTGGGGAATGGCGCTGCAACTTTGCAAAAGGGCCGCGCCGCTGCTGCGTAAGTCTTGAAGAACCTCCGGTCCAAGGTTATCCCAGCCGAGTGCTGATTCGAAACCGCCTTGATGACCTGCCCGCGCTCGGCGTCCCGTTGCATCTTGCGCTCGGTGTTTTCGACGGCGTGCACACCGGCCACCAAGCGGTGATCGCACGCGCGGTGGAGGCCGCGGCCCGCGAAGGCGGATTGGCCGGAGTGCTGACGTTCGATCCCCATCCGATCCGCGTCATCGCGCCTAGCAAGGCACCACCAGCCTTGTTAGGAACGCTCGCCCACAAGGCGCGCGTGATGGAAGGGCTCGGCGTGCGACTTTTCATTCCCTTGCATTTCGACATCGAATTCGCCCGGATGGAAGCATCCGAATTCCTCGAAAAACTCACGGCCGCCCCGGTTAGAACCATCGCCGTGGGCGAGGATTGGCGCTTCGGACACAACCGCAGCGGCGACGTCAATTTGCTCCAACAGGAAGCAGCCAGGCGCGGTTTCAAACTGGCAGCCGTGGCTCCCGTCATGCACGACGGCGAGCGCGTCAGCAGCACCCGCATCCGCCAAGCAATTCGTGATGGAAATCTCTGCGCGGCGGAACTAATGCTCGGTCGGCCGTACTTCGTCGCCGGGAAAGTTATCGAAGGCAAAAAACTCGGCCGAACGATCGGTTTCCCGACCGCGAATCTCACCACCGGCGAAGCACAGCTCCCGCTCGATGGCGTCTGGGCGGTCCGGGCACTTCTACCAGACGGGCGCGCTCTGGCTGGCGTCGCCAACCTTGGCCTGCGCCCGACCGTCGGCGGTGATAGTCGCTCGCTCGAGGTGCACCTGCTGGATTTTTCCGGCGATCTCTACGGTCAGGAACTCGAAATCCAATTCGAAAAGCATCTCCGTTCCGAGATCAAATTCCCTTCCATCGACGCGCTTCGGGTTCAAATTCAGCGGGATGCGGATGACGCGAGGGAAGCCCTGTCCAAATAATCCCTAGCGCCGCCTTGACAGCAATTAGTTCACGTGAACACTCGTCGCGTGAACACCTCATCACCACTCTTCATCAAGGTCCGCAAGCTGCTCGAAACCAAGCTTTCCCCCTACTTCCGGCCGCAACCGGCCCGGCGGCGAAGGTTCGAGGTGCAACTGGAATTTCCGTGGCATTCAAAAAAATGAATTTCCCGGATTTTGCGCTTATCTTTGGGATTTCCGCCCTTTATACGTTGCGCCGACCATTCCCATGGAGACGCTCAAACCCAATAACCATTTCCTCGGCGGTGCCGCATTGCTTGCCGCCGCCTGTTTGATTGTTCCATCTGGCGAGACCCGAGGAGGCTCGAACCTCGCCGCCAATGAAGTTTCGCGCCGCAGCGCCGCCGTTGACGAAGCGCAGGAACTTCTGCGAAAAGGCGATGAAGCCTACACGGCCGGCCGTTATTCGGAAGCTACCGAAGCATATGCGGGTGCTCGCGAGTTAATTCCGGACGCCCCCGTCTCCGCCGAGCTGCGGTCCGCCGCCACCGAGCGCTACGCCCAGGCATCCGTCGAGCAAGCCCGCGTCCTTTCTCGCAACGGCGATGTGGCCGCCGCGAAAGCCGCCGTGGACAAGGTGCTCCTCGAATCCGTCGCCCCGAACAATCCGGGCGCGCTCGCTTTCCGGGCACAACTCGACGACCCGATCCGCATCAATCCCGCGCTCACCAAGGAGCATGCCAAGGACGTCGATGCCGTGCGTCGCTTGCTCTACACCGCCGAGGGCGCCTTCAATCTGGGAAAATTTGACCAAGCGAAGTCAACCTACGAGGACGTGCTGCGCATCGACCCGACGAACTCCGCCGCGCGCCGTGGCATGGAGCAAGTCGCCGCAGCGAAAAGCGGCTATCAAAAATCCGCTTACGACCACACCCGCGCGGAGATGCTCAGCCAAGTCGATGGCCAGTGGGAGCTCCAACCCGCCGCGCCCGACTTCGAAGCCGCGCTTGTCGATCCCGGCGCGGGAGACTCGCAAGCGAATTTCGTTTCCGTCAGTAACAAGCTCGACCGCATCATCATTCCCAAAATCGCGCTGGATCAATCATCGCTGGATGAAGCGCTCGATTTCCTGCGCCTGCGTGCCAGTGAGAACGACACGCTGGAACTCGACCCGGCCCGCCGCGGCGTGAATTTCACGGTCAATCTCGGACCTGCCGATTCCCCCACTGCGACCCGAGTCCGCAGCTTGCGCTTCGATCTTCGGCTCGACCAAGTGCCGGTCTCGCAGGTGCTCAAATATCTCACGGAAATCACCCAGACTTCCTACACGACGGATGATTTCTCGGTGATCATTTCGCCGCTGGGTTCCGCCTCTCCGGAACTCGTCACCCGCACATACCGCGTGCCGCCCGACTTCATCGGCAGCATGAGCAACGTCGCCGCCCAGCCCGCCGCCGCGGAAGATCCCTTCGGAGCAGCTCCCGCCGCAGGAGGTTTGCTGGCCAAGCGCATCGGCGCGCAGGAAGCGCTTACCCGGCAAGGCGTGCCCTTTCCCGAAGGTGCCTCCGCGACCTACATGGCCGCCACTAACACCCTTCGTGTCGTCAATACCGCCACCAACCAAGACTACATCGCCCAGATCATCGACGCACTCACCCAAACGGAACCCATCATGGTTTCCGTCAAGGTAACCATGATCAAGGTAGAGCAAACCCGCCTGCAGGAACTTGGCTTCGACTGGTTTCTCGATGGCGGCGGAGACGACCTCGTTCTCAGCGGCGGAACTCAAGGCAACGGCCGCGACATAAACGACGTCACCGTGCAACCCGGTGGTTCCGTCCTCAACCCGATCACTGCCGGAAACCGCAGCGGAGACTACGCGACCTCCGAAAGCTCCATTGACACTCTGATCGAGAATCAAGGCGGCCGCCAAACCAGCGCTCCCGCCCCTGGAGTGCTCAGTGTTTACGGCAGATTCAACGATTCCTTCATCCAAGGAATGATGCGGGGCCTCGACGAAAAGAAGGGCATCGATATCATGGCCCAGCCTGCCGTCGTCACCCGCAGCGGCCAAGCTTCCTCCATCGCCATCGTGCGCGAGTTCATATACGCCACCGAATACGAACCGCCCGAACTCCCCAACAGCGTGGGGAGCGGCGGGGGGAGCCCGCCCATCACGCCCGCCACGCCAACCGCCTTTGAAAAACAAGACGTGGGTGTCACCTTGGAAGTGACGCCTGTGGCGGACGCAGGAAAACAATACATCGCCGTGACTCTCAATCCCACCTTTAGCGACTTTGACGGCTTCGTGAACTATGGCAGCCCCATCAATACCAGCAACGGCGGGCTCTTTGGCAACGAAACCGTGGAGCTCACCAAAAACGCCATTCTCATGCCGGTCTTCAGCAAACAGCAGCTCTCGACCACCATCGACGTGGCCGACGGCTCGACCGTCGTCGTCGGCGGATTGATGCAAGAAGTCGTCCAAACCGTGGAAGACAAAACACCACTCCTCGGCAACATTCCCATCGTCGGGCGCTTGTTCCAATCCAACGTCAGAAAGCCGATCACCAAAATGGTCCTGTTCATGGTCAATGTGGAACTCATGGACCCAACCGGGCGTCGCTACCGGGACCGCTGATCTTGATTCCCCCACCTCCCCAAAATGTCTCCCGTCCCTAGCGAACCCGAAAAATACTCCATCGAAGAAATGATGGAGCGCCTGAAGGATTCTCCCATCGGCAATCCGGAAGACGGGGAACTGGTCATCCGGCCGGACGGCAGCCAGGCGATCCGAGTTCGCAAGCGTAAGCGCCGGTCGAGCCAACCGCTCAAGGAGAGCCACCAACGGACCCGCCGGGCGCGCATCGTCCAGGTGACCGCCGCGATGATTCTGGTTTTTCTAGCAGCCATGGTTATTGGCGGCGCGATCATCTACGCGAACAGCAAACCATTTCGCGAGAACCTCATTCGGAAAATCGAGCAATCCAGCGGTGCTGCGGTCTTGTTGGAGCAATTCCGGATGAATCCGAAAACCGCCAACGCGGGAAACATCACGCTCAAATGGCCCGCCAGCAACGTCCTCGAAAGCCTCAAACTCCGCGGCCTCACTGCGGAAGTTTTCGCTGCGAGTTTCCTAGGGAATGCCATGACGGGTGAGGAAATCTCGATCTCCGATGCCACCTTGGCACTTCAAATTCCGCAACCGGGCGAAGCCCTGAGGAGCGCCCCGGCCCTGGTCGGCGATTTGCCCATTCGCTTCAATCGCTATCGCACCCCGACTTTCAATCTTACCATGGGGGACCCGAAAACCCCGCTCCTCGGGCTACTCAAGTCGGAAGGCTCGCTCAACCCGGAAACAGCAAATGGACGAGCCCAGCTGAGCCTCTACAAGGGCGACATCGCCATCGCTGGCTGGCCGAAACTCCGACTGGATCGCGGGCTCATCGAGTTCCGCGGTGACGAGGCGGACATTATCGGTCTGCGCGTCCTTCATGAATCCGACAACCGCGGCGCCTTTGAGCTTTCCGGCACGGTCGCGCCTTACCGGGCTGACCAGATTTCCTCGCTGGATGTCCGCCTCGAATCCTTCGAACTCTCCGGGATCGTCGGAACCGCGCTTGGCAAGATCTTCTCTGGAAAAATCGATTCCGTGCCCGTCGCCACCTCGAATTTTCTTTCCTTCCAGCCCAACGAAAACCCCTCTCTTACCCTCGACGTCGCGTTCCGCGCCAGTCCCAATTCGCAAATCGAGGTGCAGCAATTCCCTTTCCTCCTCGGCCTCGCGCAAGGTCTGGATGACCCGTGGTTCCAGCACCCCGTCTTCGAAGGTGACGCCGGCGGAATGATCCACCGCGAAGGCGACGTCATCATTCTCCGCGAGCTCAACTTCGAGAGCAAGGGACGGATGGCATTGCGAGGCGAAATTTCGATGGCCCTCAATCAAACCTTGTCCGGAAGTCTCCAACTCGGCATCGCCGAAGCCATGATCGCCTCTGCCAAAATTACCCGCCTGAATTCCATGTTTGGCCCGGCCCAGGAAGGCTTCCGCTGGATCACCCTGAAAGTCAGTGGTCGAGCTGCGGCTCCCGCTGACAACTTCAAAGAAATCTACGCATCCACTCCAGTCGCCCCCCGGGAAAAACCCGCGCCAGCCGCTAGCGAGAAGTCCAGCTTCGAGGACCTCACGCGGCCGAAGTGAACCCGTCGACGCCGATGGGATTCTACGGGTCCGCCGCTAACCGCTGCCTCCGTCCAGGCCCGGCAATCCATGCGGAAAATTTATAAAGTTGGGCGTGGCATTCCGGTTAAATCTGGTTCAGGTTAACTCACGGATAGGGCAGTTAGACCTGCCGTCCGTGCACCTAATAACCAACCAAAAAACATCATGCAAACTGCCAACGTCAATCTGCCGATCACCGTCACGGTGCGGCACGAGCAAGTGACCGATGCCCTCCGCGACCACGCGACTAAAAAAATTGAGGGATTGCATCTCGATTACCCGCGAATCATCGAGGCCAAAGTCATTCTCGACGTCCAAAGAAACCGGCACATCGCCGAAATCATTCTTTTTTGTGCGAATCATATCACCATCGAGGCTCACACCGAAGGCAAGGACATGTATGCAGCGCTTGATGAAACTATCGAGAAAATCGCCCGCCGGATGCGCAAGCATAAGACCCGTCTGCTTAAGAAGCACCGCCCGCACCGTAACGAATCGATCCGCCATCTGGAGGAGCGCTTTTTCACTGATGCTGTCCTCGACCACCCGGAAGACTCCGATGTCGAGCCCGTGCCCTACATCATTTACCCTGAGAATTACTCGATCAGGACGATGTACAAGGAAGACGCCATCATGCAACTCGAGCTCTCGGACCGCCCCTTCGTGCTCTACAAGAGCGCGCGCCGCGATTGTTTGACGATCGTATACCGCCGCAAGGACGGCGAATACGCGGCGCTGGATATCAAGGATTGATCCCTACAATGCAAGCCGGCCTGGAATAGTCCCGGTCGGCTTTTTTGCTTCAACAGAGCGCCCCCAGCTCCCTCCAATGGCGAGGTTAAGGATGAGATAGAACGGCTTGTCGAAGGGCCACTCGGCGATGCCATCGCCAAGTCTTTTGTTGAAGGTGACCGTGGTTTTTCCGTCAGTGTGGAAAACGACGACAGTCGTTCACGCCAGCCGGTCGGCAAAGTCTCCAGAATCGAATCCCGCAGAATATTCGCATGGTATCCATGGATGCGGAAGTATGCGCGATTTTTTCCCAACGCCTCATCGAGCATCACGGCGGTGAGGGTTGACTGAGGCAGGGCAGTCCGGCGAATGGCGAGCAGGACTTGATTCGCTCGCAGTCGTGGTTCGGCGCGGCGAGCCAGCCATTCGTGCGCATGAGCTCGCGGCGACCCGGTGATCGCCACTGCGCGCAAAAAAGCCGGACGGGGCGAA
>JAYSYA010000196.1:0-11088 GCA_043716765.1 Akkermansiaceae bacterium
GTTGACTCAATCCGGGACTTGATGGATCGCCCGAAAATTATCCGTTCCGTTTGTAAGACGCACTCCGAATAACGGAACTTATTTTTGGCAAACGGTCTAATGAGTTCGTGCAACTTGCGGATGGACTCCGCGTCTCCTTCCCTGCGGAGTCGGAGTTCCTCCTCTTCCAGCAGGAACGTTGCATGAACTGAGCGTAGTTCGTCAGGAAGGAGGATGGCTCCTGCAATCGGGGAGAAGCGATCAATCTTCTTGCCGGTCGGCTGGACAAAGCGGGCAAGTCGGTAATGAATCGCGAGGAACTCCCGGTAGTTTAATGCGAAGGCCATTAACGAGGCAGTTCTCCCTAGACAGGACTTGCACATAGTCCGGCAAATCTCCTGGGCCCGTGGGAGATGTTCATCCATGGGAAGAAGCGGGATTTCCAAAAGCAGTCTAGCCCAACATTGTTCGGAGCCGGCCAGCCAAGCAGCGGCCACTTCAGGTGACTTCTCCTCTGCGGATGCCGGATTCTTGCACTGGAATTTTCGGGCGGGTTTCTTCAGCTCATCCTGCACGGTGGCGTAGCGCTCCAGCAGCACGGTGGGAGAATTCCCCACCCAATCGGCCAAGGTCGAGATATTCACGCCGGAGGTGATGCCCCAAGTGATAAACCACGCGCGGAGGTCATGATGATCAATCACCGGAATCTTCAGCGCCTCACAGGCGGTTTTCAGATGGGGTCTGATGTTTTTGGCTGGCATCACCCGATCCAATTCCCCATACATGGCCTTGATCTCGTCCAACACACTCTGGAGTGGCGGATTGATGTCGAGGGTGCGGGTTTGCCCACCATCGCGGCTTTTCAAACCTTCCTCCCCTCCCCTGACTTTGATTTTCCCCTCGGTGACGTCCGACCACGTCACGTTCCGCGCCTCGTTCAAGCGCATCCCGGAAAACGCCAGGAACCGGAGGGACAAAACCGCGCGGTGCCCATACCGAGGATAAAGAGTCGGAATCGTCTGCATGATCGCGTCGAGTTGCTCACGGGTCGGCAGCGTCCGATCCTTTGCCCCAACCTGTCCGGGAATGTGACCGGCGAGCGGATTCTTCTGGATCACGCCGTTTTCCACCGCCGTGGCGAAGGTCCGCTTGACCAGTTCGAAAATCGCCTTGCGGCGGCTGGCCCCGAACGAAGTAGCCTGGACGATCTTGAGCAAACCGATCGTGTCGAAGGATGCCATCGGACGATCAGGGAACAGCTTCTTGGCAGTTTCGAGGATGTCAGTGTGGAAAGCCTGGGTGGTCTTTTTAAGCTGGCGGCTTTTGAGCGAGCGGCGGATGGCCCGGAACTCGATCACCGCCGTCATGGCCGCGTGGAGCTTGTCATCGGTGCGGGTGGACACTTGGCGTGTGTGGCCGGATTGCAGGTCCCGGAGAAGCTTCTGAGCCTCCCTGAGTTTGCCTGTCTTCAAGGATCGCCAAGAACGCTTGCCATTCAGCGTGATCCGTGCGTAAAAACCGCCACCGGGTTGTCGGACGTAAAGTCCGGGAGTCGCGGTAGCTTCCCAACGAGTTGTTTCTTGTTTCATAGCGTTGCAGTGCGTTTTGTAGTGTAGTGGTATAATTCAGGTATCAGTCCATGGAAAGCAAAAATCCCTAAGTGACTTAGGGCCAATACATAGGAGGGGTGGTAGAGTGGTCGATTGCGCCAGTCTTGAAAACTGGAGAGCCGAAAGGTTCCGTGGGTTCGAATCCCACCCCCTCCGCCAATCATTTTCAGTGAGTTTACGCGAAAACGCCTAGCGAAACACTAGCAGGAAAATTCACTTTGCCCCGAATGTTCGCCCGAATCGGCCCGGATTAACTTCCCTTCTACCGTGTTCGCTTCGAAGACGATGCGCCGCTACCGCCCGGGTAACGGTTGTCGAGAATTTCATTTCGGCACACACGTAAAAGGCGGCCGCAGGCAGAAAACAAACCAAAGAACATTCAACCGGTCGGCGCTGACCAGCTTCCGGAATGGCCCATTCTGACGCATTGCGATTGCGAGTGCCGAGTTAACCAACAAGGAACTTGCAAGCCCAAGCGGACGAAGTCCAACGCACGTTCACATGGCGTTCCTTGGCAACAAGATGATGGCCACCGGCATCCTCAAGGGCCTCGGCCTGGATGTCGGCGAACTCGCCAAAGCTCAGGATGCTTGGCTCGACCTCCCGAACACCTCGTCACTCAAGTTCGAAGCGAAATTCAGCGAGCGCGAAATGCAGCGCTTGGAAAAAGCCGCCGCCGCTAGCGGCACCACCGCGCAAAAACTCCTCGATGGGGAATTCCAAAAATTATCCAAACGCCCGGTAAATAACAGGCAGAAACCCCTGTATCACGCGCCCAGCTTCGGATCATAGTCCTTCGGCGCGCGGATGATTTTCTCGATGCCGTGTTTGGTGACGAGATTTCCCGCGCTGGAGCGACTCTTAATGCCAAACTCGGCGAAGTGCAGCGCCCGAATGAGGTTGCGCATGCGCAGGCCAGACTTGAGGTGGACGAGCAACATCTGCGCGGCGCTTTCCTCGTTAGTCTTGTGGAAGGCGAAGTAGAGGATGCGGCTGTTGGGCGTGCCTTTGGTGAGGTCGTATTCCTTGTCGCGGGTGATGCCGCCGACGGTGAAGCGCTTGGCGAGAATGGTGCCGTCGCGGCCGTCCCGATAGATCATTGAGTAGATGAGGTCCTCGTCTTTGCGGAAGATGGCGACTCGCAGCGGCTTCTGGCCGACGAAGACTTTTTCCGCCACTTTCATGACGCGCATCTTGCCGTCTTGGGTGAAGGCAATGATGTCGTCGATGGTGGAGCATTTTTCGATCGGCTCGCCGTCTTTTTTCAGGCCGTAACCGGCGAAGCCGTTCTTGGCGTCCAGATAGAGTATCTCGGTGGCGGCGACGACCTGCATGCGGTCCACGCGCTCGAACGAGGCGATCTCGGTGCGGCGCTCGCGGTCCTTGCCGTATTTCTTGGCCAGCTCCTCATACCAGCGGATGGTGAACTTGGTAAGGTTGCGGAGGTTCTTTTCAGTCTCCTCGATGCCCTTTTCCAGCCCGCGGATTTCCTCGTCGGCCTTGAAGGAGTCGAACTTGGAAATGCGCTTGATCTTGATTTCTGTTAGTCTGGCTAAATCATCCTCGGTGACCTCGCGCTTGAGGAGTTTCTTGAACGGCTTGAAGCCGTCGTCGATGGCCTTGAGCACGGCTTCCCAGGTTTCGCACTCTTCGATGTCCCGATAGATGCGGTTTTCGATGAAGATTTTTTCGAGCGAGCTGAAATGCCATTTCTCGGCGAGCTCGCCGAGTTTGATCTGCAACTCGGTTTCCAGCAGGTTGCGGGTGTGCAAAGTGGTGCGGCGGAGGATGTCGGAAACCGCCATGAATACGGGCTTGCCATCGACGATAACGCAGGCGTTGGGAGAAATAGTTAGTTCGCAGTCCGTGAAGGCGTAGAGCGCGTCGCGGGTCTGCTCGGGATCGGCTCCGGCCGGTAGATAGACGAGGATATCGGCTTGGGCGGCGGTGTTGTCCTCAATCTTGGCAATTTTGATTTTCCCCTTGTCAGCGGCGGCGACGACCGACTCCATCAGGCCGCCGGTGGTGGTGCCGAAGGGGATTTCCGTGATGCGAAGAATGCCTTTTTTGTCAGTGCCGATGCGGGCCCGGACCCGGACTTTTCCGCCGCGCAGGCCGTCGCGGTAGTCGGAGGCGTCCATGATTCCGGCGGTGGGGAAATCTGGAATCAGTGTGAACGGCTGGTCGCGCAGCACGGCGATGGAGGCCTCGATGAGTTCGTGGAAATTATGCGGCAGGATTTTGCAGGCGAGCCCGACGGCGATGCCCTCGACGCCTTGTGCGAGGAGCAACGGGAATTTAACAGGCAGAGTGTCGGGCTCTTTCCGGCGGCCGTCGTAGCTCGGCAGCCAGATGGTGGTTTTCGGGTTGAAGACGACTTCGTTGGCGAACTTGGTGAGGCGGGCCTCGATGTAGCGCGGGGCGGCCGCGCCGTCGCCGGTGAGGGTATTGCCCCAGTTTCCCTGGGTGTCGATGAGCAGGTCCTTTTGACCGAGCCCGACGATGGCAGCACCGATGGACTGGTCGCCGTGCGGGTGATAGTTCATCGTGTTGCCGACGATGCCAGCGACCTTATTGTAGCGGCCGTCGTCCAGCTCGTCCATGGCGTGGAGAATGCGGCGCTGAACCGGCTTGAGGCCGTCGTAAAGGTGGGGCACCGCGCGTTCGAGAATGACGTAACTGGCGTAGTCGAGGAAATAGTCGGAATACATTTCCCCCAGCGAGGCGTGTTGGTCCGGGTCGTACGTCATGGGCGCGGATGGTTAAAGAAGCGGAAGCATTCGCGCAAGCCTGAGGTGGAAGAACGTTTCCACGGCCTTGCCGTCCGCTGCGGGGCTGCTAAGAATTCGCCATGACATTGCCACTCACAAGTCGTTGTGAAATTGCCCGTCGGGACTGGCTCAAAGCGGCCACTTTCAGCGGTGCCGCCGCGCTGCTGGCAACCACGAAAGGCTCCGCCGATTCCTCAGGCACCCCCGCCCGCAAGGTCCGCGGGATCGTTTTCATGGTGTCCGACGGCATGAGTCCCGGCGTCCTAACAATGGCCGAAGCCTACTCCAATCTCACCCGCCAGCGCGGCACGCACTGGTGGACGCTGCTCAATGACCGCAACGCCGCCCGGGGCCTGATGGACACGGCCTCGGCGAACTCGATGGTTACCGATTCCGCCGCCGCTTCCAGCTCGTGGGGCGGCGGCCAGCGCGTTAACAACGGTTCCATCAACGTCAGCCCCGACGGCCGGGAAATCACTCCCATCGCCACGATTCTTAAAAACAAAGGCGCGCGCATCGGCCTCGTCAGCACTGCCACCATCACCCACGCGACGCCTGCCGGATTCGCGTCGATCGTCCCGAAGCGCTGCGACGAAGATGATATTTCCCCGCAATATCTCGACCGCGTTGAAATTCTGCTCGGCGGCGGTTCCTGCCATTTCAGTGCCAAGGATCGCGCCGACAAGCGCGACCTCGCTGGTGATTTTGCCAAGGCCGGCTACGGCATCGTCAACACCCGCGACGCTCTCCTCGCCGCCCGCGAGGATAAACTGCTAGGCACCTTCACCCGCGGCCACCTCCCATTCTCCATCGACCGCGACCAGAACCCGGCGATGGCGGCCGCCGTCCCAACTCTTACGGAAATGGCGCACGCCGCGCTCACCCGTTTCCTCTCAGGCGACAAGCCGTTTCTCCTGCAAATCGAAGGCGCACGCATCGACCACGCCGCCCACCTCAACGACATCGGCGCGCTGCTAGGCGACCAACTCGCCTTCGATGACGCGCTCGCCGCCGTGCTCGCCCTCATCGGCCAGCGCAACGACATCCTGTTAGTCGTCACCAGCGACCACGGCAATTCCAACCCCGGCCTCAACGGCATGGGCTACGGCTACACCGAGAGCACCCAGCGTTTCGCCCGGATCACCACCATGAAATCATCCCACGAGCGTCTCTTCGCCGAGTGGGCGAAAATCAACGGCGGAACCCGCGACCAGCTCACCACTCTCGTCAAGCAGCGCCTCGGCTTCAACCTCAAAGCCGAGCAGTCCGCCGCCCTGCTTGAAATTTTCCAAAAGCAGCCCGTCGTCGAGTGGAACGAACAGCTCAGCAAACCTGAGGGCCTGCTGGGCCAATTCGCCGGCAACCACACTGGCATCGGCTGGACCGGCACCACCCACACCTCCGATCCGACGCTCATTTCCGCCCTCGGGCCGCAGTCCGACCGCTTCACCGGCATGGTGAAAAATTCCGACGTCTTCGGCCATCTGTTGGAAATGCTGGCATGACTTGACGAGTCGTGCGGCATAACCAACTCCGCGCAATCCGTGCTTGGCAGCGATTGCAATCCTCACGAAACTCCACCCATGCAGACTGCCCCGTTTCTTAAAGACCTCTTCGACCTTTCCGGAAAAACCGCTGTCATCATTGGCGGCACCGGCGAACTCTGCGGCACCATGGCTGTAGGCCTCGCGCGGGCCGGCGCCGAAGTCGTCCTCGGCGGCCGCATCGCGGAAAAAGCCGCCAAGCGCCTCGCCGAAGTCGAGTCTTACGGCGGAAAAGGCTACTTCGTGCCGGTGGATGTGACCTCGCGCGATTCGCTGCACCACCTGCTCGACACCGTCCTCCAACGCTCGGGCCAAGTGGACATCCTCATCAACGGCGCGGGGACCAACTCCCCTACCCCATTTTTGGAAATCCCCGAGGACGAATATCAACGCATCATCGATACAAACCTCTCCGCCATCTTCCGCGCCTGCCAGGTCTTCGGCCAGTATTTCGTCGATGAGGCGCGCCCGGCGTCGATCATCAATCTGGGCTCCATTTCCGGCCTCAATCCCCTCTCCCGCGTCTTCACGTATTCCGCCTCCAAGGCCGCCGTCCACAATCTAACTCGCAACCTCGCCCGCGAGTGGGCGGACAAGGACATTCGCGTCAACACGCTGGTTCCCGGCTTTTTCCCCGCCGAGCAAAACCGCAAGGTGCTCGATGAGGCCCGCGTCCTCGACATCCTCCGCCAGACCCCGGCCTCACGCTTCGGCAACTCGGATGAACTCATCGGCGCGACGCTCCTTCTCGCTTCTGCCAAGGCCGGCTCCTTCATCACCGGCATCGAAATGGTCGTGGACGGCGGCTTCCACGCGATGACGATTTGACCAAATCGCCCCGCCCGCGCCGCATGAGAAGCAGCGCGGAAAACGATACCATGAGAAATCCAGAGGGTTCCGGGACGCCTGTGGCTTGGGAAATCCAGTCGATATAGGGCTCCACAAGAACCCCGCCCCCCGTGTCTCCGAAGCGTCCACCGTAGCCTTCGGTAAAGGTGTTTATGCCGACGAGTTCCCAACCATTCACCGTTTGGCGGAGTGCGGCACCGCCGGAGTCGCCGGGCCCGATGATCGTCTCGATGTCGTTGCCCAAACTTCCTCCGATGATGCCGGTTGTGACCGGCGCATCAAAGTCATAGCGGAAAACCTCAGCCCGCCCGGAGCCCTCGTCATCCAATTGGAAACCGTCGCTCACGTTGAAGCCATATTGGCGAGGGGAAGCCCATGCCCGGCGGCAGCGGCGTGGCCAAGTGCAGCAGTGCCAGATCGTCATTCACCGAGGGATTGCCCAAGCCGGTGAATCCGGAATAGGTGAATGCCTGCGTCACGGCGAACGCACCATAGCCCGGCAGATGAAACGCGCCGCTCCAAGCGGTGTCAGGCAAACCGTCGTCGTTCAAATCCACATTATGCCCCGCAGTGAGCACCCATTCGCGCGACAAGGCGACCGCCGATCCCTTGTAATTCCCGCCACCGCTGGAAATCGCCAATGCACCGATAAAAGAAAACGTCCCTTCCGTATCCAGCCGCCCGCTCGGCGTATCAGCGGGCAGATCCGTTTCACCACCGGCGAAGATCGTAGCGGTGATAGTCGCTTGAACTGCGGATGAAAGCAGGCACATACCGTGACAAAATCCGCCAAGGGGCTTGTCGAATCCTATTCATTTTCATGACATCTCCGTTACTCATTCCATGGATTGACGACCTCCAAACCGTCCAAGTCCTTAAAGTCCGCGACATTTCTTGTGACCAGCCCCAGACGATGTTCCAGCGCGGTGGCCGCGATGAGACAGTCCGCCAATCCCCGTGTCCTCAATGCGGACATCCGGCCTGCACTTTCAGCCACCGCCGCCGTCACGGTCAGCACCCTGCCTTCGAACGCCGGTTTCACCCGCTTCTCCAGCCAATGCTCCAGAATCCTCGCGAATGCGGCATCCTTCCCCACCACCTGACCGATTCCTTGCCGGATTTCCAGCAAGGTCACCACGCTGATCCAGCACGAGGCGAGCGCGGTTCCCTGCTCCCATGCCCGCACCCGGGAATCGCAGCGCTTTGCGGAGCGCAGTTCGGAAATCACATTGGAATCGAGCAAAAACATGATTCAGAAGAACTCCAAATCACGGGCTCGGGACGGATCACGGGGAACCTCAAATCCACGCTCCTCGCCATCCTCCATCGCCAAGGCCTCCATCAGCCCTCCCTCATCAGCGGGTTTGCCACCGGCCAATTCCCTGCGCAGCACCCCTGCAATCCAACCGGAAAGAGAAAGCCCCCGGTCCACCGCCCGGTGCCGTGCCTCACGGCATAAGGCATCTTCGATTTTGATGGTGACATTCATCGCGACGCACGGTCCCACGGTTGCACGGAAGATTCAAACGGAAAATGATTCAACGAAATATACCGCGCGTTGCACCACTTCACCATCGCATACCAAGAGATCGAATGCACCGGGTTGTTCGCCCCTTTCGAGACGTAGGTGTCATTCACCACCGGGCAGGTCCGTGTAGCCGTTGTTCAAGCCCCAGGCCCGCACCGTATCCCACAACTCCTTGGTCACCTCGTATTTCCCCATGTAAAACGCACTCACATACACCGAATGCACCGGCCGCTCGTCGCTGCTTCCCACCAGCGGATTCGACTGGTCTCCCATCTGGAAACTCCCTGCCGGGATCAGCGCGAAACCGTCAGAAACTAAAGGAGAGACAGTGACGGTAAATATAGGAGAAATCCTTATCTCAGAGCCTGCTTGTGCACGAACCCAATAGAGTCCACCACTGTTTGATTTCGCGCTCTGGGCCAAATGACTTGCTGTCCCTGCGGGAATCGCAATCGCGTCATGAAACCACTGATACACAATCCCTCCCTCACCACCCACTGCTGCACTATACAGATCAATCGTTTCACCGACTTGGACGGTCAAATTTACCGCTTCACCGGGAACGATGAAACGCAGTGGCTCACCCAAGGCCGAGCTCACATTGAAAGCGCGAGAAGTGGCACTCGTATTTCCTGATGACGCCCTAAGAACATAAGTGCCAGCTGCACCGCTTGTATAAGAAGCGACACTCAGTTTCCGACCAACTTGACCCGGCAGCAAACGACCACTCTGATACCACTGATAATAAATAGCATCTCAGCCACCGCTGGCCTCACCCTTCAAAGTGAATGAACTTCCCAATGCCACAGTGACAGCCCGTGCATCAGTAGGTGAGATGAAACTCAGCGGAGTGGCCTGCGGCACCAAACTGTAGGTGGTGGCCGGGGTGTGGAAGAGTGGAAATGGATTAAATGCTGGCAGATCAGCCTGATCAACGCCGCTGAGACTCAAGCCTGCATTAAGATTTGCAGACCAGCCTTGAGTGATGGTGGCTTCTACTGCGCCCTGCAGGCTGCTGGTGCCCGGCGTAAAGGAGAAACTTCTTGCAGCATTAATATGATTATCAAAACCTGGGTCTAAATTCACATAAAAGCCGGCGATTTAGTAGAGCTTGAAATCAAGTTGTGGCACCAAAGCGACTCGGGAATGGAGAGTGCCCGCCGCGCTCAAAACGATCGGCTGCCAGAGATTACCCGAGTCGTCCGAGCTTTTCGACCAACTGATTTTTGGGGTATTCGTCGGCACGTAGAGTGCCCCGGCAGCAAAGCTGAAATTGCGTTTCCATCCAGCCTGCAACGAAATTTCGGCGTCACCACTGGCCTCAAGTTTTAAATCTGTGGTATAGGTCACCTCAAGCGCTACCGGCACATATCCGTGAGCGTGTGGCCAAGCGTGTCTGCGGCGACGAGTGTGGCGCTCAAGGTGACTCCCCATGCGCCGAGCGCGGCATCGCCGGAATCGTAGGTGATCGTGTTACCGGAAACAGTGAGACCCGGAGCGCCCGGAGCCAGCGGCCCGGAGTCACCCACGGTGAGCCGGATGCTCGCCGGATCGATACCGGTGGCGTCCTTCAGCTCAATCCTTAGATCCGCGAAACGCCCGACTGCAAAGCCATCCACCGCCGGGTATTGCGAAACGAGGGTCGGAGCCTGCTCATCAATCGGCTCGATGCTGAAAAACTCCTTATCCTGCTGGGCAAACGTGTGTTCCAGAGACATCCCATCCGCTACTTTCGGAAATCCGGTGACTTCCGCTCAAGTGAGCATATTGGTCGACCGCCAAAGGCTGTAGCGCTGGGCCGGGAATCGTCTCGAAGTAAAATTTCCGCGCCGCCGGTGTGGCCGCTCTCTTCTATTTCACTTTCATAACTGCGGATGTGATCGGCACGTGCGGCGAACATGCGCAACCGATGATTTCAGGCAACAACTTCCAAAGAATCGAGGAATCCGCGTGTCTCGCACTTGCACAGGCTGAGTTGGCCGTGTAATTCCTCCGCTCTGGCGGCTGAAACCGCCATTACCCCATCTCTTATGATCAAATGGATTCTCCAAAAAATCGTCGGCAGCAAGAACCAGCGCGAAGTGCGCCGCATCCGGCCGACGGTGGCTCGCATCAATGAAATCGAGGAAGCCCTCCAGCGCGAACCCGTTGAAAAACTCCTCGAATTCACCGCCGAATGGCAAACCCACCTGGCCCGCTATCACGCACTTGACGTCCCCGCCAAACCCTTGATCGAGCGCATGGATGACGCGGAACTCCGCGCCACCGCAGAAGCACTTGAACTCCGCTTGGCCCCGCTTCGCGAAGAATTTCCATCCCTCCCTGCCACCATTCTCGCCACCGCCTCCACCATCGAGGCCGCCAAAGCCGCCTTCCACGAAATCGAGCCCGAGTTCGGCAAATCCCGCGCCAAATACCTCGAAAAAATCCTCCCCGAGGCCTACGCCGTCGTCAAAAACGGCGCCCGCCGCCTCTGCGGCACGGAAATCACCGTCAACGAGCGCCCGCTCGCTTGGGAAATGATCCATTTCGACGTCCAACTCGTCGGCGGCGTCGCTCTGCACCGCGGCATGATCGCGGAAATGCAGACCGGTGAGGGCAAAACCCTCGTCGCCACCCTGCCCGTCTATCTCAACGCCCTTACCGGCCTCGGCGTCCACGTCGTCACCGTCAACGACTACCTCGCCCGCCGCGACGCCGAATGGATGGGACAGGTCTATCGCTTCCTTGGGCTGACCGTGGGGGTGATCGTCCCCAATCTCGTCGAGCATGAACGCCGCGAGGCCTATGAAGCCGACATCACCTAC
>JAYSYA010000197.1:0-1206 GCA_043716765.1 Akkermansiaceae bacterium
TGGTGGATGTCGATCATTTCGGCCGCCTTGTGGAAATCCGCGGCGGGTTGCGCCAAATCGAGCGACGGAGCCGCGAGGGGCACTGGACGCTCTTCCTTACGTCGGGAGGCGAGGTCTTCCGGGCACACCTGCCCATGCCCAACGTCACCTGGCAGCCCCCATGGCAGGTCGGCTCCGAAGTGGCGATTCGGGGCGTGTGCGAACCTGAATTTACGCCCCGCAAACCCGGCACCAACTCCCCCACGATCAGTGGTTTCCACCTCTGGTTGAGAAATCCGGGCGATGTTACCATCACGAAAGCCGCGCCTTGGTGGACGCCGGGGAGACTATGGCTCGCGCTCGGCGGGATTGCCGTGGTGCTCGCGTTTGCCTTGATCTGGAATTTGCTTCTCCATCGCAAGGTGGACAAGCAAATGACGGTGATTTCCAGCAAGCTGCGCAGCGAAACCATCCACCACGAGCGCAACCGGCTTGCACGTGACCTGCATGATACCCTCGAACAACATCTGGTGGGCGTGGCACTGCAACTGGACGATGCCGAACAGATCATCCGCCATGATCCCAAGGCAGCCTCGGAAATCGTCACGCTCGCCCGCAGGATGTTGCGCCATACCCGGTCCGAGGCGCGGCGGTCCGTCTGGGATTTGCGTTCCGAGGTTTTGGAAACCGAGGGCCTCGGTCCCGCACTCGAAATTCTGGCGCAGGGCGTTGCCTCATCTTCCGGACCGGTCGTGGCTGTTAGGATTGATCCGAACTACAACTCATTTCCCTTGGACACCGAATTCCAGTTGTTCCGGATCGCGCAAGAAGCGCTCGCCAATGCGCTCAAACACGCCGGCGCGGGCCATGTCGTAATCGCGTTGGATGTGGGACCCGATGCGACTTGTTTAAGCATCGCCGAAGACGGCCATGGGTTTTCGCCCGGCTCGCTGGATCGCCTTAGCGGTTCACATTTCGGCCTGCTAGGAATGCAGGAGCGCGCGGAGAGGATTGGCTCCCAGTTGACGATTGACGCTGATGGAAATAGTGGCTGCCGCGTTTCCATCAGACTGCCCCGATCCGGAACTTCAAACTTAGAACCCCATCCATCGTGAAAACACAGCCCCTCCGCATCCTTGTCGTGGACGATCATTTCATGGTCGCGCTTGGGCTCATCAGCGCGCTGAACAGGGAACGCGACATGAAGGTCGTAGGCGACGCGCGCGA
>JAYSYA010000198.1:0-10924 GCA_043716765.1 Akkermansiaceae bacterium
ATAAAACTTAGTTCCGGGATCGCCGAGGTGGCGAGAGTGACGCCGCGTTTCGCTATCATTTTTCCAATCCATGCTGCGGCACGGTGGTGGTCCGTGTGGTCGGACCAGCCCCAGGCGACCAAAACGTTAACGTCGAGCAGGTAGCTCATCACGGGAAATCGGAGAGCATTTCACGGACGGAAGCCGTGGTCAGCGGTGGTTGTTTAAAAGACGAGTCGAAAATCATCGCGCCGGTGAATTCACAACGCACCGGCTGCGGTGGTTCGGGAGTCGGTCCCGCGTCCTTGGCCCGGCGGCGAAGATATTCCGACAGGCTGATCCGTTCCTGTTTTGCCAGGGAACGAATCAGTTTCGCCTCGTCATCGGTGACTTCGGGTTCAGGCGGTCTTTCCGTCGGCTTTGGGCTTGCGGAACTTCGGCGGCTCTGGGGCTTTTTCCGGGACGACTTTTTCGATAGATTCGACGGGCACCCAGCCGCGGGTTTTGGAGGCGAAGGCGACATAGGCCCAGCGGCCGGACTCGGTGATAATTTCGCAGAGCGAGCCGGGCGGCGCGTCGATGACCTCGGGCGCGGTGCGGGCGGCGTCCGTGTGGAGCGCGGTTTGTTCCGCGATGATGACAGCTTGTTTGGCGAGCGGCGCGAATTCGGCGTCGTTCGGGAAATAACGCCAGCCGAGCGCGCCAATGGATACTAGCAGGGGAGCCAGCACGAGGGCGGCGACGGCGGCGACCCGCAGGCGCGCGCCGGGCCGGGTCGCGGGGAAGACGAGCAGGGCAAGGCCGCAAAGCCAAAGGCCGGTCCAACAGGTAGTCTGCCAGGCAGAGAGGGGGAACCGGGCGAGCGCGTATTGGTAATCAGGGCGATGGACGATGATGGCTCCGTGTTTCCGCTCGATAAAACGGAGGTTCTGGCGGGCCTCCTGGTGGCTGGAATCGCGGGCGAGAGCGCGGCGGTAATAAAGCGCGGCGTGGCCGGACGAGCCGGAACGATAACAGGCGTTGCCAATATTGTAGAGCGTGTCGGCGGAGAGTTGTTCGTAGTTTCCGGCTCCGAGCCAGAGCTTCACGGCGTCGTCGTATCTCGCGGACTCGTAGGCTTCTAACGCTTGGGTGGCTGTGTCCGCCCGTGCGTGGGGGCCGAAACCGAGTGCGGCGATGAAGGCGAACGCTAGCGCCGCTTGGCGGAGCAGCTTGAGGATTTGATTGCGGCGGTTTGGATCGAGCGCGGCTTTCGGCTTACTGGCCAGGAAGCAAACGGCGTCGCGCTCGGCAAGGATGGCTTGGATGTCTGAGCTCGGATTTTCACCGAGGTGACGCTCGATAAACGCTCCGGCGGATTTGAGAAAATCCGTGTCATCGGCGGGCGGGGTTTTTTCGATTTCCCGCAGCTCACGAATCCGCGCGTGGCGGGCGGGGTTTTTCATGAGGCGCGGGGCGTAGCGCATCCAGAGCGCCTTGGCAATGAGGGTGAGTGCGAGCAACGCGCCTGCCAAGTGGCCGAGCCATCCGGGAATCGCGGGGGCAGAGGGCACGGTGAGTTGCGCCGGGCGGAGAACTGCTAGAATATCGGTCATGCGTTCGAAGGGGACTGGCAGGGCCAGGACGGGGGCGGCGGGGTTGACACCCGGCGAGGTGTTCGGTCGCATTTTCAGCGCGATGGGTTCGGACGTTAGAGTTTTGTAGGTTTCGTCCTTCGGGTCGAAGTAGGCCAGGCGGAATGGCGGGATTTCCGATTTCATTTCCAAGGGGCGGATGGCTTGGTGGAAAACGACGCTACCGGATAGTTGGCGGCGCTCGTCGCCACGTTGTTCGGTGGTGGTGCCGTAGATTTTCCAACCGGTGGGATTTTCCAGTTTCGGCGGCCTCAGCGTGTCGAGATTGCCACTGCCGCTGACGATGAGGTCGACGGAGATTGGGTCGCCCTCTTGGACCTCGGTCGCGGTGGTGCTGGTGCTCAGTCGGAAGTTGCCCACAGCGTTTTCAAATCCCTCGGGCGCGCCTTTGGGTAGAGGGATGGACTCGATTCCAAGTTTGGGCACCTGCAGATAGATTTCCGCGCTGACTTGGCTAGGGAAGGGGTCCATGACCATTTCGCGGGTCATCAACCGGATTCTGGCCGGGCCAATCCCGATTTTTCCGCTGCGGGTCGGGGTGATCGTGCTCGGGTAGGCCACCGAGACGTAGCGCATTCCCAACAGGTTGATCCTGCTGCGCATCAGCGACGGTTGGAACCGCCATGCCGCCACGCCGTCACGCTCGAAATCCGGAATTCCCCAATCTTCGATGACCATCTCTTCGGGAACAAACACTTTGATTTCAGTGGTCGTGGTTTCGTTTTCGAACGGCTGGTGGTTCAGGACGCGGAACGAACTGGCGTAGCGGATGGCTTTTCCGCCCGCTTGGACTTCGGACCATTGGAGCTCATCCGGATTGAAAATCACGAAATCGAGGGGTTCAGTTAGCACTTTGCTGCCGTCCACCATCACCTCGATCGGCGGGATGACATACTTGCCGGTTTCATAGCCGGAAACGATGTAGTCGAATACATATTCCAGCTTCCTGCCGGGCATCATCCTTGTTTGAGGGCCTCGGCCGGAGGGTTGGATGGCGATGTTCCTGATCTTGGTTGGCTCGGGTATTTTGTTAGGCTGGCCACCGGCCACGGAAATTTCGAGCAGGGCTTGCTCGCCACGGGCGAGAAAGGAGGTGGAAAGCCGACTGGTCGTTTGGCTCCCGGCATGGGTGTTGATGAGCAACCAAGCCGCGAGGGTGAGGAAGGCTCGGATGAAATTTTTCGAAGTGTTCATGATGTTACCAATCTTTCTCCGCGTCCCGGAACTCGCGCCGGCCGGGGGTGAGCGGGCCTTTTTCGAGGTCCGCGTTTTCTTTGAGAATCCGGTGGGCGCGTTCCTGAGGAGACTCGTTAGGGTTTTCGCCTTCTTTGTTCTCGTCGCTTTTTTCCTTATCCTTGTCCTTGCCTTTCTGGCCGTCGTTCTTCTTCTCCTCATCGCCTTTGCCGTCTTTGGGCTCCTTCTCGCCGTTGCCTTTTTCGCCGGGTTTTTTGGTGTCGCCTTCACCCTCTTCTCCTTCTTTCGAGTCACCTTCGCCTTGTTCGGGCTGGCCTTCGCCGGCTTGGGGCTGCGGTATGGATTGCTCGGTGTCTTGTTTTTCCTGATCCAATAATTCCGCTAGACGCTTGAGATAGGTCATTGTCAACTCGCGGTTTTTGCGGGCGACTTTATCAGACGGAAACAGGGCAAGCGTGGAATCATAGTGCCTAACGGCATCCGCCCAATTGGTAACAAGCGACTGGAATTTGACATGTCCGCCCGCTTCGCCTTCCTCAGGGGATTCGGATTCGCGCAGTTTGGCGAGGGCTTCCTTGACGATGGTGTCGAAGCGGGCGAGGTCGGGGACCGCCTGCGGGTTGCTAGGGTAGGCATCGCCGGAGAGGCTTTTCCAACTGAGTTGAAACAAAGAATTTCCAATGCCCGTGTGCCCGCTCGCCTGGACTACCGAGTCGCTTGACAACAGCGACTGGCTGAAGGCGGTGCGTGCGCCACGGAAGTCCCCCGCGCGATAGGCAGCTGCTGCCTCGCCGAGGCGGTAGCGGGCTTGGGTCTCGCGGAATTTTGATTCTCCGGCGAGCTTGTGATAGGCGTCGCGGGCTTCTTCGTAACGTTGCCCGGCCAGCGCGGTCTTGGCGTCGGATGCGTCGTCGGCTTGCGCGTGGTTGAGTGTTACGAAGCCGCCGGTCAGGAGAATCGCAGCGCGGATGCCTTTCCAGCGGGTGCCCGCGACGATGGAGACGAAAAGGAACAGGATCGCTGGGAAAATTAACCATTGATAGAACTCAATCGAGACGCGGCGTTCGCGGCCTTCCATTTCAAAGGCATCCAGTCCCTGCACCACGGATTTCACCATCGCGGGCAAATCCAGCCCCGAGCCGGCGATGGCGAAGCGGCCGTTGGTGCCTTCCGCCAGTTTGCGCATCACGTCCCCTTGCAGGCGGCTGATGACGGTTTGGCCCGCGCGATCTACCATCTGGCCGTTAGGGAAATCGGGATTCGGAACGAAGCCGCCGTCCTCGGTGCCGACTCCGATGGCGATGATGTAAACGCCGGACCGCTCGGCTTCCGCAATCATCGCGTCGAGGTCGCCCTCGTGCTTTTCGCCGTCGCTGAGGATGACGAGCGCGTTGTTTTTCTGGCCAGTTTTCTTCAAGGTCTCGGTCGCGAGATGGACGGCGGCGGCGAGATCAGAGCCGCCGAGCGGGGCCCAGGTTTCATCGATCTGCTCGATGGTCTCGCGCACGGCGCTGTGGTCGATGGTGAGCGGTGCGTAAACGTAGGGGTTGCCGGCGAATCCGAGGAAACCGATGCGCTCGTTAGGCATCGCTTCCATCAGTTCGTAGATGACAATTTTCGCCCGGGTCAGCCGGTCCGGTTTGACGTCGCTGACCCGCATGCTTTTGGAAATATCGAGGGCGATCATGATATTCCTGCCTAGCGTCTTTTCGGTTCGGGTGCCGGCGTCGCCGCGGGGACGGGCGACCGCGATGATGAGAGCCGCACAGGCGGTTAGGATGAAAAAAAACGCGAGCCACCGGGGCAGCGAACTGCCGCGCTTGAGCAAGGATTCCCTAAGCCGCGGTGCAACGAAGGCGGCCCACTGCAGCCGCCGCAGGCGGGACGCCCAGAACGCGCCGACTCCTAAGATGGGGAGCAGGATCAACAAGGCGAGCCAGCCGGGTTGGGCGAAATTCATAAGGTCAGGCGGAGGGAGGTGGGTTCAGGGCCATGTAAACCGCAGAGCCCAAGGCGGCGAGCAAGGTGACGCCGACAAACCAAGGAAACAGCTCGGTATCATCGATCACGGTCAGGCTCTTCGCATCTGTTTTTTCAAGGTTGTCAATGGTGGTAAAGGTCTTCTTCAGCGCGGCGAGGTCCTGCGCCCAATAGTGCTCAGAACCGGTCATCTCCGCGATTTTCTTGAGAGTGGGCAAATCAAATTCCTGATAGGGAAACCGCATGATGCTCGGGTCCACCCGGCCCTCCGTCGTACCGATGGCCACCGTGTAGATCTTGATGCCGAGTGTTTTCGCGTGCTCGGCGGCCTCGATCGGCGAAATTTTCCCCGAGTTGCTCGCCCCGTCGGTGATGAGGACGATGATTTTGCTCTTCGCGTCGCGGGCTTCCAAGCGGACGGCGGCGGCGGCGAGGGCGGAGCCGATCGCGGTGCCTTGTTCCTTGATGGTGCCCATGTCGCGCTGGTCGTTCAGGCGGAGTTCGTTTAGCGATCTTCTCAGCCAGCGGTGGTCCAAAGTGATCGGGCTGGCGTCCCGCGGCCTGCCGGCGAAGGCGACCAGGCCGATGCGGTCTTCCGGACGGCGGCCGATGAAGTCATCGACCACTTTTTTAGCGACATCGATGCGCTTCACCCGCTCGCCTTGATCGACGAAGTCATCGATGTCCATCGACAGCGAGACGTCGAAGGCGATCATGATGTCGATGCCGCTGGCCGAGCGGCTTTGATATTCATTGCGCCAGACCGGGCGGGCCATGGAGATGATAGAGAAGAACAAAGCGAGGTAGGCGAGCGGCAGTCCGAGACTCCAAGCCACCCGCCGGACCTGGTGTCCGAGGCTGACGAGAACTGACAGGTTGGGGAATACCACTGCTGCCTCCGAGCCTTTTCCGCGGCGGAGCGCGAGCAACAGAAATGCCGGCAGGAGCAGCAAGAGCCAGCCGGGCTGCGCGAAACGGAAGTGTTCGAGAAACGCGTTCATGTCCGGAATCCGTGGTGCAGGGTTTCTAGCAGCTCACGTGATTCGGCGACAACTTCGCCGGACTTCGAGTCGGGAATTTCCGTGGCGTATTTGAAGGCCGCGAGCCGGGCGAATCCCCGGCTGGTGGCCGTGCGGGCTTCTTCCGAAAAATCCTTCAGCGCGTCGTGCCGGGAAATGGTTTCCTCGTGGGTTTCGAACAAGGCGGGGTCACCCGCAGCGGTGGAAAGATATTGCCGGAGGATCAGGGACGAGCGCACCGCAGCGTCCCGCGCCGGGACGGTGCCGATTTCCTGCAAGGCTGCGGCGGCTTCCGCGTAGGCTGCCCGTCGCGTGGCTAACGGATCGGGAGCCGCGGCCTTCTTTCTTTTAAAAATCAGAACCGCGAGCGCCACGCCCAGAAGCGCGACTGCCACAGCCATCATCCATGGCTCGAGCCATGAATCCGGGACCAAGACCTCAGGCGAGCTCGGTTCCAATAATTCAAAACTGCCGGATTTCTCGTCCATTCTATCCGGCGCGTTTGCGGCTGCGTTTTTTCAAAAGCTGGTGGAGCGCGGCCAGCGTGTCGCCGTCGGTTTTCAAGTCGGCCGAGTCGATGCCGTGCTTTTTAAAAATCGCCGCCACGCCTTCGAGTTGTCTCTTCATCAGTTTGGCGTAGCCCATCCGCAGGTTCGGATTGCTGGTGTTCACCAGCGTATCCAAGCCGCTTTCCGGGTCGATCATCACGACCTTGCCAGCCTTCGGCAGCTTGGCTTCCAGCGGGTCGAGGACGCGCAGCGCGATGGTTTCGTGTTTCTTCGCCAGCTTGCCGATGGGCTTTTCCAGGGGGTCGGAGAAAAAGTCGGAGATGAGGAAAATCACCGACTTCCGGCGCAAGGTTTGGACGAGAAAATCGCAGGCTGCAGATACTGATGTGCCGGGCTTTTTAGGTTTTGCGACGAGGATTTCGCGGATCATCCGCAGAAGGTGGCGGCTGCCTTTTTCCGGCGGGATGAAAAGGATCGGCTCGTGGGAAAAGATGAGCAGGCCGACCTTGTCGCCGTTGTGCAGCGCGCTGAATCCGAGCACCGCTGCGGTCTCGGCCGCGACCTCGCGCTTGCTCAGCGAGACGCTGCCGTAGTCGGCGGAGCCGGAGACGTCCACGGCAATCACCACCGACAACTCGCGTTCCTCGCGGAATTTCCTCACAAACGGCATGTTCATCCGCGCGGTCACGTTCCAGTCGATGAAGCGGACTTCGTCGCCGTGCTGGTATTCGCGGAAATCGTCGAAATCCAGTCCCTGGCCGCGAAATGATGATAGATATTCGCCGGAGAACGACTCGCGCACGAGGCGCCGGGCCTTGAGCTCGAGCTTGCGCACGCGCGCCATCATTTCCTCGATCTGTTCGTCCGTGAACACTTTTGATTGGAGATTCGAAATTTAAAATTTCAGATCATCACGGCACGGCGACTTTGTGCATGATTCGCTCGATCACCGAGTCGGTGGTTATTTCCTCCGCCTCCGCCTCGTAGGTGAGGAGGATCCGGTGGCGCAGGACGTCGAGTGCCATGTCCTTCACGTCCTGCGGCGTGACGAACGCGCGGCCTTGCATGAAGGCCCGAGCCCGAGCCGTTAGCGCAAGGTTGATGGTGCCGCGCGGCGAGGCGCCGGAGCGGACGAGGTTCTTCAGCGGTGCATCTACCAGTCCGGGGAAGCGCGTCGTGTGGATGATTTGGACGATGTATTTCCGGATTGCCGGGTCGATGTAAACCTCGTTGACCAGTTCCCGTGAGGCCGATACCTGTTCGGGAGTCGCCACTGATTTCGTCTGATAGGGTGGGGTCGAGGTCGCCATTTTTTCGAGGATTTCCAATTCCTCGTCCTTCGATGGATAGCCGACCGTCACCTTGAGGAGGAAGCGGTCGAGCTGCGCTTCGGGAAGTTGATAGGTGCCTTCGTGATCGATGGGGTTTTGAGTGGCCAGCACGAGGAAGGGCTTGGGCAGGGGATACGAGCGGTCTCCGAGTGTCACCTGCCGCTCTTGCATCGCCTCGAGTAATGCGGATTGGACCTTTGCTGGAGCGCGGTTGATTTCATCGGCGAGAATCAGGTTGTTAAAAATCGGTCCTAGCTTTGGCTCGAATTTGGTTTCCTGCGGGTGGTAAACCATCGTGCCCACCAAGTCGGCGGGAAGGAGGTCGGGAGTGAACTGGAAGCGGGCGAAGCTGGCGTGCAATGAGCCGGAAAGCGCCTTGACCGCAAGTGTTTTGGCCAGTCCAGGGACGCCTTCGAGCAAGATGTGGCCATTGCAGAGCAGCCCGATAAGCAAGCGGTCCACCAATCGTTCCTGGCCGACGAGGACCCGGCCCATTTCCTCCTTCACTGCTTGGATCCAGCCACTTGTCCCCGCGATCCGCTCTTGCAAGTTATCAGTTGTCATCGATTTGAGTCGGCAGTTTGGCACGCCAGCGAATCCGCGCAACCGGCAAAGCGCGGAAAGATCGGTGGAACCAAAATTTCAGAGTTTGAATTTTCTCGGGATTACTTTTTGGGTTTCACGCCGGAGCGGCGGTCGTGAGGTTCGGGGGCACGGCGGCGTTCACCTCGCGGGTGGTCCAGCGGATGGCGCCGATGAGGATGTTTGAAAAGTTGGGTTGGTCCAGAGGTCGTCGCGATGGCCATGGCGGGTGAATTGGTGACGGTTAGGGCGCGGATGTCGGGGTCGAAATCCTTGAGCGAATACCATTCATCATGGAACGCAAGGCTGTCGCCGGCCTCCTCAAAACCCGGAAACGTTTTGTTAATGACCTTGTTCGTGGCCACCTGCTGGGCACCGTGGATGATGAACTCGTCACCAAGCATGCAGACATAAGGATCGGCATCCTTGCCGTGGTTGAGGTAGCGGTCGGGGCCTTTTTTCCATGAGATCACTTCATGTTCGAAGCCACTGGACTTGGTGAAGAATAACAACCGGTTTGGCGGGGCTCCTTGCAGGGTGAAAGAGACCCCAATAGGGTGACGATAGCGGTGATGGATTCTATCAACATGGTCATGAGCCTAGCCAGCCACGGCGGCGGGGAAAGTGCGAAATGCCTCCAACAGAACCTGAGCAGCTTCGAGACACAAAAAAGCCCGGTCCACCATGGAGGCGGGCCGGGCTCTTAAAAGTTGAATTACTTGGAGGATTGTACTGGCGCCGGTGCCGGAGCTGGAGCGCTTGGGCAGCAGGAAGCAGCAAGGATGGAAGCTGCTGCAGCGATGACGAGGAGTTTAACGGTGTTCATGTAGTTATTTGGTTGTTGGTTGCTATGCAACTGGGCGACTAACGCACAGCGCGTCAGCAGATTAGCCATCCCAATCGGCGAATCAAGCCCGGATTGCCATCGGAAAACCAGGCACTGACAGGCAGTGAATGGATAGGACAAACGGGCAAAGGAATTTTCGATTTAATCAGGCAGCGTCTTGGTCCGCCCGCTTGCGCCGGATGCTGGGAGGACGCTCGCCGGTCACGACCTGGCGATTGATCGTCACGGTGTCGATATCTTCCCGCGAAGGTATGTCGAACATGACTTCGAGCATGAGTTTTTCAAAAATCGAGCGCAGGGCGCGGGCTCCGGTGCCGCGGCGGACGGCTTCTTCCGCGAGCGCTTGGAGGGCGTCCCGCGTGACTCGCAGCTTCACGCCGTTCATGGCGAGCTGTTTGCCGTATTGTTTCACGAGCGCGTTCTTAGGTTCGGTGAGAATCGAAATCAGTTCGGCTTCGGTCAGCTTCCTGAGCGCGGAAATCACCGGAATGCGGCCGATGAATTCCGGGATGAGCCCGAAGTGAAGCAGGTCCTCCGGCTGGACTTTTTCCAAGACGTTCACGGACGGATCGTCGAAGTTTTCCTTGGAGGTGTCCGCGTGGAAACCGAGGGTATTGCTGCCCAAACGACGACGGACCATGTCTTCGAGACCAACGAACGCGCCGCCGACGATGAAGAGGATCTTCTCGGTGTTGACCTGGATGTATTCCTGTTGGGGATGCTTGCGGCCACCTTGCGGCGGGACGTTGCAAATGGTGCCTTCGAGAATCTTGAGAAGAGCCTGTTGGACACCCTCACCGGAGACATCGCGGGTGATCGAGACGTTCTCCGTCTTGCGCCCAATCTTGTCGATCTCGTCCACATAGATGATGCCGCGTTCGGCGCGGGCGACGTCGAAGTCGGACGCCTGCAGCAGGCGCAGGATGATGTTTTCCACGTCCTCGCCGACGTAGCCGGCTTCGGTGAGCGTGGTGGCGTCCACGATGCAGAACGGCACGTCGAGCACGCGGGCCAGCGTGCGGGCGAGCAGCGTTTTTCCCGAACCTGTCGGGCCGAGCAGCATGATGTTCGACTTTTCAATCTCTACGTCCTTGAACTCGTCACTGATCTTCGCCTGGTCCTGGCGGAGGCGTTGATAGTGGTTGTAAACGGCGACCGAGAGCACCTTTTTGGCATTTTCTTGGCCGATGACATGTTCGTTGAGTTTTGCCAAGATGGATGCCGGGGAGGGGATCTTGAACCCCGGCTTTTCCGCCGGGGTTTTGCCCTTGGCCGGAGTGCCGCCGAGTTCCTTTTCGAGGATGTTGGAGCAAACCTCGATGCACTCGTTGCAGATATAGACACCGGGACCGGCGATCAGTTTTTTAACCTCTGAATGGCTCTTTCCGCAGAAGGAGCACATCGTCAGATTTGAAGCGCGGGCCATGGGGTGATGTCAGATAGGGGATGTGAAATTGGGTAGATCAAGCTTCTGGCTTTTTCTCCTCGATGGCGGCGACGACGGCGTCAGGCAGCTGTTTGCGGCTTTCGAGGACTTTGTCCACGAGACCGTAGGCGACGGATTGCTCGGCGGTCATGTAGTTGTCGCGGTCCGAGTCGTTTTCGACCTGCTCGATGGATTTGCCGGTGTGAAAGGCAATGATGCCATTGAGGCGCTTTTTGAGATTAAACATGAAGCCAATGGTGCGCTCGACGTCGGAAGCCGTGCCCTGTGCTCCGCCAGAAACTTGGTGGATCATGACGTGGGAGTTAGGCAGGCAGAAACGTTTGCCTTTGGTGCCGGCGGTTAGGAGGACCGAACCCATGGATGCTGCGATGCCGATGCAGTAGGTGTTCACGTCGCAGGTCA
>JAYSYA010000199.1:0-10906 GCA_043716765.1 Akkermansiaceae bacterium
CCCAAGCCGACTGCGCCGCTTATCTCGTCGAGGCAAAAAACCCCGACGGCACCCCAGTGTATGCCAGCACCCAAAGCGGCAACTTCGACATCTATCTCCCCTTCATCGAAAAGGGCGTCCGGCTCCTCCGCCCCGAAGGCCGCATGGGCTACATCGCCCCCAATGTCTGGATGGTCAACGAATACGGCAAGCCCCTCCGCCAGCTCATCCGCCGCACCCGCACCCTTGACCGCTGGCTCGACTTCAAAAGCCACCAGATTTTCGACGAAGCCATCACCTACACCTCCCTCCAGTTCTTCCGCGGCTCCGCCGTCCCCGCCCTCACCTGCGCCTTCGCCCCCGACGGCAACGCCGCCGCCATCCAGTGGGAAAACGCCGACCAAATCCCCTATGATGAATTGCCGGAGGAGGATGCGTGGATTCTTGCGCCGAAGGCAGAGCGAGCCCTTATCAACCGACTCGCGCTTAATTGCGGCAAGCTTGAGGACTTCTGCGAGAGCATTTCAGTCGGCGTGCAAACAAGCGCCGATCCCATCTATCAACTCAAGCGGGTTTCGGACAACCTCTATGAAAGTCGTGCTGGAGATAATGTCCAAATTGAAGATGCGCTGATGCGACCTCTCGTTTCAGGACCAGAATCCAAGCGTTATCAAAGCCCGAATACCGAAAAATATCTCCTATTTCCATATAACGTAAATCAAGTTGATTCTACAGAGGAGGAACAGAAACTTCTTAGAGTAACGTTATTCAGCCATGCAGAGATGGCATCTCGCTTTCCTATGGCGTGGGCTTATCTTCGTTCGCATGAGGATACACTACGCCAGCGTGAGAGTCGCAGTTTTGATGATGATCAGTGGTATCGATTTGGAAGGAACCAAAATCTCGACAAGCAGGAACTAAAAAAAATCTGCTCTGCTAGACTTGTTCCATCATTGAGACTTTTTTACGATAAGGATGCGGCTTTTTACCTCCACGACAACAACATGTTTGGAATTACTTGCCGTGTGGATGTGAGCTGGTTTCTCTTGGGCATTCTGAACGCACCGGTTGCTGATTTCGTTTTCCGTCGCTCTGCACGCCCCAAATCAAGCGGCTACTTCCAAGCTGATCGCCAGTTTCTCGCCCCGCTCCCCATTCCCGACGCGTCCCCCGAGCAGCGCGCGGAAGTCGGCACTCGTGCCCGCGAGTTGCAGGAACTCCACACCCTTCGCCGCGACACCATCGCCAAGCTCGACCAGCGCCTCCACAGCGCCCAAACCGCCTCGATCACCCTCCAGCCCGACCGCCTCTGGTCGGACATAGGCACTCCCGCCACTTGGAAGGAATCTCCCGAAGCGCCCGCCGGACTCCAAGGCCGCGCCCTCACCGCCTGGGCCAAGGAACGCCACGCCAAAGCTCTCCAAGAACGGCTCGAAACCCTCGACGCCCTGCTCCAACCCGGCGTTGCCATCACCGTCACCAACGAGGAGGACGAGCTCGCCCTCCACATCGGCGGCCGCGAAGTACTCCGTCACTACGACCGTCTCCATTTGCCCTTCACCGCCGCCCAATGGCGCCACGTCCTCCGCAACCTCAACGTCACCGAATCCTTCAACTCCACCCGCCTCCTCAAACACCTCCTCACCCTCCGCCACACCACGGAAGAACCGCTCCGCGCCCGCATCCTCACCCTCGACTCCGAAATCACCCACCTCACCCAAACCATCGCTACCCGCGAAGCCGAACTGAACGCCATCATCTACCAACTCTACCAACTCACCCCCGAGGAAATCGCGATGGTGGAAGGCGGGTGAGCCGTGGTGCAATCCAATGTACGGCGGATTGCACTTGGAACTGATTCATGAGCGGGATTAGCCTTCGTTTGGCAAAACAATGGGAATTCACTTGGTAGAGCGGACTTTTGAAATTTACGGGCCTTCCGGGCTCGGTGCTAGACCGCGTCCTGAATTGGTGGGGCCGGTGCTGTCGCGATTGCATGACACGCTGGTCGATTCCGTGCGAATGGGTTTCCTGCACGCCAGCCGCACGCGCGGACGGATTCCCCGAGGCCTTGAGGCTGCGGCGGATGTTCGCTTTATCGGCATGGAAGGAAGCGGAGATGAGGTGACCCAACTGCACTTTCAGGTCGCCCGATTCGGCGACGTGGCTTCGGAATTGTTCGAGCAGCGCCAACTCTGGGATGACGGTCCCCAGCCGGAGCAAACGGCATTCGATTTACTGGCCCTGTCCTTGGGCGATGTCCGGAACAAGCAGGAGGACAGCAGCCGCTTCGACCACGGACTTCTCAACCGCTTCGCAAGCTACCGGACCGCGTTGAAGCGCGGAGTGGAGTCGATCCGGATCGATGGAGGCTCCGCACAGCAGGCGCAGATCGACCTGCTTTTGATCGATGCCTCGGATCAACTCCGGAGACAAACCCCGCCATCGCGCCGGGTGAGGCTGTGCGCCAAGCTGGACATGCTGGGAGTGAGCCGCAAGGTCATGGGCTTGTATCTGGAGGATGGCACGCCCGTCACCGCCCTGTGGAATGCCGATGAATTCGCCGGTCTGGCGGGTTTCCTCGACAAGGATGTGGTGATTGAGGGATTGGCCGTGTTCCGCCCCTCGGGCAAGTTGTTGCGAATCGATGCCGATGCGATTGCTGCGGCTGGCGCTGTTGACTCCTATTTCTCCACCCTGCCGCTACCCGGTGTCGCGGATTACGCAGCCGCCGTGCGGACCCGACCGGGGTCCTCTCCCTACAAAGAACTCCTGGGCATGATTCCGGCCGAGGAATCGGATGAGGAATTTCTCACTGCCATGGAAGCGATGGACTGATGAGTGGCGGCTACTACCTTCTGGATACCAATGTGCTGCTGCACTGTGGCAGCGGCGTTTGCACAACCATCGACGGTCAGTTTGGATTGACGACATCCGTTTTTCGTCCGTTGGTGTGCGAAGTGACGCTGGGTGAGATCGAGGCCTTTGCAATGAGCAGCAAGTGGGGCGATGCGCGGCGGCAGAAATTGTCCGAAGTCCGTAAAAAGCTGGTCGTGATCGATCTGACCGACGAACGGATCTACCGGGCATTCGCGGAATACAGTCAGCGGAGCTACGGTGCTCACGACCGATGCAAAAGGCTTTAAGCCGCTACGGGACGGCAAGCATCTCGATGTCGTCGTGCTGGATCCAAAAACCGGCTGGCCGGTGCCATGACGTGATTCCCATCCACTCTCAATTCATCTTCGGAAGCGCTGGAGTCCGCTCGTAGCGCGTGGGATCTGGCAAGCCGGCGAGAATAAACGCCTCTCGCCGCTCGACGCAAGTTCCGCAAGTGCCGCAGTGGATTTCGCCGCCTTTATAGCAGGACCAGGTTTCAGAGAAATCGATGCCGAGCTCCACGCCGCGGCGGGCGATCGCGGTCTTGTCCATGGCGATGAACGGGCGCAGCAGTTGGATTTTCGCGTAAGTCCCCTCGCCCATCGCGGTCGCCATCGCCTGCATGAACGGCTCGCGGCAGTCCGGATAGATCGCGTGATCGCCGGAGTGCGCGGCGATCACCAGGCTCTCCGCTCCGATGCTTTCGGCGTAGCCGGTGGCGATGGCGAGCATGATCCCGTTGCGGAAAGGCACCACGGTTTGCTTCATGGATGCCTCCGCGTAATGGCCGTCCGGGATCTCACCGCCGGACTGGAGCAGATCGGATTTGAACAGGCGGTTTATGAAATCCAGCGGGATTATCTGATGGAGAACGCCGGCCCTATCAGCATGCAATTTCGCAAACGGAATCTCGCGCGCATTGTGCTTCGCGCCGTAATCAAACGACAAGCAAGCGACCACCTCGTGCGTGCCGAGCACTTCGTAAAACGCGGCGACCGAATCCATCCCGCCGCTCAGCAACACGCTGACTTTCATCTCGCAGTGTCCGGGTAAGTCGCCTCCGTCGTCAGCTGGATCCCGCCGCGCGGGGCGAACTCGCCGCGGACGATGATTTCCTGTGGCTTCATGGCGGCCACCAAATCGTCGAGGATTCGGTTGACGATTTCCTCGTTAAAAGCTGGTTGGTTGCGGAACGAGGCGAGGTAGAATTTCAAGCTCTTCGTCTCCACGCAAACCTCGCCCGGCACGTAGCGGATGACGATTTTCGCGCTGTCCGGCTGGCCGGTGACCGGGCATAGCGAGGAGAATTCCGGGCAATTCAGCGTGATCCAATAGCGTCGGCCTGGCCGCAAATTCGGGAAAACATCGAGCTCCGCCTCGTCGGGGCTGGCAGGCAGGCGGTTCTCGGATTTCCCGAGTAGGGACAAGTTTTTGAGATCTTCGCGACCGGGCATGGCCGGATTCTGAGGCTCCTCGCCCAAAGGTCGAATCCTTTTTCCCCGGCCTACTGGAGCGCCGCTTTTATCTCACCCGTTTCTTCCACGCAGGATAGTCTTTTTCCAACAGAGACTGCGGCCACGTCCCATACCACGCGTATTCGTTCCGGCGCTCATAGTCGATTTCGGCGATCGTCGGTTTCCCAGCGCGATGGTGGTGATGCGGGCAAAAGGGAGATTCATGAGGCTTGATCCGCAGTTTTGCAGGCACAGTCAGGATCTTTAAAACCGTGCGGTGGACGCAAGATGAAAAATGCTTGAGATCGGCCCGCCCGCGATGGTTTCGCATCCGTTCTGCGACGGTCTCCAGCCAAAGGCGAGAAACATCTGGAGTGTCACATTGTTGAGCTTGGCAAACTGTCGCCGGACGGACAATTTCGCAGCATGTTCGATTCAGCACGCTATGACGGCCGCATGCCTTACCGGCGTTGCGGCGATTCGGGTCTTCTGCTCCCGGCCATTTCGCTGGGATTTTGGCACAACTTCGGCCACGTCGATGATTTTCAGGAAGCACGCCGCATCATGCGCCGCGCTTTCGACCGCGGGATAACTCATTTCGATTTGGCGAACAACTACGGGCCGCCTCCGGGATCGGCCGAGGAAAACGTCGGGCGCATCCTGGTGGAGGATTTCGCCAGCCATCGCGACGAGCTCATCATCACCACCAAGGCCGGCCACGACATGTGGCACGGCCCATACGGCCAGAAAGGCTCGCGCAAGCATCTGCTCGCCTCGCTCGACCAGTCGCTCAAGCGGCTCCGCCAAAATTACGTGGATGTCTTCTACTCGCACTGCCCGGACCCGGACACCCGGCTCGAGGAAACGATGTCGGCGCTGGTCAGCTCCGTCAGCAGCGGCAAGGCGCTCTACGTCGGTCTTTCGAAATACCCGCTCAAACGGCTCAAAAAGGCCGTGAAAATCCTCAAGGAAATGGGCATCCGCTGCTTGGTCTATCAACCGCCTTACTCAATCCTCAACCGCTGGCCGGAAACCGAGGGCATCCTCGACTACCTGTTGGAGGAGGGAATCGGCTGCGTGGTTTTCAGTCCCCTCGCCCAAGGGATGCTCACGCCGAAATACTCGGACGGCATTCCGGCAAGTTCCCGCGCCGCCCGCGCCGAGGGATTTCTCCAGGTCGAGCAAGTCGCCGCCCAGCAGGAAAAAATCCGCGCGCTCGGCGACCTCGCGGCCGCCCACGGCATGGCGCTCAACCACCTCGCCATCCAGTGGACGCTGCGCTCCCCCGCCGTCACCTCGGCGATCATCGGTGCCCGCACGGTGGCACAGTTAGACGATTCGCTCGACGCGCTCCAGTCGCCGTTGCCTAATGAAGGGCTGCTCGCCGCAATTGACGCGATCGCTCCTGGTGAAAAGAAAAAGCATGCGGAAGGCTGATTTTCCGCTCTGATACCCCCATGACTTGGAACGACACTTTTCTCGCCCTCTTCGACCGCTGTGTCGCCGCCTTCAATACCGGCGACTTGGATTTCGAAAATTATTACAGCTCCGATGACCTAGTGTTCCTTGCCAGCATCGGTTGCCAGCCACGCGAATTTTTCGACTTCGTCGAGGATTTCTGCGGCGAAGGCTCGCCTTCGATCTCGACCGCGCTGCTCGTCGCGGCGGTGCGGCGTGATTATTTCCTCACCATTCAGAAACGCCTTGCCAGCGACAAGGTGCTCACCCGCGACGACGTTCCAACCTTCGGCGACGAACTCGAAGGCATGCCCTACCTGCCCCGCCTCATCGCCAAGGGTCGGGCCAAACTTCGGGGTGAGCTGGATCCGGACTTGATGTTTGGCTGCGGCGGCGATCGGAGATTTCTGAGTAACCATGGCGACACCCACCCCGCCGATTTCTTGCGCCAACTCTGGGCCGTCGGCAACGACGATTTAAAACTCGCCGCTTGGATCAAACAGAAGTGCGACTGAGTCACCGTTTTCCCCCACTCCGGGCTTGCCTCAGCGCATATCCCGAACTATCCCCACCGACAAATCATGGCTAGCACACCTATCATCAACCTCCGCAAAGGACACGCCGTCCGCCATAACAACGAAGTCTGCCTCGTCATCGACCACGAGCTCAAAACCCCTCCACGGATGGCTTCCTACGTCCAAATGTCGATCCGCAGCGTCGCGACCAAGAAGGTCTTCAACCTGCGAATGACCTCCAATGATAGCGTCGAAGGCGTTGTCCTCGAGCGCACTCCCCACGAATATTCCTACAAGGATAGCAGCGGCTATCATTTCCTCGACCCGAACACCTATGAGGACGCCGTCGTCTATGAGGACCTCATTGAAGGCGTTAAAAACTACCTCATCGAAGGTCAGCTCTACAACTTGCTCGTCGCCGACGGCATCGTCGTCGCGGTGGATCTGCCGCTCTCGATGGTGATGACCGTGGCCGAGTCCTCGGAAGGCGTCAAAGGCGACTCCGCTAACAATGTTTACAAGCCAGCGGTGATGCAAACCGGCCTCATCGTCCAAGTCCCTCTGTTCATCAACGTCGGCGAGAAAATCAACGTCAAGACCGAGGACAATTCCTACACCGGCCGCGCCAACTGAGGCGCTCCCGGCACCTCCAATCCCACGCAACGGGCGGTCCTTCGGGGCCGCCCGTTTTTGCGTTCGTTTTGTCAGAAGCAAAACAGCGTCAGTAGTTAAGAAAACCTTAATTTCGCTTGAACTTAATTGAAGAAACGGGAAAAGCTTTCCCACCATGAAATCACCCCTGCTGTTCGCTACGCTGTCCATGGCTTTTTCCGGCCCCGCCGTGCAGGCTAAATCAGAGTTGGAAACGCTTCGAGCGCTCTGCCAAGAGCAGGAACGGCAAATACGCCATTTAGAAAACGAGAATACCAACCTGCGCTCCGACCGCGGCGGTTCACCCACCCTGCGCCCCCCGGTCGCCCCGGTTTTATCGGCTGCCACCAAGGCGATGGCCATCGCCAACCCCGCGGCCTCCGAGACATACACCGTCAAGGCCGGCGACAGCCTTGAGAAAATCGCCCGCAAAGCCGGCACCAGTCCTGAGAAACTTGCCAAGTCCAACGGCTTGAAAATCACTTCCGTCATCGTGCCGGGCCAGAAACTTAAGGTCCCGGGTGCCAGCGCCCCGGCTACAGCAATAGCTGCGGCGGCCCCGGTGTCGTCGCCCAAGACCAGTGATAGAACCCACACGGTGCTGTCCGGTGAGACGTTTTCGAGCATTTCTCGAAAGCACGGAATCAGTGCCGGTGCCCTCGCTACGGCAAACCCCAGCGTCAAGCCCACTGCCCTCCGTCCGGGCCAAGTCATCAAGCTCCGCGCTGACGCCCCCCCGCCGCCGCCCACTCCCGAGCCGGTGGAAACATCACCCATCGCGGAAATTAGCATTCCCGCCCCCGCGCTAGCCGCAGCCGAGCAAGTCGCCATTGAAAAAGCGCCCCCGGCCCCTCTCGACAAAAAACTCCACCCCGTCGCCGTCGATGCCGAGATGACCTATGGGGCCTTCGCCGCCAGGCACGGCACCAGCACCGAGCGCCTCAACGCCCTCAACGGACTCGATCTCACCGACGCCACCGTTCTAGCAAAAGGCTCCGAGCTTTACGTCCCCTCCCAGCCGTAAATCCGCGCAGCGCTGCGCTTCCCCCCATCAATAGTGGCGATCCGGCAAACCGTTGCGATAAGTCACCGAATCCGCGCTGCCATCCACCCGCAGCCCCCCGGAACTCCCTGGGCCGACTCTCTTGGACACCATGTCCGGCGGATGCCCCTCGATTTCCCAACGACTGCGGTGACTCGGCTCGTTGGTGATCGTCACCGGCGTGCCCACCACCACGGCATCGAAAAGCAGCGGTACAAACTCCTTCGGCAAACGGATACAGCCGTGTGAAGCCGGTTTCCCCGGCTCGGGAATCAAGCCGCCGTGCATCCCCACGCCATACGAAGTAAGCCGCATCCAGTGCGGCATCGGAGCCGGTATGTAAATCATCCCCTCCGGCACCCGGTCGCGAGATCGCGCGTCGGCGTTAGTCACATTTCCAAACTCGTCTTCAAACCAGCCATACAGATTCGAATACTTGTCCTCGACCTTCTCCGTGATCTTGTAATTCCCCGGGGCCGTTCCGTGACCTTCCTTGCCAGTCGCCACATAACACCAGCCGATTTCGCGGTCGCCGCGTTTGATTTCCGCGATCTGGTCAGTTAGGCTGATGCGGATTGAAACCCTGCCCTCTCCCCCGCCGTCATGCCACTGGTGCAGCACTCGACTTGCCTTCCGATGCGTGACTGGAGCACCGGACACGCCGCAGGATACGGAGAGCAGCGCGAGTGCGACACTCGACAACATGATAAGGGAAATCAATAAGACGCGCGGGAACATCGTGATTTTAAAAATAACAAGACTGGTAGATCACTCTATCTCGCCCCGCTGCCAATGCAATAGGCACGGAATCCCAATGGGTCAAGTGTCGCACTTTGGGGTATTACCCTACCATCTTTGCGTCCCGGCCTTGCACCGTCTGCCATCTTCGCTTAACCACGGCGCACATGATTCGCTTTTCAATCTTCGGCATCCCGGTGGAAATCCAACCCTTCTTTTGGATCTCCCTCATCATCCTCGGCGGCGCGTCCACAGCGGACACTACCGCCGCTATCCTTAAAATCGGGCTTTTCGTCCTCGCCGGATTCATTTCCATCCTCGTCCACGAGCTCGGCCACGCCCTCACCGCCCGCGCTTTCGGAGCTCACAGCGCCATTACCCTGCAAGCCTTTGGCGGTTACGCCGCCTATTCCGGTGGCCACCTCAACCGCTGGCAAAGCTTCCTCGTCACCGCCGCCGGCCCCGCCATCCAGATCCTCCTCGGCATCGCCATCTTCCTCCTCATGCGCGCCCTCCCCGAGCTCAGCGACAACGGCGAGAACTTCCTTCGCATCCTTGTCCTCATTAGCTTCTTCTGGGCCATCCTCAACCTGCTCCCGGTTGTCCCCCTCGATGGCGGTCAAATGCTCAACGCCCTTCTCGGCCCCGCACGCATCAAGATCACCCTTTGGACCACCATCATCGTCGCCTGCGTCACCGCCGTGCTGATGTTCACCCAGACCGGCTCCATCGTCTTTCCGATCTTCCTCGGCATGTTCGCCTGGCAAGCCTTCCAAGGACTCAAACAGCATCGCTGAGCACCATCACTAACCTGCGGTGTCTCGCCCCGACAGTTCCTGCAAACTGCGTGGCGCGCATCAAGGAGGTCGGATTTCCAGGCCATCCGCATCGATGCGGCAACAGAAACTTGCTAGCAGTTCGGCGCTGGCAGCACGACAAAAGCTGTTATCTTGCGGATCAAGTTTCGTCGGTAAATCTTTCAGTCTCCGCACGGCGCTGCAAATTAGCGCGGGCGACCCCCATTTATTACCACGAGCTGATGGGTGTGCGGCGTCATTCCTGTCGCGACCCACGCAGCCGAAGAAGCCAGCCAACCCCATTGATCGCGTTCGGGATTGATCTTCTATCCGCTCATCTACCGCGCGGATTGGCTGGGTAAATTGATGCCGAAATCATGATGACCACCTGCGGAAATTGTTGGTGGACTCAACCCCGTAAGCCGTGCCTGCTAGGGCTCCCCAGCCACGTGATCGGCAGCCATCGCCCCCCGGGATCCCATCGGCTCATCCCGGCCCTCGGTGGTGTCATGCTTCGTTTGAAGCTCCAACTCGGTGTCCAGCTCCGCACCCATCAAAATCAAAAACGCAGTTAGGTAGAGCCACATCATCAGCACCACGACCGCGCCAAGCGAGCCGTAGGTTTCATTGTAATTTCCAAAACTTGATACATAGAGTGAGAACAGCGAAGACGCGATCAGCCAAAGAACAGTCGCCCCGCCCGCGCCCCAACTGACCCATTTCCATTCCGGCTTATCGCGCGATGGGCCGTAGCGGTATATCGCCGCAATAATGGTCATGGCGACGACCAAAAGCACAGGCCAGCGCACCCAGATCAGTGCGTCCTTGCCCCATTCCGGGATCGGCAGATAGCCAATGATAGCGGGAATAACCGCAATGAGCAGAATCGCGATCAAGCCCGTCACGACGGCCACAAGCGTTAGGGAAAGATAGATTACCTGCTGCTTGATGAAGCCGCGTTTCTCCTCTTCGCCGTAAGCGATGTTCAGAGCTTCGATCATGCCTTTCATGGCTTTCGATCCCGCCCACAAAGCGAGTAGCACGCCAACCACCGCAGCCAGCCCGGCTTTGGCGTCGGAGCTGGCCACCTGCCCCACCTGCTTGTTGATAATCTCCGCCGCGTCCTGGGGTAACATCGCCGAGAGTTGATTAATGTGTCCGCCGATGGTCGCTGGATCAGCCACCCAACCATAGATCGAAACCATCGCCGCCAGCCCCGGAAACAACCCGAGCAGGAGAAAAAATGAAACTCCCGCCGCGATCAGCCCAAGGTGGTCCTTATCGATTTCCGTCGCCGTCCGTTTCAACACTTCCTTCCAACCGCGAGCTGGAATCTGATGGGGACTCGTGGCATCCTGCCCCCGATTTTCCTCCCCCATTGATCGCGGCGGA
>JAYSYA010000200.1:0-3583 GCA_043716765.1 Akkermansiaceae bacterium
AGGGGAAGGCAACATCGTCCTCAGCGCCAAGGCAAGCTGAGGGCGGACACGGCGGAGTCGCAGAACCTGAGCATGTGTCGAAATTTCAAGCGCGAGAACAGGGAGACCCTAATGATATCTGTGGCGAAAAGGTCCTGAAGAGGGGATTCAAAACAGATCGCTGGTTCAACGAAAATAGGGTCGGTCCTAGATTTTTTGAATTAAGTCTAAAATCTAGGACTGACCCTGCGGCGATGGATGCCACGCGCTCCTGGCCTCAAGCCCTAGCGCGTCTCGCCAAGATCTATGCCACCTAGTGACTCCAATGTTGGACACCGTTGGACACATGACAGAGGGACAGGCCTTTAGTCATGTGAGGCAGTCTCACAAAAACCCCGCCTACCCCATTAGCTCCTTGCCAACCACCCCCTCAACCCATCAGAAAACACCCATCCGAGGTGGTGCACTTTGAAGTGACCGGTGACACCGACAAATCAGGACATCGCGACCAGATCCATCCAGTGTTTACCCAATCCCGGATAATTCATTCGGTAGAACTCACCTGTCCACCGATTTCACCGCACCCTAACCTATTAAAAAATGATAACCAAAAACGTGATCGCCGGAGTCGTAAGCCTGTTTGTTCTAGCGGGGACCCTGCTCCATGCCGGGAATGAGATTGAACCTGAAAACCCAAATCTGGATGGCAAGGGCACGCAGAGCCTCATAAAGCTACTACCGACAAAAACGCGAGTGGGCTTCTGGGAGCTTCTTGCCGGCGAGCATCCGGAGAACCGTCAGGTAGCCATCGAGGGGAAGCTCAGGACGGATTACTTGCTGGCACACGCTCCTTCCAGAGTGGAGTATGACATCCCGGCGGGAGCCGCGAAGTTCAGTGCTTTGGGGGTATCAACCAGCAATCAAAGCTGCACGTTTTCCGTTGCAGTGGACGGCAAAGTGATGTTTGCCTCAAAATCATTGGGAACATATAACCACGGCGTGGTGGACATCAATGTTGTGCTGCCCAAGGACGGCAAAAAGCTCGCACTTATTACGACGAGTGTGGGAGACTTCAACGGTTGCCAGACCTGCTGGGTCGAGCCGAACTTTGTGGGTCTGCCAGGCTTTTGGCAGACTCTGCCGGTTGCCCTCACGCTGACCGACACGACCGGCCGGAAAATAGTCGCCACCATCACGGCAAAAACTGCAACCGGCATCAAAATCAAAACAGCTGTAGGCACGGAGTTCGAATTGGCCCTCTCCAAGCTGTCCGCAGAAGACCAGACTCTCATCGGCACTTTGAAAAACGGCCTTCCAGTTACGAAATCAATTGGAATCAAAGTTGTAATTTTTGCACCCACCGAGAAAGTCGTTAGCAAGGTTCTGGCAAAGGGCTTCGACGTCACTCTTGTCGGTCGTAAGGATAAAATGCTTCCAGCATGGAAAACGTTTTTTAAAACAGAAGAGGAGATTGAAGATCCTAACGAATTCATCAAACCCTTTGATGTTTATTGGGCGGACCAAATGGGAACCGTCGGTATCGGCAAGAGCGTCCTAAAAGCAGCTGACGAGGCGAAGAAACTCATTGTGCTCATGGATTTTGACCACAAGCGCACGCTGCGATACGTGTACTCAGGCGAGGACACGAAATGGGCGGGTAAAATCGAATACAAAAATTATTTCATTCCGGAAAAGGGCTGCGTCCGGTACGGCGATCGAGCCTTTGGAGATGGCTATGATCCCACTATCGTCGACAAGGTCATGGACGAAATTGTCCATCAACTGAAGTAGCTAACAGCTAAGTTTTTGGCAATGCCCCAGAAGCTGCTCTACACGCAACGGTGTCCAACTTTGGAGTGAATAATCTCCCCCTAGCGTCGCTTCGGGACGCCTCAGGCGGTCGCTGGCGAGGCTCCGACTTGCCAGATCAAAATCACCCTCCGCATTTTCCGGGGCACGAAATATCTCCCGCCACGCATCAACAGAGTGACAGATAAATAATAGAGAATAAATAGGGTCGGTCCTAGATTTTTGAATTAAGTCTAAAATCTAGGACTGACCCCGCCAAACGCCCTGAGCTCGCCTCAGGCATTTGTCATCACGCTCGAGCAACCCGGCGGGGTGGTGAAATCGAAGCAGGAGCAGGTAGTGGCGCTGGCGAAGAATTGACCGGTTCTCGCTTCTCGCTGACAGGGCTTGCGCGTCCAGACCCCTCCTTCCAAGCTGCCGCATGCCCGACGCCATGATCGAAACGACCGACCTCCACCGCAGCTATCGGATCGGGCGGAAGTCCATCGAGGTGCTGCACGGGATCGATCTGAAAATCCACCGTGGTGAGAAGGTCTTCCTCTGCGGGTCCAGCGGCGCGGGGAAAACGACCTTGCTCTACACCCTCGCCGGGCTGGAGCACCCGGAGCGCGGCAGCGTCCGCATCGACGGCACGGATCTCTACAAGCTCGGCCGCAAGGAGCAGGCGAAATTCCGCAACCAGCGCATCGGTTACGTTTTCCAGAATTACCACCTGTTGCCGGAGCTCACCGCGCTGGAAAACGTCGCCGTCCCCGGTGCGATTTCCGGCAGGGACAGCACGGCGCAGGCGCTGGCAGCCCTGAAACGCGTGGGTCTTGAAGATCGCGCCGAGCACCTTCCCGCCGAACTTTCGGGTGGCGAGCAGCAGCGCGTCGCGATCGCCCGCGCGATCGTCAATGAGCCGAAAGTCCTCTTCGCCGACGAGCCGACTGGCAACCTCGATTCCACCAACAGCGCGGAGATCATGAAAATCCTGTTCGACCTCGCCAGCGAGCATGGGGTGACGCTCGTGGTCGTCACCCACGATCAGAATCTGGCAAAAGTCGGCGACCGCACGCTGGTCATCAAGGACGGCGCGATCCACGCGGCCTGACTCCCGTAACTTGAGCAGCGCCTCCAGCCGCTGCACCAGCGTCGGGTGTAAGGATTCAAATGAGTCCGTTCATTTCTGACACTGACCCCTAACCCTAAAAAGGAAAATGACCGTGTTCAATGGGGGTCATTGCTCACGGATTAACAAATTTTTTGCCGGCATCGGCGGGACACTCCAGCCTTGCGCATGGCCAGACAGCCTCGCTTTCAGTATCCGGGTGCGGTTTACCATGTCATGGCCCGTGGCAACGGGGGAGATGCCGTGTTTGTCACCAAGGACGACCGGAAGGCGCCATGGCTCGCACAAACCTTGCGCCCACGCATGGACCTTCCAGTCATGGGCAATCACTTCCATATCCTTTTGGAGACCCCGCAGGCCAATCTCGTCACCGGCATGAAGCAGTTGCTCGCCGCCTACAGCCATGGATGGAACCGCGCGCGAAAAAGGCGCGGCCACGTTTTTCCAAGGCCGCTACAAGGCGGTGCCGGTCAGCGGTTCCGATGCCGACGCCCACTACTTCAAGGCTCTCGCCGACTACATCCACCTCAACCCGGCGAGGGCCATCCGCCACCTCGGGCTGCCCTCGTCGATGTCCGGGTTGTCCGGTTTGAAAAAGAGCGACGCCCGCAAGGCGCAACTCGCGATCCTCCTGAGGACCCACACCTCGATGAGCAACGACTGGATCGCGGTGAAGTTGGCCAT
>JAYSYA010000003.1:0-2247 GCA_043716765.1 Akkermansiaceae bacterium
CGCATTTTGGCATCACGCCGCGCACGATCAATGTGGGCAGGCCGCAGGAAAACGGTTCGTGCGAGACGAGCCACGGTCATTTGAAACGCAGGATCAAACCGCATTTGTTGCTGCGCGGGAGTGCGGATTTCGCCAGCGAGGAGGAGTATGACGCGTTCCTGGTGAAGGTGTTGGAGGCGGGCAATCTGAAACGGCGAAGCGTCTGGGCGAGGAGTTGGCGGCGATGCCGGAGACTTTGATTGCGGATCTGGCGGACTACCGGGAGCTGATGGTGAGTGTTAGGAATGACAGCGTGAACAAGATGGTTTATTCGGTGCCGTGCCGGTTGATCGGGGTGAAGCTGCTGGCGCGGATCGGTGAAAACGAGATTGTTTTGTTAGCCGGGGCGAATGAGGTGGCGCGGCTGCCGTTGTCGCGCGGGGACCGTGGGGCGGTGATCAACTTCCGGCATTTGATCGGTCATTTGCTACGCAAGCCGGGGGCGTTCGCGGGCTATCGTTGGCGCGAGGAGATGTTTCCATCGCTGGTCTACCGCGCGGCTTACGACCGCCTAACACTCGCCGGCGGCGATGCGGACAAGCGTTATCTCGAAATACTCAAACTGGCGGCAGGGCGAGGGCCAGACGGCGGTGGAGAACGCGCTGGAGCAATTGCTGGCGACTTCGCGCGGGGTGATCTCGGCCAAGGAAGTTAGGGAGATTCTGGATGCCTGGCAGGACCTGGAACGGGAGTGGCGGGAGCGGCAGCCATTGGCGGTTGATCTATCAGATTACGACGCGCTGCTGGACGGCGGGGAAGAAAACGCTGAGTGGGTGGATGCGATGGAAACATCGGTTTTGGCGGAGGTGAAGGCATGAGCGCGCCGACCGATCCGACCGTGATGTTGCTGCGTTCGTTTTGCCTAACGACGATGGCGGGGCAATACGAGGAGGTGATGCAACGCGCTGAAGAAGACGGCTGGAGCCACCGCCAGGTGCTGCGCCACCTGTGCGAGAGCGAGGCGGTGGAGCAGGAACTCAAGAAGCTCGACCGTTTCGACGTGCTCATTTTGGATGACATCGGCTACGCGCAGCAAAGCCGGGAGGAAATGGAAGTGCTGTTCACGCTGTTAGCCGAGCGCTACGAGCGGCGGAGTTTGCTGATCAGTTCGAACCTGGTGTTCAGCCAGTGGGACCAGATTTTCAAGGACCCGATGACCACGATGGCGGCCATCGACAGGCTGGTGCACCACTCGATCATCCTGGAGTTCGACGGAGCCAGCCAGCGGGTGAAGAGGGCGGGCGAAAACGGCGGCGAGAAAACGCCGAAACCGGAGAGCTGAGGCAGCTAGGACCCCATTTATTTCCCCCTAAATCCCCAAGGGGACTTCTCCCCTCCCGTCCCCCTGAGGATCGGGGGGAGATCGTTTCAAGACCCCGATTCCACCCGCTAGGCATGGGTAATTTTAATTGTCGCTGAGGGGATTTATAATTGTCGCTGGACAGGGGCGGAGGTGGTCGATTTCGGCTTCTTCGGTGGCGGTGCGCAGGACGAGGTGGTCGACAACGAGGGGGGGGGTGGTCATCAGTGCTTCCATGGCAGGCTGAAACTGCCAAAACAGGGGCGAATGTTTAGCTTTTTCTTAAACCGCCAATGAGCATCGGACATGAGGGATTTCCGGGCAACCGCCCTGGATTTTTGCCGACCTCAAAGTGTTTTTCCTTGCCACAAGAGGTTGATGAATCCCAAGGTCCGCCCGCGTCCGAAAGGAGCAAAGTCCGGCGTAGCTCAGCGGCAGAGCGGGTGACTGTTAATCACTAGGTCCTAGGTTCGATCCCTAGCGCCGGAGCCATTTGGTCCACCCCGCCCAGGGGCGATAGGAAGCGTCTAAACATTGCGACAGGTTTCGACATGAAATGGCCCCGAAAAGCCGAAATCGAGTGAATGTTCTCATGCTGAACCGATCGCTAAAATTTCACGAATCATCCATCTTGAAATGAAGATATTGCACAGTCGTCCCACAGGAAGGCATATCGGCGGGAAAAGCGGGCTAGTGCTGATTTGAAATCCCTGCCACTCGGTAGGGTGTTATGAAGAAACAAGCACCAATCCGCGCCAATGTGGTCGTGCTCAAGCAGATGCTCAATCTCATTCCTCCTGGAGTGATCAACTTTGACGCCGTGCACCGCATCAATCGAGCCGCCGACGCCGACCCCGGCACCATCCGGCTCTCCATCGACACCAAGACCACCGTGGCCATCGGCAATC
>JAYSYA010000021.1:0-2154 GCA_043716765.1 Akkermansiaceae bacterium
TTCGACGAATGAAAATTGACACCGATGTCCCCGGTTGGGTCCGTTAGCGATGTCGTCGGTTCATACAATCAATGCTTGTGAGTCGGGACAGGCACCATGTGCATCCATCATCCACCGCAGCATTTCTTGAACTTCCTGCCGCTGCCACACGGGCATGGCGAGTTCCGTCCAACTTGGGGTTCTGCGCGGTAGGGTGTTATGGGTGGCGGCGCAATAAAGGGCCGTATGATTTCGCCGCCACCGGTGGGCAAGCCGGTCATCAGGCCACGTTCCAACAGGGCGAATCTCTCGCGTGATTTCTCCATGCGCTTTCTCATTTCCTCGAAGTGCCTCAATGCCTCCTTCGGGGGCGAGTCGCCGAGCATTTCGCGAAGGCTCAGTGCATCCACGAGAGCCTCCCGCTCACCACTTGGGAAAAGTTCCTTCGCTGCTTTCCTTGCCCTCGCCAAGCACTTTTCCGAGCCATAAAGAACCAAGGTTCGCGCGATGTCCGCACACAGATCTTCGTCCTCTTCCGCGTCCAGCGCGCCTATCAGGGCCGATTCATGTTCTGGAAAACGAAGTCTTTCGAACACACCGGTGAGATAGAGCCTCGCGCTCCACGGGAGTCCTGAATATTTCTCCAACAGAAATCCGAGCGTGGATGAATCACCGGCGGATGATAGAGCGTCCGCGACCTCCTCATTCAACCAATCCCAGTCGAGCTCAAACAAGCGGACAAGGGATTCCACCGGGGGAGGAAGAAGCTCGTATTTGAGAATCATGGCCGCGGCGCCGGCCCGGTATTCCACAAGGCTCGCCGCGTTCGGCTGGAGTTCTTGCACGGCATCCAGCCATTCAATTCGAACCGCCATGGAAACCGCTCCCCGCTGGCCGAGCGCTTCACACAACACCTCCAATTCAATCACCTCCTCGGACGGAAAATCCGGCGCAGCGGCACATTTTTCGAGAGCCACCTCCAGTCGGGCAAGGCATTGGTCCGGCGTAAGGAAGGCTGCCTCCAAGCGCTTCGCGGCCAGATCGAACGAAATCCGCGGGTGGGCGAATTTCACCGGATTGCTCCGGATTGATTCAGTCTCCGGCGGGAGTGCGGCCATGATCGCATCCAGAAACCGGCCCACATGCGGCCGAATCAGCGGAACCGGCGCCTTGCAGAACCAATCCGCCAGATGTCTCAACTCGTTCGCTGCTTCGCCACCTGCTTCCGGGGCCAGTCGTTCAAGACGATTGGCCAGCCAGGACATCGACTCTTCCGAGTGACGCAGATCCGTGACCTGGTGGGAAAATTCAAAAGCCCCGTTCCAGCCGTGCAGATCCAACTGCCGGAGTGCCCTCAGGGTGGTCGCCGGATTCCAATGTCTGCACCCGGCCAGCAAATGGAGAGCTTCGGAGCGCACCATCATGTCGTCATGCCCCAAACCATCCGCCAAAAGTTGTTCGAAACTCGCATTCATATTTTGAGAGGCGAGCTTTGCAGAAGGCGGGGAAATGTCAGCAGCAAATCCCCGAGGTTGCTCCCTCGCGTGGTCAAACCACTCCTTTTCTCAAGTCCCTCAGACTCCAAATCAACGCGTTTGCCACAGCGGCTTCTCCATTCATCTTTCTTGCGCCGGTTTTGCGTTTCGGCCCGAATCGCCACCGGGATTTGGCAAACGCCTCGTCCACAAAACTCCGACTGCCGATTACCGCTCCATCCGTGAAATAACGGACCCGGCAGCGCAGCAACTTGCCCAGCGGGATCTCTCCAGCCTTTTCGCGTTCGCGCTCCGCGTCCTCTTTCGAAATTCCCTTGCGCAAAGTCTTCGTGATCGTCTGCCCATCCCGACCCACGCTTTCCGCCGATTTCCCGACAGCTCCCGCCACCAGCAGTTTCCGGTATTCCCTCGAAACTCCGCTAGACCACAAATCCGCATCCGCTCCGATCCCCTGATGCGCCCGAAGAGCCCGCACCAGACCGGCCCGTGCCGTCTTCCCGTTGCCCTTCGAACCGCCGCCGATCGCCTCGCCATAGCTGCTCCAGCGGTAAGCCGCCGGATCCTTCACCATCCCGGCGCGGACCGGATTCAAGTCGATGTAGGCGGAAATCGTCTTTGCCGCCACGCCATCCTCCACGATTACACTCTTGAACCGATCCTCCCACAGCCGCCCGGTTCT
>JAYSYA010000201.1:0-3576 GCA_043716765.1 Akkermansiaceae bacterium
AGGCATTCTTAAGCGGTCCGCCGGGACGTTCTCTCTGTCGAGATATTTCCGATGGTCTGCCAGAATCTGGTGGAAGCAGCTGCGCTCGCACGGGACGTGGTTCCACTGGAGGTTCGGCGGGCATTGCAGTGTCGGCGCGAAGGGAAAATTCGTGGTGCGCCAAATCCCCCCGCCGTCGTCTTCCGAGGTGATGGAAATGAACGCAAAGGCCACATCGCTCTGTTCGCACAGGCAGACTGCGGCCACCGCGCGCTCTTCCGGGTGCCAGAAGAGCCGGAAGAACTGCTGCATGCCGGCCCATTCCCACCCGCAGTCCGAGACGTGCTCGAAGCCCGCTTCCTCCATCGCCGCAGCCGCCTCGATGGCGTTCGGGAAAAACGAAGGATCCGGCACCTCGCGGTGGCGCAGCCGGTTGTTGAGCGGCAGCCGCATCCGCCGGATCCGCGTGAGCAGCTCGATCCATGGCAGGAAAAACCACAGCACCGCGCCGAGCAAGCCACCGACCCAACTGCCGGTTAGGAAATACAGCAGGCTGAAACTCGCCGCCAGAAACGTCAGCGCCCCGAGCTTGCGCAACAAGCCCGTCCGCGCCGAGCGCAGCGCCACCGCCAGTATCAGCAGGCCGATGACGATCAGGGTTTCACGCATGGGAATCGAGTATTGGAAAACTTGCCGGAGTGGCATTAGTTACGAGTTCCACCGCTGGCGAAACCGCGCAAGAGCTTGTTTTCAACATCATGACAGTTTCATTCCCACGACTGCCCCAGAAGCGCCCGCAATCTCACCGGATCGGTCGCCGAGGTCTTCGCTACAAAGCCGCGCGCATGCGCGAAATGGACGTCATCGCAGCCTTCGATTCGCGTGAAATCCAAACCCGGATGATCGTTGTGACGCGACAGCCCGAATCCCGCGCCGCGCCGGTCCGGATACACCAACCCCGCCACCTCGCCCGCCGCCGGATGAGACTCGATGAACCGCGCCAAGCCCGCAGACGGCTCGTCCGGCATCGGCTCCGTGCGCGGCATATATAGTACCTTGAACGGCCCGGTCGGCGTATTGATTTCCCAAAACTCTCCCACCGCGCCGATGAAGTTCAGCCGCTCGCGGAGGTTTTTCAAATAGGCGAGCAGGTCAGCTCCGATCCACCGCATCACCTCCCACAGCGGCTCGCCCGGCTGCAAATCCCTCGCTCCGGCGAAACGCCGGAGCAGCGTGGTATCGATCGGCGAGTTCAGTTTAAACAAAGTTTCCCGCGCCACGCCCAGCCAGCGCGCGGTCTCGATCGGCCCGCGCGTGTCGAACCACTCCGCCGGCTCCAGCCAGTCGCAAAATTTCCGCGCGTCCTCGTAAACCCCGAGATGCTGCAATACCAAACTCAGCGCGCATACCGGCGGATGGTCCTTGGGAAACTGATGGTGATCGAAATTTCCCCGTTCCGGCGCGTGCTCGTGGCCCACATCGACCACGGCGGTGGAACGATCCGCCAGATCATCGGCCGTCGGCTCGCGGCGGAGGATCGGCACCGGGTTGTCAGCGAGGAGAAGACAGCAAGCGAGAAACTCGTCTTTGTGCGAGCCGCCGGGGTGAGTGAGGATTCGGGAAAAGGTCATGCTAGGTCCTAGGGAGGGCGGCACCTTAGGCGGTCCGGGCGGCATGGGAAGTTTTTTGAAATTGCCCTTTCCGCGTGGTTTTTTCACGTCAACTTCATCCCGGCTTCACCGGAGCCGGTCATTGATTTTTCCATGAACCCCGCCACCTTCCGCCGCCGACTCCGCTACTGGACGTTTCACTGCCTGCTCAACGCCCTGCCCAGCTTCATCATCGCGGCGGTGTGGCTGAAATTGCGGAGTCCACTCGCCGTGACCGCGATGCTTGCCGCGATCGGCACCTTCATCCTGCTTTACACCACGCTCACCTCGCTCGACGGCCCGCTCTCGGACCCGAACCACGTTTTCTCAAGGGCGCTCAAGCTCGGTGCCAAGATCCGCGCTTGGATCTCCGGCTTGTCCCTGCTGCTGCTCCCGACTGAAAAACTCCTGATGTTTACCCCGGATTTCTGGTGCGGCTTCCTCTCATTCGGACTTCTGAACCGCGCTGCGGAACTTATGCAACCCGGCTCGACTAACTTTAACTTCTTCAACGGAAATGCCGCCACAAAAGGCTTCCTCCCGGTTTACGCCACCACCCTGCTGGAGGGCTTCATCCTCTCCTTCATCCTGCTGATGATTGCCTTCTTCGCCGTGATTTTCCTCCAATCCCGCGATCGGCGGACGCTCTGGAAAAATCATCGGGTCGGGCCCGAAACCTAATTTTTGATGCAGGACCGGGCATCCGCGGTATTTATCCCAATCGCGCCTTGCCATGGCCGGAAAAACCGTTCATAGCGCCGCCCCCTTCGCACGGAGGTCGTTCATTATCCAATCGTTCCCATGTCTCTGAAAATTCGAAATCTCGCCATTATTGCCCACGTTGACCATGGGAAAACCACCCTCGTCGATCAACTCCTGCAAGCGGGCGGCACCTACCGTGAAAACCAAGCCACCACCGAGCGCGCCATGGATTCCATGGATCTTGAGCGGGAAAAAGGCATCACCATCAAGGCGAAAAACACCGCCATTCTCTGGGAAGGCTACACCATCAACATCGTCGACACCCCGGGCCACGCCGACTTCGGCGCCGAAGTGGAACGCGTCATGAAAATGGTCGATGGCGTGCTCCTCGTCGTCGATGCCTCCGGCGGCCCGCAGGCGCAAACCCGCTTCGTGCTCCGCAAGGCGATGCAGGAAGGCCTCAAGCCGATCGTCGTCATCAACAAGATCGACCGCCCGCTTTCCGATGCCATGAAGGTCCACGACCAAGTGCTCGAACTCTTCCTCGACCTCGATGCCGACGAAGACCAGTTCAACGCCCCCTTCGTCTATGGCTCCGCCCGCGACGGCTATTTCATGGATCATCCCGAAGACGAGCGGAAAGATTGCATCCCGCTTCTCAAGAAAATCATTGAGTTCATCCCCGAGCCAAAAGCCGATCCTGAGGCACCGTTCCTCATGCTCGTTTCCAACATCGAGTGGGATGAATACGTCGGCCGCGTCGCCGTCGGCAAGGTTCTCGGCGGCAGCGTGAAAAAGGGCGACACCGTCTTCCTTCTCCGCCAGGACGGCACCAAGGTCCAGTCGAAGGTCATGAAGACCTTCACCTATTCCGGCCTCGCCACCGCCGACTCCGATGGTTGCGGCGCAGGTGGCATCGTCGGCATCGCCGCCGGCATTGAAAACATCGACATCGGCGAAACCATCGCCGGCAGCGCAGAACAGGAGCCGCTTCCTTTCGTCGCCATCGACCCGCCGACCGTGTCGATGCAATTCTCCATCAACGACGGCCCGCTCGCCGGCAAGGAAGGCAAACACGTCACCTCCCGCGCCATCCGCGAGCGTTTGATGCGCGAGTTGAAGACCAACATCTCCATCCAGGTCGAGGACACCGACATGTCCGGCGTCTTCAATGTTTCCGCCCGCGGAGCCATGCAGATCGCCGTGCTCGTCGAGCAAATGCGCCGCGAAGGATTCGAAGTCCTCG
>JAYSYA010000202.1:0-3570 GCA_043716765.1 Akkermansiaceae bacterium
CGCCTCTGCGACTCAGCTCGGCGACCAATCCATGTCGCTTGAGCACTTCGCCCACGGTGCTGACAGCCGGGGGCGATTCGAGTCCGTGCTTGGTCATCAGGATCTGTTGGATCTTCTTCGGCCCCCAGGTCGAACGAAGCTGCTTCTCCTTGCAGATCAGGCGTTCGACTTCATCGGTCGTCCGGCAGGTGACGGATTTCGGTGCCCGGCTGTGTTCCTCCAAACCCTTCATTCCGCCCGCCGCGTGGCGCGCCGCCCACTTGTGGCCCGTCTGCCGGGAAATCCCAAACTCCCGGCAAAGCTCCGTCATGGTGAAATGACCGCTTGCGGCCAGACTGACAAATCGTTGTTTTTGTTCCATTGCTGACACGTTTTTCCAGGGCATGCGCCCAGTCTGAAGTGTCAGCGATGTCCCCGGTCAGTTTGTCAACCATGTCCTCGGTTCATACCAAATGTTCGTTCGATAATATCTCGGTTTCATCCGGCGGCCCGGATCGAGTTTTGGGAAGCCGTCGTTTTTTATGAAGAGCGGTCCAAAGGTTTGGGCGGAGAGTTCGCCTCAGAGGTTCTGGATCGCATCGAAACGATTCTCAATGAACCGGTGCGTTGGCGAGTATTCGAAAAGGATGGCCGGAGGTGCCTGATGGGGCGATTTCCCTACGGGATTCTTTACTCGGTCAGAGTCGGGACACATCCTCATTCTCGCCCTGATGCATTGCAGCAGAATGCCGGAATATTGGCGGAATCGGATGCCGGATTGAAACGATCGGCGAATCATACCAAGTTGGACTTCCAACGGGTGATCTCCGACTTCACGTTGTGAATCGACGGCGCGCCGGGGTTGGTGCGGGCGGCGAGGGCGGTTTCAAGGGAGAAAACGTCCTTCGCGTCCGGGCCGTAGGCGGGGTCGATGGCAGCTAAGTCGAGCTGGTCGAGTGGGATCTTGGTGGCGATGGCTTGGGCGACGGCTTTGCCAACGAGTTCGTGGGCGTGGCGGAACGGGACGCCTTTCTTTACCAGATAGTCGGCGAGGTCGGTGGCGAGGAGCATCGGATCGGAGGCGGCGGCCTTGCAGTTTTCCTCGCGGAGTTCCATGGCGGAAATCATCTCGGTGTTGACGGCGAGGATGAGGTTCAGCGTATCCACGGAGTCGAACAGCGGCGGCTTGTCCTCCTGGAGGTCGCGGTTGTAGGTGAGCGGCAGGCCTTTGATGGCGACTAGCAGGTTCATCAAATTTCCGACGAGGCGACCGGTCTTGCCGCGGGTGAGTTCGCAGACATCCGGGTTTTTCTTCTGCGGCATGAGCGAGGAGCCGGTGGTGTGCGCGTCTGATAGAGAGGCGAAGGCGAACTCGGCGGTGCACCACAGGATGAGGTCCTCGCTGAGGCGCGAGAGGTGGACGCCGCAGAGCGAAATGACGAACAGCACTTCGGCGATGTAGTCGCGGTCGGCGATGGCGTCCATCGAGTTATGGGTGACGCCGTCGAAGCCGAGCTCGGCGGCGATGGCGTGGCGGTCCAGGTTGATGGTGGAGCCGGCGAGCGCGCCGGAGCCGAGCGGGGAGATGTTGAGGCGCTTGCGGGCGTCGGTGAGGCGGGATTTGTCGCGCTCGAGCATTTCGACGTAGGCGAGGAAATGGTGGCCGGCGGTGACCGGTTGGCCGCGCTGGAGGTGGGTGTAGCCGGGGATGACGGTGGCGGCGTATTTGTCCGCGCGGTCTAGCAGGGCCTTTTGGAGGCCGGTGATGGCGGTTAGCAGGCAGTCGATCTCGGTGCGGGCGTAGAGGCGGGTGTCGGTGGCGACCTGGTCGTTGCGCGAGCGGGCGGTGTGGAGTTTCGCACCCGCCGCGCCGATGCGGCGGGTGAGTTCGGACTCGATGTTCATGTGGATGTCCTCGAGCGAGGTCTTGAATTCGAATTTCCCGGCTTCGATGTCGGCGAGGATTTCCTGCAGCCCGTTTTCGATTTGGGAAAACTCGTGATCCGTGAGCAGGCCGATGGTTTTCTGCGCCCGCGCATGGGCGATGGAGCCGGCGATGTCGTGCGGGAAAAGCCGCCAGTCATAAGAGATGGACTCGCCGAATTGCTGGACGAGTGACGAAGTATCTTGGGAGAAGCGGCCTTTCCACATGGCGGTGAGATGGTTGGATGAAATTGCTCGCACGGACTGAGCGGCGGAGCGGATATGAACCCGAACGCGGCCGGATGAAACGCGAAATTTTCCCGAATCGGCGATCTCGCTTTGCAATCCGGCAGATTTGCCTGATGGATTCCATGCGGCCGAACTGCCACAACCCCTCACCTACCTCAAAATCATGACTCAAATCATTCCCCTGATCAGCTCCGGTGCTGCCGGCCCCCTCGGCGTGCTTCATCTGCCACGCCTCTGGCAAAAAGCCTCGCTCGGCGCGGCGGGCAAGCTCCACCCGGACTATCCGTCGTGCGGCCAAGGCTACGACCAAATGGTCCTCGCCGCGCTCGGCATCGACAAGGCCGCCTTCGAAAGCTTCATCGCCGACAAAAAGCCGACCTATCCGCAATTGGAAGCCTGGGTGCTCGCTCAATCCGGCGGTGCGCTTGATGCCGACGCGGTGGCGAACCTCAATGCCGCCATCACCGGCTACATCCACACCGATGATGTCCGCGCCACCATTCTCGGGGCTAACGGCATTACCGATGCCGGGAAAATTCGCGATGCCGTCAATCTCAACAACCTCGATGACTGGCACGGTTTCCATCAGCAAATGATCGTTGGTTAATTTCGGCTTAAAAACTACTCCATCCCGCCGGGACCTGTTCCGTGCGGGATTTTTGTGGCACCAACCGGGAAATTTTGAGCGTTTTCGCGGAAAATCATTTCTTGCCAACCCTAATTTCGACGGGTAAAGACCCTACGTTCATTTTGCAAATTCGCAGGTGGATGCGCTTCGTCCGGTCTTTTACGCCATGGTCTCGGGAAGCGTTAAATGTGATGGCGTGATAAGAATAGACAAAAATGGACATCTACGTGGGCAACCTGCCCTACACCGCTACTGAAGAAGACGTTTCAGGCCTCTTCGCCGCTTACGGACCTGTTGAACGGGTCAAAATCATCACCGACCGCGAAACCGGCAGATCCAAAGGATTTGCTTTCGTGACTCTCGGCGACCAGAGCCAGCTGAACGCTTCTATCGAAGCACTCAACGGTTACGACTATCAGGGCCGCGAGCTTCGCGTCAACGCCTCTGAGCCGAAGGAATTCAAGCCCGGCGGCGGTCGTCCTAGCGGCGGCGGCGGCGGTGGCGGCTACGGCGGTGAACGCCGCGGCGGCGGTGGCGGCGGTGGTGGTGGCTATTATCGGCCCGCGACGCCCCTGCGCGACATGGTCGAAGAGGCCGAGCGCGACTTGGTGCTGCGCGCGCTCGAGCATCACCAATCGCACATCACCAAGACGGCCGCAGACCTCGGCCTCGAGCGCAGCCATCTCTACAAGAAGATGCGCGCGCTCGGGATCAAGAAGGCGGCCGAGGAAGAAGCCGACGACGCTTGAGGAGCGGGCGAAGCTTCGCGTCGCCGCCTACGCCGCGCTCTG
>JAYSYA010000203.1:0-1184 GCA_043716765.1 Akkermansiaceae bacterium
GCTGCCTCCAAAAAACCAAGGAGGAGCGGACTCCGATCCGCTCAAGCCCATGAGATGACAATGGATTGAGGGAAAGCCACGATTCATTGGCTTCCCATGGGCTTCGGCGGATCGGAGTCCGCCGCTCCTTGAACAAGAGCGTTTTACGATGTCTCACCAAGAGTATCTCATCAGCGATCAACCCCAATCCTTAAAGGCATTGGACTTCAGTCCGTCTTCGATTCTAAACCCGTCCGGACTGAAGTCCCCGGCTACATTCTAAAACGGCACCTCACCCGCCAGTTCCCGCGCCTCCTCCGCAATTCGATCCGCCTCCGCTTTCAATCCAGCGATTTCCCGCTCCAGCTCCTCCCGCTGCGCGGCAACGATCCGCCCGATCACCGACTCGTCCTCCTCCGCCGCCCGGAACACCTCGTAATCCGCGCTCGCTCGCACCTCGTCCAGCGTCTCGATCATTTCCAAGATACTCGCCTGAAGGTGCTCGTAGAGCGAACGGAGGGGAGCACACGCGCCCTCGCGTGTTCCATGTCGCGCCCTCGCGGCATGGTCGGCGTGCATCGCGAGTGAGCTACTCTTCACATTGCAGACGCATGTTTTTAGCGAGGGCGCTGAAAACCACACGCGAGGGCGCGTGAGCTCCCCTTGTTTCAGGATGAACGCCTGCGGGTCCTTTGCGATGAGTCCCAGCAGCTCGATGTTTCCCCGGTAGCTATCCTCAATTTCAGCGTCTCAGCATTTCAGCTTTTACCTCCCCAATCCTTTTCCGCCGCCTCGCGCTGATAGTCGCCGGCCGTCGCTTCCGCGGATTCCTCGCCTTCCGCCAGCAGGCGGTCGATGAACGCCTTGCGAAGGGAACCAATCGGTGCATTTCAAATTGTGTTAATCGGTGAGCAATGACCCCATTCATCGTGCGGTGCATCCGTTCATGGCTGCCGTTGTCCTGCGGGCAGGCGGGCCGCGGGAACTGGACCTCGATGCCCAGTCCGATCCACCACACGCTCAGCTTGCTCAACCCCCCCGGTCCCTGCGAGGCAAAGGGGGCGCCGTTGTCCACCCGGATAATCTCCGGGATGCCCTGGCGGCGGAACAGGGCGCGGAACGCCGCCTTGGCAAACGAGGTCCGCGCCTCCTCCAGCGCGTCGATTTTGAGGATGAACCGGCTGTGCAAGTCCGTCACCGTGAGC
>JAYSYA010000204.1:0-10803 GCA_043716765.1 Akkermansiaceae bacterium
CATTGATCCGCTAGGTGAACTCAGCCACCGCAGCAAGATCGCCACCAGCTTCTGGGGCCACGCCTGGTGCAAGCATCTCGAATCCTTCAGCGACTACGAAAACCGCCTCCCGCGCGGCCGCACCTACGTCCGCAACGGCTCCGTCCTCCACCTTGCCATCGCGCCCGGCCGCATCGAGGCCCTCGTCCAAGGCTCCTCGCTCTACGAGCAATCCATCACCATCAACGCGCTCCCCGCCGCCACCTGGAAAACCCTCCAATCCCGCTCCCAGGGAAAAATTGGCTCACTCATCGAGCTGCTTCAGGGAAAAGTCTCCGATGAAATCATGGCGGTCGTCACCCATCAAGACGACGGGCTTTTTCCAAAACCCAAGGAAATCAAACTCAGTTGCTCCTGCCCGGATTACGCCGGCCTCTGCAAGCACCTTGCCGCCGTCCTCTACGGTGTCGGCGCCCGCCTCGACACCCGGCCGGAACTGCTCTTCAAACTCCGCGGAGTCGATCACAACGACCTGATTTCCGCCGTCGATCCCGCCACCGCCCTTGGCGGCCCGACGAAAGCTTCCGGCCGCCGCCGCACCCTCGATTCCGCCGCCCTCGGCGACGTCTTCGGCATCGAGCTCGAAACGGACCCCGCCCAGCCGGTTTCCAAGTCGAAACCACAGCCCGCGCCCAAAGCCAAAAAATCCGCCGCGAAAGCTGGCGTCAAAAAGGCCCGCCCGTTCAAAGCCAGCTCCGCCTCCATCCGCAAGCTCCGCGCCCGCCTTGACCTCAGCCGTCCGGCCTTCGCCGCCAAGCTCGGCGTCAGCGCCGCCAGCATCGCCAACTGGGAAACCAAAGACGGTCCGCTCAAGCTTCAGGCCGCCAGCCTGGAGCGACTGCAAACCCTGGCCCGCGAGTCCGCTCCGGACGCCTAATTTCCCTCCCCCGGCCATGAATCGGGGGTATGAACCGAGGACATCGGTAACAAACTGACCGGGAACATCGGTTACCCATTAATCTGGGCGCATGCCCTGGAAAAACGTGTCATTCACCAATGGACCAAAAGCAACGATTTGTCAGTCTGGCCGGCAGTGGCCATTTCACCCTGACGGAACAAGTGATGGCAAAGCCGCGCGATCCCTGGCAGATGGAAACAATGGTATTAAATGGCGTCAGTCCTCGCGGATTCACATTTTGATTGCACTGCTTTGGATCAAGGATGTTCAGGGTGCATGGTAGTGGCTCTGCGGCAAAGACGAAGAGAGCCAAATCTGGGTGATTGTAAAACAAACCCTCTCGGCGGCCATTACCGATTACTTTGAATGATGGTCACCTGCACCAAGTCGCGAGCGTTACTTTCCACTCCAAGCGTCAACCAATCATTGGCTGCCGCGCCGAGTGCGGCGCTATTTCAGCCTGTGATGAAGCCGCTTGAAGGCGAACGCGCCTGCCGCGGCACCGAGCACGTCGGCCAGCCAGTCGTAAGGATCATTCCCGCTGCGGCTTGGAGTGAATGTCTGATGATACTCGTCCAACCCGCCGATCAGCGCTGTGGCGAGGATCACAACTGCTACAATCCTCTTCCAATCCGGCCTATCCGGTCGCAGCCGGAATAGCCACGCGCTTAACAAACCGCCGCCGCCGAAGAAGTAACCGAAGTGGGCGACCTTGTCGAAATGATCGATCGGCGGAGCTAATCTCTCCTGCCCCGGGAATGAGGAAAGAGTCCATAAAACGGCGAACCAGAGCAGGAAACCGGCGAGCCAGAATTTCGGATTCCGTAGAAGCCGCGCCATTTTCAAAGCTTGCGCATCTCGTCCTCAAGCCGCTCCGCCAGCCATTGCTTCATCATCGACTGATAGTTGAGGAAGCGGCCGCGGGCGATCCGTTTGATGCGCGAAAGCATCCGCGGGTCGAAGCGCAGGGTGATGGTGGTGGACTCGCGGGAGTCCGCCTCGTGGACGGAGGTGGCCATCAGCCGGCCGTCCAATTCGTGGGTCTCCCAAAAACGGGCTTCGGCTGCCTCATCGGCAAAGTCGGGAATTTCAGTCCAGCGGGTGATGGCGTGCATGGGAAAAAAGGAATCAGCGGAATTCCGCGTATTTGCGATCGTAGAATTTCTGTTCGGCCTCCGACATTTCGCGGGCCGCGACGACGCGGACGGATTTGCCGTCCGTGATGAACGAGAGAAACAGATACCGGTCCGCCACCGTGCGACCGAGCGCGTAATAGCGGGAGGCACCGTCGGAGCGCTCGTTATCAGGCAGGAAGCGGACGGCAAAAGGATCCTCGAAAGCTTCCTCAAGCTCACGCGGTTTGATGTTTTGGAGGTCGAATTGAACGTCGATAAGGTCGAGTTCCATGGCGGGAGTCTGCGGATGAGTCGGGGAAGTGCAACAAAGACTTTGGCGAAGTCAGATCATGTGGCCCATGCGCGTCCGCTTGGTTTCGAGGTATTTCTCGTTGTGCGGATTCGATGGCAAACTGATGGGAAGCTGCTCGACAATTTCCAAGCCGTAGCCTTCCAAGCCGATGACTTTTTTCGGGTTGTTCGTCAGCAGGCGCATCTTGCGGACGCCGAGGTCGTAGAGGATTTGCGCGCCCATGCCGTAGTCGCGGAGGTCCGAGCCGTAGCCAAGTTTTTCATTCGCCTCGATGGTATCTAGCCCTTCTTCCTGGAGCTTGTAGGCGTGGATTTTGGCCGGCAGGCCGATTCCCCTGCCCTCTTGGCGAAGGTAGAGCAGCACGCCACCTTCGGTGGAAATATGCTCCAACGCGGCCGCCAGCTGGCCGCCACAATCGCAGCGCTGGGATTGGAAAACATCGCCTGTCAGGCACTCCGAGTGGACGCGGACGAGTGTCGGTTTTTCCGGATCGATGACACCCCGGCTCATGGCGAGGTGGTGGCTGGCGTCGGTAGAAACTCGATAGAGATGGCAGTCGAACTCGCCGAAATCCGTCGGCATCTTCACCGTCTGCTCGCGGACCACGAGCTTCTCGGAGCGCCTGCGGTATTCGATAAGCTGGGCGATGGTGCAGGCCTTGAGGCCGTGGCGCTTCTGATAGACACCAAGCTGGCCGACGCGAGCCATCGTGCCGTCGTCATTCATGATTTCACAAATCACCGCCGCTTTCGGCAGTCCGGCGAGACCGGCGAGGTCGAGCGCCGCCTCGGTGTGTCCAGTCCGGCGGAGCACTCCATCGACCACGGCTTGCAGCGGGAAAACGTGGCCGGGACGGACGAACGAATCCGCTCCCACGCTCGGGTCGGCGAGTAATTGGATGGTCAGCGCGCGGTCGGCGGCGGAAATCCCGGTGGTGATGCCCTCCGCCGCATCAACGCTGACGGTGAAGGCGGTTTTATGACCTTCCCGGTTGCGACGAGTCATCTGCGGCAGTTCCAGTTCCTCCGCCCGCTCGGCGGTCACTGGCGCGCAGATCAATCCCCGTGCGTGCACGGCCATGAAATTGACCATTTCCGGCGTGCACAGCGATGCGGCACCGACCAAGTCCGCTTCATTTTCGCGGGATGGATCGTCCGCGACGATCACCAGCCGGCCAGCGGCAATTTCAGCGATGATTTCAGGAATGGGGCTGAACGTGAGAGACGGATCTAACATATTGAATGAGGAAAAACGGCGGCTAGTTGAGTGTCGGGTCATCCGGAGCCTCAGCGAGGATGCGGTGAAGCGGGGAAAGATGGCGCAGCAGCGCGGACCACAAACTGCGATCATGTTCATAGCCCAGCAGCTCCCTCTGGGGACGGGTGGTAATCCATGAACTGCGGCGAAGTTCGCTCTCAAGCTGACCGGCGGACCAGCCCGAGTAGCCGATGAAAGCGCGCACAATCCGCCCCGGCCGGTGGGCGTGGACCACGGCCTCCTCGGCAGAAATTCGCAGCGCCCAGCGCAGGCCGAGTTTCTTGCTCCACCAGAACGAGGAAAATGTCAGTTGGTCCGGCGCAACCGGCCCGCCCTCGTGCACCGCCAGCTGCCGCAGTGGCGCGAAATCCTCGCCTTGCAGCAGATCACCAACGATTTTTCCGGTCGGGTGATTCAGGATCAAGCCGAACGCGCCTTCGTCCGAATGATGTTCCGCCAGCAACACCACCGAGCGATGAAAAGTGCCGCTCCGCAACGACGGATCCGCCAACAGCAGCTGACCTTGGAGCTGGATCGGAGGATTGAGATTGAACGGATCGTCGGCCACGGCCGGATCCTAATGCCAGCACCGACGTTCGCCAACCGCGGATTGCGGGAGATTTTCAGTTCGCGGAAATTGCGGCGATTTCAAGTGACAGTGAACCTGCGATAAGTCCGTAGCCTGCAAGATTTCACGTTGTCTCGCCCGCTTCCCCTCTTTTTGGCCCTCCTTCCGCCGCGCTCGCGACGGGCGGCGAACGCGTTCAGTTCAACCGCGACATCTGGCCATCCTCACCAAGCACTGCACCGCTTGCCACTGCGGGGTGAAGGAGGCGGGCAACAGCCCCGACGAACGGCCGCGGCGGGTGAGCTTCGATCTCACCGGCCTGCCGCCCATCGTGAGGAGCTGCCCGGCTGGATGGCGGGCGTAACAGGTGTGCGTTCCTCGACAAAGAACGGGAAGAAATTCGCGACCATGTAGGAGAAGATAACCTTAGAAGGACGGGAAATTTTCCATACGAGGAAACGTCCCGTCCCTCTTGCCGGGGCGGCCGAATGATCGCATAACCGGCGGCCGGAATCGACCGGCCGCCGATTTTTTGCCGCAATTATTTCAACACCTGCCGGAACTGGTCCTTTTCCGCTAGAGAAAGCGCGAATTCCGTGAGCAGGCCGATGCAGTGCTCGATGTCGTCGAGATGAGCGGTCTCCACCACCGAATGCATGCAGCGCAGTGGCAGCGAGACGAGCGCGCTGGGAATGCCTTCGCGGGAGTGGAAAATCTTGTCGGTGTCGGTGCCGGTGAAGCGGCTGCTGGCTTCATGCTGGATCGGCACCTTGACCTTGGCTGCGGCGTCTAGCAGGCGCTGGACGACGATGGGGTGGTTCGCGGTGCCGTGAGTGAGGGTCGGGCCGCCGCCAAGTCTGACGCTGCCGTGCTTGGCGGCGTCGAGTCCCGGTGTGTCGGTGGCGTGGGTGACGTCGAGACAAACGCAGAGGTCGGGCTTGAGGCGGTAGGTGGCCATCATCGCGCCGTGGCCGCCGATTTCCTCCTGGACTGCATTCAAGCAGATCAAGGTGAACGCGGGTTTTTTCTTGCCGGTCGCGATGCGTTTCATCACTTGGGCGATGATGTAGCCGCCGATGCGGTTATCGAGCGCCCGGCCGGTGAGGCGCTTGTGGGCGAGTTCCATCGCCCCGTCCTGATAGACGGCGGGGTGGCCCACGCGAATGCCAAGCGCGGTGACTTCAGCGGCGCTTGAAGCGCCGACGTCGACCCATAGGTCGTGGACGTGAGGCGCTTTTTCATGGCCGGCCTCGTCGCGGCGGAGGTGAATGGCGGTGTTGCCGATGATCCCGGAAAGCGGCCCCTTGTCGCCGAGAATGGTCAGGCGGCGGCCCCGCGCGGTGGCGGCATCCGAGCCGCCGACACGGTCGAGGCGGAGGAATCCGCGCTCGTCGATGTGCTTGATCATGTAACCGATCTCGTCGGCGTGGGCTTCTAGCATGACGATGCGCTTGGATTTCCCGGGAAGCGTCGCCCAAGTGGAGCCGTAGGCGTCGCAGGTGACCTCGGGCGCGTGGCTTTTGATCCAGTCCGCCCAGACTTGTTGGCCGCGCATTTCGAAACCCGTAGGGCTCGGGGTTTCCAACAGATGGAACAGGAACTCGCGGTCTTCTTTTTTCATGTCGGGAAATTCAAACATCCCCGCGAGCGCTGGCAAGGGGATAGGTTGCGCTTTCTTGCGGCGGCGAGGTTTCTGCACCGGGTATTCACCCTCTTGCAGCCGTCGCTGCGCGCCATCACGACCCGTCACCGCCCAGCCATCATGATTGTTAGTCGGGACTAACTACTGATGCTACCGAGTCTATGCCCACGCAAAGCGAGGGCGGCTCGTTGAAACGTAGCCAGAAGCCTTGGATGTGTTTGGCGAGTTCAATACGATCCTCCATCGAGGCGGGTTTCACCACGAACGCGTTGGCACCGTGCTGATAAAGTTGATCCACGTCGCTCTCCTGGGCAGAGCCGGAATGAATAATGACTGGCAAACAGCGCAAATCCGATTGCCCTCGCAGCCACTCCAAAACTTCCATCCCTGTGCGGCGCGGCATCTGTAAATCCAGAATAACCAGGCAGGGCAAAGGGTAGCGCTTACGGTCCGCATACGGTCCCGCACCGGAAAGGTAATCAATCGCCTCCTGCCCGTTCCCCACGACTTCGAGGGGATTTGCAATGCCCGCTTGTTTGAAGGACTCACGGACGAAGAAAACCTCGTTTTCGTCATCTTCCGCCAAAAGGATGTGATAGATCTTCATGCTTGCTTGGTTTTGCTAGTTGATGCCGTGGGCTCCGCGACCTCGTTGTCGCCCTGGTGCGAGAACCTCTCGCCCAGCTTGCCTTTGCTGTCGGTGTCCACTCTCTTGCCAGACGGATCGATTTCGGGTGTCTCGCACTCCAGCCAGTAATCATAAAACACCTGCAAGACCCTGCGCATCTCGGTGAAGTCGCTGGGTTTTACGAGGTAAGAACTTGCTCCCAGCATGTAGGATCGCTTGATGTCGTCCAAGTCTGCCGAGGCCGAGAAAACCACCGTGGGGATGACCGCCAACTCTGGGGTGCTCTTCAAGTGCTGCAAGACCGAAAAGCCGTCCCTATGGGGCAATTTCAAGTCAGTTAGGATAAACGAGGGATAGGGAAAACGAGACCGGTCGGAAAACTGTCCGTCTCCCTTCAGGTAGGCAATGGCTTCGGCCCCGCTGCTGGCCCAACTGATGTGGCATCTCACACCATTGAGACGAAAAGCTTTTGTAATCAACAGCTGATCGTCCTTAGAATCACCAATGGCTAAAATGCTAATGTTTTTGGTTTTCATTCAGTCTCCTTTCGGTAATTGCACCCAGAAGCGACTGCCCCGGCCCACCTCTGATTCCACCCCAACCGTTCCGCCCATCCGTTGGACGGCTTTGCGGACAATGGCCAGTCCGAGGCCCGTCCCCTCGTAATCTTTCTCACTGTTAATCCGGTAAAACATTTCAAATAATTTTTCCTGCGCTGCCGGTTCGATGCCGATGCCATTATCTTCAATCCAAAGCCGCACCGCGTCGTCTCGAAGTTCACTTGAAACGACCACATGCGGCTGCACGTCGCGCGCGACGAATTTCACGGCGTTGCCGAGCAGGTTCGTCAGGCATTGGGTCAACGAAGCCTCGTGTCCCTGCATTGGGAGTAATGGACCTTTGACGATGACCTCGGCGTGTGGCGGTTGTAACTCCGGTCGCTCCGAAATGATGTTGTGCACCAACCAATCTACGTCGAGGCGTTCGCTGCGGATTTCCTGGCGCGAGATGCGTGTGTAAGAGAGGACTTCTTGAATCATGCGGTCCAAGCGCCCGGCGGCGCTGATGACCTTGCTCAGGAACGGGCCAGCTTTCTCGCCGCATTCGTCGAGCGCCAATTGCGTGAAGCCATGAATCGCCCGCAGCGGAGCGCGCATGTCATGCGAGAGGCTATAGGAAAAGGCCTCGAGTTCGCCGATAATTTCGCGCAATTTGACGGTGCGTTCGATGACGGTTAGTTCCAGACTGGCCGCGTGCCGTTGTAAATCCTCGCGCGCTTTTTTCAGTTCCTCCTGCGTTTCGCGCAACTCCGTGATGTCGGTGTTAGTGCCGAACCAGCGCGTGATGTTTCCCGCTCTGTCGCGAAGCGGAAAGGCGCGGGACAGAAACCACCCGTATTGTCCGTCCTTTTGGCGCAGCGGGAAAATGTCCTCCCATGGTTCGCCGGTGGCCAGCGCGTGCTTCCATCCAGGCAGCATCCGTTGAAGTTCGCCGGGGTCATGCACTTTCTCCCAACCCCAGCCCTGCATTTCCTCAGGGGTCGTGCCCGTGGATTCATACCAACGTTGGTTATACCAAAAAATCCAGCCCTTGTCGTCCGCCATCCACACCAGTTGCGCGATGTTCTCACCCATGGCGCGGAAATTATCTTCACTTTCCCGCAGCGCGTCCTCGGCTTTTCGCCGCTCGGTAATGTCCGTGTGAACGCCCACCCATTCACGAATCTTTCCCGCATCGTCGAGCACCGGCACTGCGCGAACGGAGCACAATCGCCACTCGCCATCGTGGCGGCGCAGGCGGTGCTCGAACTCGCACATCCGCTTCTCCGCCACGGCCTGATTCCACTCCCCAATGGTCGCCTGTGCATCTTCAGGGTGCACGGCCGTGGCCCAACCGGAGCCCTGATATTCCTGATAAGTCTGGCCTGTGAAGTTGCCCCAACCAGGCTGCTCCCCTTCCATTTCCCCACGCGCGTTGCTCGTCCAAATGAGGCTGCTCACCGCGCTCACCGCAGCTCGGAAACGCGCCTCGCTCGCCCGGAGCGTTTCCTCCGCTTCTTTGCGCTCGGTCACGTCCATGTTCGTGCCCAACACCCATTCGGTTGCTCCGGCGATGTTGGTGCGAACCGCATCCACCGCCTCAATGTGCCGCACCGCACCGTCGCTCACCCGGCGGATACGGAAGGATCGCGGGCCGCCGACGTGCGTGCGCACTCGGTCCTGGAGCAAGGCTTCTTGGCCGGCCAAATCCTCAGGCAGGACGGAATCGCACCACCTGCTGTAAGGCACGACGTAATCCGACGTGGTCGGCATGCCATAAAGACGGAACATCTGCGCGTCCCAGCGGACCTGGTCGGTGACGACGTTCCATTCCCACAGGCCAATTCGCGCTGCGTGCGTGGTGATCTGAAGTCTTTGCGCGCTCTCGCGCAACGCTTCCTCCGCGCCTTTAAGAGCGGAGATGTCGGTGTAGCTGGTCAATAACGAATCCGTTTTCCGATCCAGAACCCAGCGACCAAGCGATTGAATCCGCCGTCCATCGCGCGCAACTTGGACCACTTCGCCGGTGAATTTCCCTTCGCGTTGAAGTTCTGCTCTGATTTCCCCGACCGGCTTGGGGAATTCCGTTTGGAGCAAAGAGTGCAGGTCTTTCCCGAACGCTTCCTCGCTCGTCCAACCGTAAAGGTTCACCGCGCCTTGATTCCAGAAAGTGATGTGGGCCGCCGTGTCGTGCACCACCACCGCGTCGTTGGTCAAGTCGAGCAACCGCGCCCTCTTAGCCAGCCGCTGTTCTGTCTGCAGCCGCTCGGTAATGTCGCGCAGATAGGCCGTGAAGAACAGATCGTTCCCACGTGAAACCACGATGCTCAGCTCCACTGGGAATTCACTCCCGTCGGGGTGGAGCGCGGGCATCTCGAAGCGCTTGCCGAGCAGCGGGCCTTCGCCACTTTCCAGAGAGCGGGCCAGCCCCCGCCAATGCGCCTCGCGGAAACGCTCCGGGATGATGAGATCGGCCAACAGTGTGCCAATCGCCTCCGCCCGCGGATAACCAAAGGTTTTCTCCGCCGCCGGGTTCCATTCGATGACGCGCCCTTGACGGTCCATGGCGATGATGCAATCCAGCGCTGACGCAAGGATTGCGGTTTTGGCGACTTCACTCTCGCGCAACGCATTTTCCATCCGCTGCCGCGCAAGATCACCGCGGTCGAGCGACACCGCCGTTCGCCAAATCAGCGCCACGAAGATGACCATCAGCGAGGCGGCGAACAACGCTGTGCCCATGGGCAGTTCGAAGTAACCGGCCTGCTCTCCTCTAACCCGCAACCAGCCCAGCACCAGAGGAATGGTTAACGCCGCCGGCAACAAGCGCCGCGCCATCAGCGAACCGCTGGTCGCATGGGTGAGCAGGGAAACCAGCCCCCGCTCCGGCCTCGCCGCCAGCATGCCGCAGCCCAACGCTAAAAAAGCCAAGGCCGTGTGAATGGCCATGGAACTGTACCCTCCAAATTGATAGAAGGCGCTCGCACCAAAGGCGTAACCCATCAGTCCGAGCAGCGCCGTCAACATCGGTGCCAGGATGGCAACCTGGGAGATCGCCCTCGTGCTGCGCTGGCGTCCCGTGAGAAAAAACAAGCCCACTCCCATGGTCAGAAAACAAAACGAGGCCAAGGCCGACATCCGCGCTGGAAATGGGTTGGAAGGTTCGGCTGAAGAGACGCCAACCAGCAACGTGTCGATGCGGAAGTCAGAACCGAAAATGTATTGCGCCATGGTCACCAAGCCCAAGGCAAAGACCAGCAGCGCCAGGATTTTTCCGACCACGATGCGCGGCTTGGTCTCCCGCAGCAGCAGAGCCAGCGCCAGAGCCGCCAGCAAAAACCCGGCGGCGGAGTTTGGTTTCATCGCGGTAAAACCGGGCACGATGGTGGTCAGCTGCGGTAAATCAAAAATCCATCCCACGAGCACCACCAGCCCCATCACCAACGGGAACATGACCCCAAAATACGCCACCACCCGCCCAACCGTTCTGCGCGAAGACTCCGAGCCGGAACTGGATGCCGGCCGAGATTCTAGATCCGATTTGCTCAGAATTTTCATCTTTTACCGTTGTGAAATCGTTTTAAGATTACGGCCGTTGGACGAGCCAATTCAACGCAGATTTTACCCCTCCAGACCGCTTTTGCCAAGAAGTCATTTGGCAGCGGGCGCGGCTGCTCTCAGACTACCTTTGCCCGGCGGATGCGTCGATCGACGCCTTTCTGCGGGACTATCTCGGCAGTGAAATCGTGGCGGAAGTGTGTTCCCGGACGCGATGCATTTGCTGCCGGCCGCGCCGCTGATCAT
>JAYSYA010000205.1:0-3542 GCA_043716765.1 Akkermansiaceae bacterium
AACGCGAGGACAACGCCTTGGCGGATTTCGCGGCGAGTCGGGAATTTTCGTCCGGCGAGGAAAGGCGCAAGGATGATCGCGCCGAGTCCGAACCGGGCGACTTGCAGCCAGGAGGCGAGAAACAAGCTCGAAACTCCTGGCATGCGGGCCGTTTGCTCCACATGCAGAACCTTCATCAATGGAAAGCTCAGCCCCCACAAGGCGCAGGCGATGATCAGCAAAAATACGGGCATCGGCTGGAGTCTATCACGAAGAAGTTTGAGATTTCACGCTTTCTTCATTAACATTTCATCGAGAGGGGCTGGAATCAGGAATGCCCCGCGTCCTATTGGTTGAAGATGAACCGGCGATTGCCGACACGCTCGTTTATGCGCTCGAAACGGAATGTTTCGAAGTCTTCCACGCGCTGACCGGCACGGATGCGCTCGCAGCGGCCGGGCGGGAGACTTTTGATTTCGCCATCCTCGACATCGGGCTGCCGGACATGACCGGGCTCGACGTCTGCCGGCGGTTGCGCGAAATCTCGTCGATTCCGGTCTTGTTTCTAACCGCACGTAATGGCGAGGTGGACCGGATCCTCGGCTTGGAGCTCGGCGGCGACGACTACGTGACCAAGCCGTTCTCCCCGCGTGAAATCGTGGCGCGGGTGCGGGCGATTCTTCGCCGCTCGCAGACCCGCCCCCTTTACCTCAGGCCTGCCCGGCTTCCGGAAATCCGCAGATCCTCCATCACGACACGGCCGCGATGCGCATCCACTGCCATGGTGAAACGCTCGCTCTCACCGCGCATGAATACAAGTTGCTGCTCGTGCTGCTAGGAAAACCCGGCCGCGTCTTCACCCGCGACCATCTCGGTCTGCAAGGGGTGGGTCGGGTTGCTGCTAACTCCATTGATGCCACGACTGGCAAGTCGCTCGGATCGATCTCGGACATGCAGATCAGCAACTGGGTTAAGAACGGCAACGGCACCTACAGCGGGACATTTCATTTTCTGCCGGATCGCGGCTACAATGCGGGATCTACGTTTTCGAATTACGCGGCGCGGGTGAACAACTTCACCTTCACTTTCACGCCCTATACCTCTGCCATAGTAACCGCGAGTCAGAACCAAGTAGCAATGACTTTCGCTAACTCCACTCGTTTTACCTACGACCATGATGCAAACACCGGCACTCCTGCGGTTTTCAGCACCGGCTTGCTTGCGGGTGCGACCCCGGGTAGTCTCTTTACCAACCCGATTCCTGTCGCTTTTGAGAATACCACGCAGAGCGATGGCACCGTGGCGAATCGTCTTACCTTGGATACCGAGGGACTCGTCCTTGATAACCGCGCCGGCAAGGCTGGCAGCGGCTGGATCGGCGATGAATACGGTGCCTATATCTATCACTTCGACTCGAACAAGCAGCTCGATGGAATCGTGCAGCTACCGGAGGCCATCATCCCGCACAACGGGGTTGGCACGACCAATTTCCAGGTCACCACAACGAACCCGAATCTCAACGGTCGCCGCGAGAACCAAGGCATGGAAGGCCTCAGCCAGAGTCCCGACGGCACTCGTCTCTTCGCCTTGCTGCAAAGCGCCACCCTCCAGGACAGCAGTTTCGGCAACCAAGGCCGCTCGAACACGCGGTTGTTGATTTATGATATCTCCGGTGGAGATATCCCGAGCGATCCCATTGCCCAATATGTGATTCAGCTTCCGCGCATCGATAGCACTGGATTAGCCACCAATGGATTGACGGTGAATCGCAACGGTGCCCAAAGCAGCATCCTCGCGCTGAACAACACGCAATTCCTCGTGCTTTCCCGCGATGGCAATGGCCGTGGGGCAACCGGCGCTCCCGTCTTCAAATCAATTCTATTGGCCGACATCAGCGCGGCCACCAATTTCGATGCCACCTACGATGCAGAAGGAACCGGTCCTGCGCCCGGTGGAATCCTGAACCCTACCGTCACCCCGATTTCCTGGACGCAAGCCCTCAACATGATCGGTGGTCTGGATACAACCGCTACCGAAGTCGCCAAATTCAGCCTCAACCTCAATGGGACGGCCACCAGTGACACTAACTCCATCTGTGAGAAATGGGAGGCTCTGAGTCTCGTTTCCGCCAAGGATGCGGCCAATTCTAACGACTATTTCCTCTTTGTCGGGAACGACAACGACTTCCAAACTGCCACAGGCAAACTGATGGACGCAGCTGGCATCATTCAGAACTACGACGCCGGTCTGGAGAACGACACCATCGTCCTAGCCTACCGCGTGCGTCTCGTCTCCACTTCTCTCGCACCTGCCTTCGGCGCCGCTGCCACCGTCGGCTTGACCGCAGTTGCTAACAATAGCTCCCCGGTCAATCTCTTCGCCGCCGCCGCCGCCCCGTCACCTGCTGGCGGCACATTCAGCGGTCCCGGAGTCTCTGGAGACACCTTCGATCCCGCAGTGGCGAGTGCCGGTGTCCACTCGATCACCTATTCCTACACCGACAGCTTCGGTGCCACGCAGTCTACTAGCTTTAACATCACCGTCAGCGCGTTCGGCGGCTTGGTGTTACCGCTGCGCTCCCTGCCGCCGTATGAACGAATCACCAGCAGCCGCGACGACTCGACCTGGACCGATGTTTCCGCGTGGTATTGGGCGGCGCTGTAGCACCCGCTGAACGGCTCGTGGCAGGCGGAAACAGTCATCGGGAAATGAGAAAATTTTGTGCTTAGCCGCAGGCGGCGCATGCGCTACATCCGGTTCATGGATGAACTGACACGCGATCACGGACCGCAGCCGCTCGACGGCTTGATGGACCGCTGGAATTTGACCAATCATGAATTGGTGGAAGCTTCCGAAGAACAACTGAACCACAAGCAGGTGCAAAAGGCGCGGAAGGGCCGGCAGCTCACGTTGAACCTGATGCAAAAGCTGATGCGGGCCGTCAATGAGGCGATCCAGGCGAAGCAGCCGAAGGAACAGAGGGCGGGCTTCGTGCCTTATTTGCACAAGCATTTGTTCAGTTACGCCAAGGGCTACGACGCGGCCTGGGTGGACCCTAACGAAGAGTTGATGGCGAAGTGAGTGCGCCGGTATGGACCATCGCCGGACAAGGTCTCGCGGGGACTTGTCTCGCGTGGGCGCTGTGGCGGCGCGGCGCGGAATTCATGTTAGTGGATCGCGGCGCGGGCGGCAGCTCGCGGGTGGCGGCGGGGATGGTGAATCCGTTGACCGGGAAGAACTTCGAGCCGAGCTGGCGGATTGCGGAGTTTTTGCCGGCGGCGCTAAAGTTTTACGCGGACGTGGAGAAGCGGATCGGGCGGCAAGTCTGGTATCCGTTTCCGGTGCTGCGGCTGGCTGGATCGGACAAAGAATGGCGCAAGATAATCTCAAAACTTGATTCGCCGGAGGTGGTGCCGTGGGTTGCGGGGGAGGTTTTCGCGCCAGCGGGCTGGATAGGCGCGGTGGCAGTTCGCGGCGGCGGAAGGCTGGACACGCGGGCTTTCATGGACGGCTCGCGCGGGTTTTTTGAAGAGCTCGGCTGTTACCGGAAAAACGAGGTCTGT
>JAYSYA010000206.1:0-10661 GCA_043716765.1 Akkermansiaceae bacterium
AACGTCGAAGCCCTCAAACGCTACATCCACGAGAAGGAAGCTGCCTCGCTGCTGCCCTTGGAACCCGAGGCTGAGCAAGCGGTCTTCGATGAAGTCCTCCTCAAGTGCGGCTTCCAGCTCCACTACACCCGCACCCTCCGCGATGATTTCGCGGAGAACACCGTTTATGAAGTGACGGATGGCAGACGCTCCACCTTGGTCTGTCTCGCCTGGAACGAATCAATCAAGGACGCCACCCTCAAGCGCCTCCGCGAACTCGACGAAACCAAGGAAAAGCCCTTTTTCATCTGCCTCGAACGCTCGCTGAACACCACCTCCAAGTGGAATCTCGACCATCTGCTTGGCAAGCGCCTGACAGCGTTTTGATTAGCAAAGCGGACAACACCCAACTGAAACGAAAACCATGATCCCGCTCGCAAATACCGCCGCCATCTTTTCCGTCGCGCTGGCTGGGATGGCCGAGGCCAATCCACCGGGAACGCTGCCTGCCGCGACGGCGGGATATCGGTGGCAGGCGGTTCCCGAGTTGTCGGACGAGTTCGATGGCAAGGAGCTGGACTGGGAAAAATGGCTGCCTTACCAGCCTTACTGGGAGGGTCGCCAGCCGAGTCGATTCGAGCCGAAGAATGTCGCGGTGAGCGGGGGGAATCTCCTGCTCCGCTCCACACCAATGGTCGCAGATTTAGCGGATGTTAAAAACCCGGCGTCCGATGTGTGGGTGAATTCGGCCTGCGTTTCGTCGAAGCAGCCGGTGGCCTCGTATGGTTATTACGAGGCGCGCATGAAGGCGTCGCGCTTGTCCATGACCTCGTCGTTCTGGTTTCAAGGGAAATACAGCGAGATTGATGTGGTTGAGCAATTGGGTGCCTCCGTTAAAAACCCGGAGCTGAGCCACCTGATGCTGATGAACAGCCATTACTTCAAGCCCACGTGGGATCACGACAAGGCGACTCCGCAACGCTGGAAGATGCCGACGGGCGCGGCGGACGAGTTCCACGTTTACGGCGTCTGGTGGAAAGACAAGGACACCCTCCTGTTCTATCACAACGGCGACCGGGTGGCCGAGATGAAAACTGGCGGGGAGTTTCTAGAAACGATGTATCTATTTTTCGATACCGAGGTTTTCACTTGGGACGGCTTGCCCACCATCGAGTCCTTGAAAGACCCGGCGAAAAACACCATGCGGGTGGACTGGGTCCGGGCCTGGAAATTGGTGCCGATCGAAGCGAAGTAGTTCCCGGCTGAATGTTGCCATCGCCTGGCATCAAACTGCTATCAGCATGCTCCGGCTCACGCGATCACGTGATTTCAAGTGGCCCGCATCATGCGATGTTGCTGTTCCGTCGGCTGTCCCCCTCGCTTATCGACGCAACCCTCCTCAAAAAAGTCTATCCAGCATGAACTCGGTCATGAAGCCAGTTATAGCATCAACCTGCGAAAGCTTGGTCTCGCAGAACCTCACCGGAACCGCCATTTCCTGTAACGCAGCTTTTCATGATCTACCCTTGTTGCACGCCCGATCAATGAATCCTGAACCATTCATGCCATGAAGGGCGATCTTGCTGTCCTTGCGTTTGCCGCCCGCCGCCTCGTGTCATTCCTGCGTCGGTTGGCGAGAGGGTCGATGCGTTTCCTGAGGGGAGAGGGATCCGTGCGATTCCGGGACGGCTACCAGATTGCGATCGTGATTCCTGTTGCCGATGAAGTCGCCCACGAAGCAAGAAAGTTGCAGGTCGAGGTCCTTCGGAAATTTGGCCGCAATCCCGGCCTGGACGCCTACCCGCACATCACACTCAAACTCGGATTCTCCGTCACGGACTCCGCGCCCTTTGAGGAATATTTGGTTCAGTTGGCCCGCGAAGTGCCGCCGTTTGAGATATCATTGCGGAACTTCGGCTTCTTCGACGGCGGCATTCTGTTTCTGGACGTGGAGGCGAATCCAGAACTCGAAACATTGCGGCAGCGGATTCTGGCGGACCTATCCGATCGCTATGGGATCAGACCCGAGGAGATTGAAGATTCCCGCTATCATTTCCATGTCACTCTGGCTTACGGCCTATCAAACGGGGAATTCGCCGAGCTGCGGAAGTCTTTCGCCGCGCGGGAGGTTTACCTCAAGTTTCAAGCGCGCCATATTGACCTTTTTTGCCATACCGGTCATCAATGGGTGACTTACCGGCGCGAGCGGTTAGGTAATGCGTCTAGCGTTTCCTAGAACTCCATCCGCTCCCTATGGAATCCATGTCACCAGCTACCGATACCGAAGCGAACCACCTTCGCTACAGGCGCCAGTTTCTCCTCAGCACCGACGCGAGCCACGTCCTGCCGGGAGGCAAGCGCGTTCTAATCGGCGGGCGTTATCATGTCTCTGCCCACCGGGACCTCGAACTCACGCATGTCGAGCGTGACGGAAAATCACTAACACTTCTTGGATTCGCACTGGATCCCGACAGCCCGGAGTCTGGTAATGCACAGATCCTGTTGCGCCTGTTGGATGCCGCCGGATCTCCCGGAGAAGTCATTCGCGCGAGCGACACGTTAGGGGGAAGGTGGGTTCTCATCGTTCACGACGGCAGGGAAACGGTGGTCCTGCAAGACGCCACCGGACAGCGGCAGGTTTACTACGTCCGTGATCCCGAGGGTGGCGCCATGGTCTGCGCCTCGGAAGTCGGAGTGATGGCCGAATGGCTCGGATTGGCCATGGATGCGGATGCGGTTGACTTCATCCGTTCGCGCAAAACGGATGACTATGAAATCTATTGGATGCCTGGCGACACCTCGTTGTATCCCGGGGTCGCGGCGCTGCTGCCAAACCATTGTCTTTCGTTGTCGGATGCCACCTGTCACCGGTTCCAACCGGTGCCACCGCTCGAACCGATGAATCCCCAGCAGGCGCTTGCGGAGTGTGTGCGCCTGCTCAGGGGGCAAATCGAAAGCGCGCGCCGGCGTTACCCGTTGGCAATCCCGATGACCGCTGGCTGGGACAGCCGCCTGATGCTGGCGCTGAACCAAAACCACGCGACTGACCTCTATGCTTTTACGCTGGCTTACCCCCATCTGCCCGTCGGCTCGATGGATGTGGTAGTTCCCGCGCGGCTGTTGGAAAAACTTGGCATCGCCCATCATGTGATTCCCTATCCAAAAGTCATCGACGCCAACTTCAAGGAAATCTTCCGCCACAACAACGCGTCCGCCAACGACGCCTATTGCGGCGACATCGAGGCCCTCCACCTCCACTATCCCGATGGGCGCGTCTGCGTGACCGGGGATGCCGCGGAAATCGTGAAATGTTATTACGAGCGCACCCGGCCCGAGGCGCAACTGGTTTCGGCCACCGAGTTGGCGGAGTTCAGCCGGCTGGGGAAACATCCGTTCGCGGTGCGGGCTTTCGACAAGTGGCTTGAGGACGCCGCGAATCCACCGATTGATCTGTTGGACCTATTTTGCTGGGAGCAAATGGCCGGACGCTGGCAAGCAAAGATCCGCGCCGAGTATGACATGGTCCAGGAAAGTTTCTCCCCGCTCAATAACCGACGATTGTTAGGAATCATGTTGTCCGTGGACGCGGGACGGCGACGCGCCCCGGATTTCAGGTTCTTCGCCGAACTCATCGGAGCACTTTGGCCCGAAGTTCTATCCGAGGCCATCAATCCGCCCGAACTCCTCAGCCGCTCGCGCCAATTGCTTGATGTCATCAAAAAGACCGGCGTGTTGAGGCTTGTGCCGGACGCGGCCATCGAAAAGATCAAGGGGATGGTCCGCTGAATCTATCATCTACCATTTCACAGCAAGCCGATGAAACCACTGATTCCAAAGCCTTGGGCGTACAAATCTCCGGCGGACCTGCGGATCGCGGATGTCAGGACCGCCGGGGATCTCGCGGCGCACGCGGAGCCGTGGGCCGGGTTGCTGCTTCGATCCACCGCGGCGTCGCCGATGTTGTCCTATCCGCAGATCAGTGCGTTTTTCGAAACGCAGATTCCGTCATCGGAGACGTGGCTCTGCCTGTTTGCCTATGAGAATGAGCGTTTGATCGGAGTCCTTCCGCTGATTGCGACGAGGTCGTTCGGCCTTCTCGGATTTTCCATCCTCTGCCTCAAAACACCCTATGACGACCTGCACACCAGCGGCGTGGATTGCCTAACGCTCCCGGGTCGCGAGGAAATCCTCGAGCTGTTTGTGGATTACCTTTCCCGCATTCCAAGGACTTGGCCGCTGATCCGGATGCGGGAAATTTTAGAGAACTCGGCTTCGATGGTTTACCTGAACGGTGGGGGAAGAAAAGTCTACGCGGTCCAAAGGCTATGCGGATGTGAGAACCATATCCAAGTGCCAGCCGATTTTAAAATCTACCACAGCGGCCTTTCGTCAAATTTCCGGCGCCAGTTGAAACGCGGATCCCGCAAACTCGAGGAACTCGAAGACGTGCGGTTCCATTGCCGCGAGGCGACAAGGCCTCTGTCTGAAAACATCAGGCGTTTCGAGCAAGTCGAGGACGCAGGTTGGAAAGGTGCGGCTAACACCTCGGTCAAGGCCATGGAGCACAACTCGCGGTTCTACGCCCTCGCCGCCGAGCGCTTCCGTGACCACGGATGGATCGAGTGGAACTTCCTTGAAACTAGGGAGAAAACCATCGGCGCGCATTATGCCGTGCGCCTGAACCGCACCCTCTTCCTGCTGAAAATCGGCTATGACGAGGCTTATTCCGCCTGCTCGCCGGGAAACCTGCTGTTGGAAAAAACCATTGAGCATGCCTGCACGAACGGAGATTTGGACGAGATCAACTGTGTCGCCGACTGCGCGTGGCACCGAAGCTGGGGCATGCAAAAGCGGCGGGTCTATGATCTGTTATTCCTTCCGCGGATTCCTCTCGTCACCAGCTTATTAGACACTCTGCTAAACTCGCAGAGCTTCCAGAAACTCACGGCTCGCCCCGCGCAAAAATCCTCGTCAATGGCCGCAAATGACTTTGAATGAGTCTTCCAGCGGCGAAGTCCGTGCTTGAATGCCCCCGCCCATGTTTTCCACTTCCATCGATCAACCCGTTTCATCACTCCAGGCGGCGATGTTGCGCGGGTCCTTGGCGAGGACAACCGGCGAGAATGTGGAGCAGGTGGAAATTGTATTTCACGTGGAAATTTCCATGGACCGGGTGATTGCGGCTTGGACGGCTACCGTGGAACACACCATGGCGCTGCGGACCGGATTCGTGATCCTCGATGGCGAGCCTTCGGGAATTCACAACGTTGCCGCCGAAGCTCCAGTCCGCACGGCAATGGAAATACCCCCATCATGGGATGCGTGGCTCGCGAACGACCGGCTGGATCCCTTGCCGCTTGCTGGCGGGCTGCCATGGCGCGCGGTCTTGTGGCCGGAAGGCCGCAAGCTGATATGGACCTTTCATCACGCTTTGCTAGATGGGCGGTCCATCACGAAAATTCTCCGCGCGTTTCAAGCGCGGCTGACCGGATCGGATGAACTGATAGACCTTGAGCAGTCAGTTTGGTCACCGCCCACCCCCGCTGAAATTGCGGCTGCCGCGGAATTCCACCGTCGCGCTTTCACCGAAATTGAAGCGGCTCAGCCTGAGTTTCCCGCCGATCGGGAGAATTCACCCGCGTGCGTCCATCGCAGCTTGGGTCCAGAGGCTGCGGCTCGCATCGAGGCGGCCGCGCTTCAGATGAGAGTTACTTCGCCCACGCTTCTAACTTGGGCGTGGGGTCAAGCGGTCGCCTGTGCGGCGGGAACAGATGTCGTCGCCGTCGGCCAAGTCCGCGCTGGTCCGCCGAGGCCCGGGCAGGCGGGATTCTTCATGAATACGGTGCCGCTCGCGATTCACCGCGCCGCACTTGGACCGGCTACTTCGATTCTTCAAGATTTCCGCCAAAGGTTGATCGACATGCGCGCGATCGAAAACGTGGCGCCGCAGGACCTGCCGACGGCCATTTTCCAAGAGACCGGAGGCCCGTGGCCCGGAGGCGTCGTCATGGTCGAACGCGGGACGCTGCATCATGAGGTGGGAAAAACCGAGGCGATCGAGTCGATCACCTTGCACGAGTTAGGGGGCGGTCCCTTGTTAGCAAGCGCCTGGATTCATCCTGATTTACGCATCGAAGTGGAAGTGGACGGAACCTCCTTCGGTCCACGCACCGCCGAATCGTTGCTCGATCACTGGGCCGCCATCGTGCTGGCCATCGCGGAGGGGAAATCCCCGGAAGCACAGGCACTAACGGCCTTGCCAGCCGCCATCCGCGAGACCCAGGCCCGGCAGGAAACCGGCGGCGAACCCGCAGCCCACCTCCATCTGGCGACCGCATGGCGCGACGCCGCTGAATTATTCGCGACGCGTTGCGCGCTCTGGACACCGGAGTCGTCTGTCAGTTATTCCGAGCTCGACGCCCAAGTCGATCATTTGGCCGCGTGTCTTGACGACGCGGGCATCAGGCGCGGAACCACCGTCGCGAGCATCCTGTGGACCCGCAAACACGTTGCCGTGGTTTTGTTAGCTCTTGCCCGGCTCGGAGCCATCAACGTGCCGCTGGATCCGGCGCTGCCGAAAAGCCGTTTGCTTTCCATCCTCGAAGACGCCGGACCGCTCGTCATCCTCAGCGACGACCCCGCAGCTTGCGCGGATTATTCTCTGCCCTGCATCGCCATCGACGGCACGACCGGAAAAACCTGCGCCGCGGAATTTCCTAACGACCCGAGGGCGACTCTATCCATCCTCTACACTTCCGGCTCCACCGGCGTCCCTAAAGGTGTAATGATGGTGCACGGCGGCGTGACCAACGAAGCACGTGGCATCGCCAAGCTGGCCTCTATCGGACCCGACGACCGGGTCCTGCAATTCGCTTCTCCGGGCTTTGACGCTTCCCTGGAAGAACTTCTCGCCACCCTGCTGAGCGGAGCAACGCTGGTGCCCCGCCCTGAAAATCTAGCCGCCGATTTGGACGAATTTCAGAGATTCATCCGCAGCGCGGCCATCACCGTGCTAGACCTTTCCACCGCTCACTGGGCCGCGTGGTGCGCATGGATGGTTGCAGAAAATGCGGTCATTCCTGAAACGGTGCGGACCACCATTATCGGCGGCGAGCGCTTGTCCGCCGCAGCCCTCAAGGATTGGTTTGCGGCGGGCGGTCGCCAGCACCTTCTCATCAATACTTACGGTCCCACCGAGGCATCCATCGTCGGCACCGCCGAGCTGATCGATGGAGATTGGAATGAAGCCGGCGATCCGGCGATCGGCCGTCCGCTGGCGGGAGTCTTCGCCCGCGTCGGCGATCCGTCGGGGCGGGCCTTGCCCCATGGGGCTGCGGGAGAACTGTGGCTCGGCGGCATCTGCGTGGGCGACGGTTACTGGAAGCGTCCGGACCTAACTGCGGGCGCATTCCATTTCATGGATGGAAAGTGGTGGTACCGCACCGGCGACCGCGTTTGTTGGGATGACTCGGGAAAACTTCGCTTTCTCGGCCGGCAGGATGACCAACTGAAAATCCGTGGCAACCGGGTGGAACCCAACGAGGTCATCCGCGTGCTCGAAATGTTTCCCGGAGTGTCCGCCGCCCATGCCGGGCCTGTGCCGAGCCACGCAGGATCTGATCTTCTAGCAGCCTGGGTCCGATGGAGCTCGCCACCCGAAGACGGATGGCCGGGCCTGCTTGCCAAACACTCCTCCGCGTTTCTGCCGACCGCCGCGATCCCGACCCGCTGGGCGGCCGTGGACGAATTCAAACTCACCGAGCGCGGCAAACTCGACCGCCGCCAACTGCCCGAGCCCCTGCTCACCGCGAGTTCGCGTGCCTCATCGGACCCTCCCGCCACTCCCACTGAAAAGCGGCTTGTCGTGCTTTGGTCCGCGCTGCTAGGCATCCAATCCATCGGCCGCGATGAATCCTTTTTCGAACTCGGCGGCCATTCGCTCGCCGCGCTGCAACTTTTTGGCAGCATTGCGAGGGAATGGAAGATCCGCATCCCGATGGCCACCCTCATCCAGGCTCCCACACCGCGGATGTTAGGCGGTGTGGTTGACGCAGCGCGCGCAGGCCGGGGTCGTTTGGATTTGCCTTCCGCGATCATCGTTCCCGTGAGACCGAATGGCCAGCTTCCGCCCCTGTTCTGCATCCATGGCGGCGATGGAGGCGTGTTCTTCTACCGCGACCTCGCGGAAAAGCTTCCTGCCGGACGGCCCATGCTGGCGATCGAATCCCCCGCGCTCGCCGCAGAAGAAGAGGCGTTGCCGGTTCCTGTCGGGGAAGCCGCCGCAGCTTACGTCGCAGCCCTTCGGGAACACCAAACGCGCGGACCCTTCCATCTAGCGGGGTACTCCTACGGTGGCCTGCTTGTTTTTGAAATCGCCCGGAAGCTCATCGCCGAGGGAGAGACGGTAGCCTTCGCGGGACTTTTCGACACCGTCAATCCGGCGGCGACCATCAGGAAATACACCTTGCTAGAGAGAGTGGATGTTTTCTGGCAGGCCCTTGACCATCCGACTTGGCTCAGCAGGGCCGCCAGCATGCTGGCGCGGATCCACGAAGGCATGGCCACCCACCTCCGCGTCAAGGAGGAGATCCGTTCCGCTCATAATGCCGCCCGGACGGCCCCCCACAGCCACCTGCGGATGCTTAAGGTCCGCGAGGCCCATTGGAAATCGATGACCGCCTATCAGCCCGCCCCGCTCGACTGCCACATCACCCTGTTCAAGTCGCGGGCCACCGACGACAAATTCGATATCCCCGATGACTATGGGTGGAGCCAACTGGTGACATCCATGGAAATCGTGGAAGTGGATGGCAAGCACCTCACAATGTTTGCGCCTCGGCACGTCGGCGCATTGGCCCGAGAAATTAGCAAAAGACTGTGATCGGCGGCCATGCGGGTCCCGGCGATCAAGGTGCCACTGGCAATGGACCGACGGCGGCGTGGCGGGTGAGAAACTCGTCCGCCATGGCACCGTAGGCCTGGGCGCCGAGGCCGCTTGGATCGTGCTCGAAGATGGTCTTGCCGTGGCTGGGCGCTTCGCCGATGCGGATCGTCCGCGGAATCATGGTGCGATACATCTGATCCGGGAAAAACTTGGAAACTTCCTCGACGACTTGGCGCGAGAGCAGGGTGCGGCCGTCATACATCGTCATCACGATGCCTTCGAGCTTGATGCCGGGGTTGGCGTCGGAGCCGCGGATCTGGTCGATGACGTGGACGATTTTCGCCAAGCCTTCGAGGCCGAACCACTCGCACTGGAGCGGAATGAGGATTTCATCGGCGGCGGCGAGGGCGGAAGTCATCAGCACGCCGAGCGAGGGCGGGGTGTCGAGGATGCAGTATTCGAAAAGGTCGTTCGGCTTAAGCGCTTGGAGGATGGTGCGCAGGCGGGTCAGGTGGTCGTCGCTGCGGGCGAGCTCGATTTCCACGCCGGCGAGGTCCATTTCCGAAGGCAGCAGCGAGAGGTTTTCACGGCCGGTGGGTAAAATCTGTTGGGCGACGGTGGTGTCGCCGAGCAGGACCGGATACATGCTGCCGCCGTCCGGCGGCTCGATGCCGAGGCCGCTGGTGCAGTTCGCCTGCGGGTCGAGATCGACCAAAAGCACCCGTTGGCCACGCAGCGCGAGGGCGGCGGATAGATTGAGGGCGGTAGTGGTTTTACCCACGCCGCCTTTTTGGTTGGCGATGGCGACGACTTTCATGCGGCAGTGGTCCGGAGCCGGACGCGCAGACAGTCACGGGCGAGCGCGCCGCTGGCAATCAAAACCGCAAAAGGAAATCAGCCAGTCGCAGCGCTCGGGGGCGTCACGCGTTTGGATGCTTGCTCCGAGAAATGACGCTGATAGGTTTTTTCGGAATCACAGCGTCAGCAGCGACTCGTCGAGGCCTGGGCGGAGCTTCACGGGGACGAGTTGCTTGCCGACTGGCAGCTTCTGGAGCAGGGCCGCAAGCCTTCCCCAATCACACCTTTGCAGTAGAGTAGCACCATGAATCATCCCATTTACCGTATTACTTCCGTCGAGTGCATTCAGCCTCATTCGTTGCGTTTGTGCTTCAACGACGGGTTGAGTCGCGTCATTGATTTCGAGGGTATTCTGGAAGGCGAGCTTTACGGCCCTCTCCGCGACCCGGCTGCTTTTGCCCAAGTCACTCTGGACCCGGAAATTCATACGGTCGTCTGGCCGTGTGGCGCGGACTTCGATCCCGCTACGCTCCACGATTGGCCCGAGCATGAAGCCGCTTTTCGTGCTGCGGCAGAGCGTTGGAGCCACTCCAATGCCAACGCATGACTAGGCGCCGGGCTTGGGGTGGCCGGCGGTTTTTTGCTGATCGATCAGGACTCAATCTCCCCGGCGAACCTTGGCGGAATCAGATAGAGGAGCGTGCCGCGGCGGGTGGGGGGATCAATCTCGAGGGCGGCGACAGCTCCTTTTTTGACATCGATGCCGCCGCTGGAGAGGCCGAGGATCCACTGGATGAGTTGGGAGAAATCCGGCTCGTGGCCAACGATGGCGACGCACCTGAAATCGTGAAAAGCGGCAAGTTCGTTGAGCGCGATTTCCGGGGTCATGCCGCTGGCGAGCCAGCCTTGGATGGTGGCGCCGGGGATGTCCGCGGTCTGGCAGAATTCCTCGGCGGTCTGGCGGGCGCGGACCAACGGGCTGGTCAGGACGATGTCGGGA
>JAYSYA010000207.1:0-10414 GCA_043716765.1 Akkermansiaceae bacterium
GGTGGGAAAGGTGTGCGGCGAACCTGCGTCGATGTAGGTGATGAGGCCGTATTTCTTGGTCGCGTTGTTGGCATCGAAGCCGGACGGAAGCCGCACGACATAGGTGCGCGTGGTGAGGTCAGAGTTGGTGTAACTGATATCGAGCGAACCGGTGCTGGTGTTAAACGCGGAAAGCGTGGCGACCGAACCGAGCGTGATCGTCGCAGCGACACCGGGAGTGAGGTTGAGGGGGTTGCCGACGGCGAGGGCCAGAACGGGGAACAGCAGCAGGCCAAGACCGGTGGTGATGGAACGTAGCATGATCTTTTGGTCAGTGGTTGACGACAAAACGGAGGAAGGCGCGGGGCGAAGCGGGGCCTCCGGCGGCGGGCACGACGACGCAGGTGCGGTCTTCGAACTCGGCGTCGAGCGCGGTGGTTTCCACGAGGAGGGCGAGCTGGGTGCTGGCGGGGGCCTGGATGCGATCGGTCTGGTCGCCGGACTGTGGCGGCAGGGTGACGATCACCGGCACTTGGTAGCCGCCCGGCTCGTTGGGGAGCGGTGAGTTTCCGTAATTGTAGCCGACGGTGGAAAAATCGCTGATGCGGTCCCCTTTCGGCGTGGGTTGATAGGTGATCGTTTGATCCGGGTTGATAATGACCGGAACGCCATACTGAGGGCTCGCTGACTCCAGTCGATGAGGGATGAACGCGGCTAACGAGCAGATCAAACTGATGAGTGTGGATGATCTGACACGCTTCCAGCGATCAGTGGCGGCTGCGCGCCTTGGAGGTGAGGGTTTCATGCGGCGGGTTTTTGTGAGTGCGATTGTTGATTTCATCAGAGGCCGGAAATTGAAATCCGGCGGACCATTTCACCGCGGTTGATTGACCGCGCCATATTTACCCCACAGGTAGAGGCTTTCGACGGCGTCGGCCGCGAACGCGGTTTTGTAGAAATACATGCTTTGAGCGCTGACCTCGGCGTCACCATAGGCGCTTTTCCCGCCGAGCGAGAATTGTTTCCCCCAGTTCATTTTCCCATTCGCAGGGAAAGCGGTGGACCAAATCAGCACTCCGTTGCGATAGGCGCGAACCTCGGTTCCATCGAAGGTGACGACGACATGGGTCCAACTCGACAGCATGGACGTGGGCCATGTGTCGTTCAGCACCCTCGCCACATTGAATCGCAGTTTACCCTGAATGAAGTCCATCGCCACAAGACCTTCGATAGTGACGTATCCACCCATGCTCGGCCCGGCTTTGGATTTCAGCCAACAGGAGACGGTGAAGGGGCTCCCCTTCATGTCCTTGGCGAAATCCAAGCCCGACTGCAACGGCTTGGGACCGATCGCGACCGCCTGACGCCCGTTCATGCCCTCGACCAGCTTCGCCTCATCAAGCGGAATGGAGGCGGCGGCGGGGTGACTGCCCGGAAGCGGTGAAAATGCCCCGTTCACCGCTTTGTCGAAATTCCATCCTGCTAGGAATCCCGGCTGCTGGACGGGATTGTAAGCCTGGGTGCGCAGGGTGGCGAAGCGTGCGGGAATTTGACGCAGTCGGGCGGTTAGAGCATCTGTTTCCGGATCTGCCAAAGGGGTGACAGGCTTGTTAACCTCGGCAAGAATATCGGTGCCACGCCGCAGCATTACGTCCGTTTTTCCGGAGGAGGCAGGAGTGAATGTGATCACATCTTTCTGCTCGGGAAAACTGACGCTGACAGCCGTGCCTTTGGCATCCCAGACCGTTTTTGGCAACGGATCCCCTGCCTTGAAAGCGTAGAGCAATACCTTGAAATCCGGCGAGGACGCGACCGTGCGGATGGTCAGCAGATTCCATTTTTCACGGAGCCCGACTACCGCAGGCTGGCGTTTTCCTTTGCATGATAGAATGCGAACGAGGAACGCAGGCTCGCCCGTCTTGATCGAACCATCCGCCTCAAGGCTGGCCTTTCCCGCGAGGATGACGTCGCTATCGGCTGCCATCCCCTTCGCCCCCCTCACTTCCACAACATCCTCGGGAAGTGATAAATTCCAGTCGTAACGTGTGGGAGCTCCATCGCGCTGGGCGTCATCCACCACCAATACGTAGGGTCTTGGGCCACGCACCAATCCAGCCGTGCGAAACGATTTCAACACTGGGGTATTCACCTGCCGCATGTAGGGCGACAGAGCACCGTCTGGCGCAATCCAGTCCGCGCTGAGCTTGAGGGGTTTCTTATAGATTTCGCGCTCACTTTTGGTGTAGGCAAAATCATTGAAGCTCTGGTCCACCAGTTTCCATGACAGGCCGGTGTCCACGTTATTGTTCATCACATCCTCCTTCCGGCACGGTTCGCCCTGCTTGTTCCGCCCGGCCACGCCCCAGACCCAATCCCAGCAAGACTTGGAATCGCCCGTCATGAAAGTCGCGTTGGGTTGATCCACAAAGTCCACCACCCGCCCGGGCGTGGTGCTGTTTTGCTCGGCGTCATCGAACAGAACCGTGTTCATCGCCCAGCCACCGATGTCCTTGCTGGGAATCGTGACCCAACTGCGCCCCTGTCCTGCGAGCATGATGCCATTGCGATCGGGGTAAGGATGCCCGCCGCTCGCGCCCCGCACATGCATGGTCAGCATGGTGGCGTTCTTGTCCCATGAGGAGCGCGTCATCAGCACCGCACGCTCGCCGCCGAAAAACGTCAGCGGCAGGTTCAGCTTGGCCGGGGTGATTTCCGGCTTGTGACTGGTGGCGAAAATCCCGCAGGTGATGAGGTTGTTCCAACTGTGACTCGGCATGGGAAGATTGCGGTAGTCGTCACCGACCGTGGTCCGATAGACGAAATCAATCGTGGCGTCGTTTGGGTATAGGTAGTGGGCCACGACCAAATCCTGGGGTGTGCAAAGTCCTCCGCCCATTTTTCCGAGGATGTCGAAGATGGCGTATTTATCCTGCGTTGGCAGCACGGACAGTGCGGTGAACTTCGCATAATGAGCCCTGACCTGCGGGTGATGGGAAAGAAGCTCCAGCCCGTATTTGGGAGCGAGGCGGTCAAATGCCACGACGGCGTCCATCCCGAATAACAGTTTTCCCTCAGCCTCGTAGGCGGCCCCGCTGTCAAAGAACGAGTAAGTGAAAAAATTCCTCCAACCCCGGTAAAGGCCGAGAAATTTCAAATCATTGAAGCCGGGTTCACCTTGGATCGCCATCAGGTCCCAAGCCCAGTAGGTGAAGGTTGCCCAGTTGCTCCGGCTGGCCTCCGCATTGTTGAAGGTGCCGTAGTTGTCGGACCACGAGGAAAGCAGCACTAGTTCGGCGTGTAGCAGCTTCTTCTGTTCGGGGTTCATCCAGTTGTAGATGAAATCGTAAACCAGACCCAGATTGCAGGAGTGATAGCGCGGGGTGGAGGGTTTGGGCGGCTGGCCTGCCTGCACCGGCTGGTCTTCCTTGGCCCGTCGCTCCTGTTCCAAACGAACAGATGTCTCCACGGCCTTCGCTAAAGTTTTAGCTCCCTCGGCATCATCATCGATCAGGCACCTGAACGCTTCAATAGCTGCGAGATAGAAAAATTCAGACGGTCTTTTCACGAAGGTTTTTTCCGGCTTTTTCCCGGCGGCCAGCAGTCCGAAATAATCCTCGCGGTCCTTGCGATAGCCGATGCGGTGGAGTTCTATCGTTCGCCCGTGTATGAGCCAATCGCCATTGGCCCAGTCCGGCTTCGCGTAGTCGGCCTTTTCATCATAAGTCAGTTTGATGGCATGGGAAAATGCCAGGATGTTTTTCCACGCCTCCTGCCCGCCGCGGTCTTCCTTCATGCGTTTGCGGATACCGGGTAGATCCTCAGGCGAAAAAAAGATGCGCGGATGGATTCCCGGAGCGGGCACCTGGCCTACGTTACGCACTCCTTCACCGTTGAAAACAATCTTGGATGAACCGAAGTCGAGCGGCTTGAAGGTCGCCCACGGAATCGGATCCTTACCATGATAAGACCAGACCGATTTCTCCGCGTAAGGCGATGCCTTAACCAAGGGATCGACCTCGGAGGGAACGATCCCAACCGGCGGGGCACCGGTGGCCACCGCCGAGCTGGACAAGGCAAGAGCTAAAAGCCGAGCGCCGCGCAGGCGGGAAAACGTCAGGAAATTGGAACGGGTAGGTGTCATTTTAAACTTTTGTAGGTAGCGGCGGGCGGCCGGTGATCCAAGATTGGCCGGCGACGGAATCTGTGGAGCCGAAGGCAAGTTATCGCTTTCGCCTGGCGACACAACGAATCCATACCAAGGAATTCATCAACACGAAGGGGGCCAATTTGCAGCAGAGGCGGGTGCATTTACGTCGGCAGCCCAAGAGCCCTGATGTCTGTGATGAACTTGTTTTCTGACTCCCGGGGGTGGCGCAAAGCTTTGCGGCGGCGCGGGCAGCGGCGCGGAGGCGTCTCGCCCAATACTGTCATCTTAGACGATTATGACGGAGGTCTGCCGAACCGGTGGATCTTTTCCCCGGATCGGATAGGTCTGGCGAGGTGAGGTTTTCGAATGTAGTCGAGGATTCAGTCCGGTGTGCCGCGGGAATCGAAGACGGACTGAAGTCCTAGACTACGGTTGCGCCGCTTCGTTCTTGCGTGACGCGCCCGCTCCGTGGCTTGATCGGTGGCATGAAGGCTTACCTTGATTTGATGCGCGATGTGCTGGAGAACGGCGAGGTGCGTTCCGACCGCACGGGCACGGGGACGGTTTCAGTTTTCGGCCGTCAGGCGCGTTATGATTTGCGCGAGGGTTTCCCTTGTGTGACGACCAAGAAGCTGCACCTGCGCTCGATCATCCACGAGCTGTTATGGTTCCTCCGCGGCGAAACCAATACCCGCTATCTCAAGGAAAACGGCGTGACGATCTGGGACGAATGGGCGGACGCCGAGGGCGAGCTCGGCCCGGTTTACGGCAAGCAATGGCGCTCTTGGCCCACCCCGGAGGGCCGGACGGTTGACCAAATCCATCTGCTGATCGATGGATTGTTAGGAAACCCGCATTCGCGGCGGCACATCGTGTCCGCTTGGAACGTCGGGCAAATCCACCAAATGGCGCTACCGCCCTGTCATTTATTGTTTCAATTTTACGTCCACGAAGCCACCGCCGGAGGGCACCCGGGATTGTCGTGCCAGCTCTATCAACGCAGCGCGGATTTGTTCCTCGGCGTCCCCTTCAACATCGCGTCCTACGCTTTGCTGACAGAAATGGTCGCCCACGTCTGCAACTACGAGGCGCGGGATTTTGTCCACACCTTCGGGGATCTGCACCTCTATTCCAACCACTTGGAACAAACCGCGCTGCAGCTTTCCCGCGAGCCGCGGCCCTTGCCAAGCTTGTGGCTCAATCCGGAGGTGAGGGACATCGACGCGTTCACCATCGACGACATCCGCCTGGAAAATTACGATCCGCACCCGCACATCAAGGCACCCGTCGCCATTTGAAAATGACCCCTCACCTGACCGCCATCGTCGCGATGACTCCGGAGCGCGTGATCGGCCGGGGCGGCACGCTGCCATGGCATTTGCCGGAGGATCTGGCGTTTTTCAAACGGACCACCTCCGGCCACCCGATCGTGATGGGCCGGAAAACCTACGAATCCATTGGCCGCCCGCTGCCGAAGCGCCGGAACATCGTGCTGACCCGCGATCCGAACTGGTCGGCGGAGGGCGTGGAGGTGATCCACCGACCGGAGGACCTCGCACAGCTGCCGGGCATCGCAGGCCAGATTTTCATCATCGGCGGCGCGGAAATCTACGCGGCGTTTCTGCCGCTGCTGGATGAGTTGCTGGTCAGTCATATTTCCGAAAACTACGCCGGCGACACCCGCCTGCCGGAATTTGAAACCGGTTTTCCGCAGTCTGAAATCGTGGAAACGCACGCCGCGTTCGAGGTGCGGCGGCACTTCCGCTGAGCGGGACTTTGCCGCCGAGTTTCGGCTTGCAACTCAAATTCCACTGCTTTAGTAGTCCCAGCACAGCTTCTGACGAAAGAAAGGAGTGGGTCTCGCACCCACTCTTTTGCGTCTCCGGACATCAGCAGCGCCGATCGCAGACACCGCCAGTTATGACCAACGATATCGTCGCCCTCATCGAGTATTACGAAAAAGAAAAAGGAATCGACCGTGACAAGGTCGTTGCCGCGCTGGAGTTCGCCTTTATCTCAGCCTACCGCAAAATGGTTCCCGGTGCCGACGCGATCGAAACGCTGCGTGCCGAAGTGAACACCAAGAAGGGCGAAACCCGGATTTTCGCCTCCCTCACCGTGGTGGCCGACGAAGATTATTCGGATAAATTCAACGAAGTTCCCCTTCCCATCGCAATCAAGAAAAACCCGGAAGCCCAAGTCGGCGACATCCAGGAATTCAACGTCACGCCCAAGGATTTTGGCCGCATCGCCGTGCAGACCGCCAAGCAAACGATGATGCAACGCCTCCGTCAGGCGGAGAAGGAAATGATTTACGAGGAATTCAAAGATCGCGCCGGCGACGTGGTTTCCGGCACCGTCCGCCGCTTCGAGCGCAACGACGTGATGATCGACCTCGGCAAATTCGAAGGCATCATGCCGAACCGCGAACGCGTCCAAGGCGAGGATTACAATATCGGCGACCGCATTCGCGCTTACGTGCTTGCCGTCGAGAACGAAGGCCGCGGACCGGAAATCATCCTTTCCCGCAGCCACCCGAACTTCGTGCGCCGCCTGTTCGAAGCCGAAGTGAACGAAATTTCCGACCACACCGTCGAGATCCGCGGCATCGCCCGCGAAGCCGGATTCCGCACCAAGGTGGCCGTCTGGAGCAGCGACCCGAAAGTCGATCCCGTCGGTGCCTGCGTCGGCATGCGCGGCGCGCGCGTCAAAAACATCGTCCGCGAACTTAACAACGAGAAAGTCGACATCATCCGTTGGAGCGAGGACCCAAAGGAATTTGTCCGCGAGGCGCTCAAGCCTGCGGAACTCCGCTCGATCACCGTGGACGAGGTGACTCATACCGTTCACGTGACAGTTGACGAAATCGACCTCAGCAAGGCGATCGGCCGCAAAGGCCAGAACGCCCGCCTTTCCTCCCGCCTCATGGGCTGGGACGTCCAAGTCCGCCGCGACGAGTCGAAGGAAGAACAATTCAAAGAAAGAATCGGCGGTGCCGCCCATACGCTGGGTGAACAACTCGGCATCACCGACGAGCTGGCGAACAAACTCACCCTTGCCGGTGGTTTCAATCCCGAGCTCGTGATCGACATGCCTGCCGATTACATCGCCGCCGCGCTTGAGATCACCGAGGAAGCCGCCGAAGCGATCCTCGTCCGCGCCCACGGCATCGTCAGTGGCTCCACCGCCGCCGTCGCCAACGACTGATTTTCCACTCATTATTTCCACTTCATCTCTTCCTCGAACTCTGCAAAGCCGGATGCCCGAAAATAGCAACAGCTCTCCCAAAAAAGCCAAAGTGCTCGATCTTCTCGATGTCACCAAGAAACCTTCGCGCCGCGAGCGCCAACGCAAGGAGGCCGAGGTAGTTCCGGCAGCTCCAAGCGTCCTCGACGCCAAAAAGGCCAACGCACTCGATCTCTTCGCCGAGGAAAAAAAGCCAAAAGTTCGCAAGAGCACCCGCACCGGCAAAGCCGTCCTCGGGACGATTTCCAAAATCCTCGACGCCGAGGAACCCCAGATCGCCACCGAGCCTGAAGTCGTTGCAGCTCAAGCCCCGGCCGAAGTCGCCCCCACCCTGAGCGCTCCTCCGGAACAGCTTTCCGACGATCCCAAACTGATCGTCATCAAGCCACCGATCCTGATCCCTGCTCTGGCCGCCCGCCTCGGGTTGAAGCCGTTCAACATCATGGCGGACCTGATCAAAATCGGTGTCTTCCCAGCTCCGAACCAACCGCTGGAGCCTGAGATCGCGGCGAAAATTTGCGAAATCCACGGCTTCGTTTTCGAGCGCGAAAAGCGCGATAAGGAAAAGGGCGTCCACAAGGAAGTCGTCGTCATCAAAGAGCCGGAAATCGTCGTCGAACAACCGGTCGATTTGCTCAAATATCGCCCGCCGATCGTCACGATCATGGGCCACGTCGATCACGGCAAAACCTCGATCCTCGATTTCTTCCGCAAGTCCAAGGTTACCGCTGGCGAAGCGGGCGGGATTACCCAGCACATCGGAGCCTATCAGGTGATCCACAACGATCAGGAAATCACCTTCCTCGACACTCCCGGCCACGCCATCTTCTAAGACATGCGGGCCCGCGGTGCCGACATCACTGACATCATCGTGCTCGTCGTGGCCGCCAATGACGGGATCATGCCTCAAACGATTGAGGCCATCAAACACGCCAAAAAGTCGAGGAAGACCACGATCATCGCCATCAACAAGTGCGATTTACCGTCCGCCAACGTCGACCGGGTGAAATCCCAGCTCGCCGAGAACGGCCTCCAAACCACCGACTTCGGTGGCGATACTGAATTCGCGGAAGTTTCCGCAATGACCGGCAAGGGCATGGAAACGCTGCTGGAACTCATCGCCCTCCAAGCGGAAGTGCTCGAGCTCAAGGCCAACCCGAAAGCCACCGCCCGCGCTGCCGTCATCGAGGCCCGCGTGGTTCCCGGCCGCGGCACGACCGCCACGGTTATCGTCGAGTCCGGCACCCTCAAAGTCGGCACGCCGTTCATTTGCGGCCCCTACGCGGGCAAGGTTCGCTCGCTGATCAACGACCGCGGCGTGGCCATCAAGTCCGCCCACCCCGGCATGCCGGTGGAGGTCATCGGCTTTGAAGAACTTCCCAACGTCGGCGACCATCTCACCGAAATGAAAACCGAGCGCGAGGCGAAAGCCCTCGCCTCTGAGCGCCAGGAGGCGCAACGCCTCGTCCGCCTCAAACCGCAGCACCGTAACCGCATGGAGGACCTCTACTCGATGGTCCGCGACGGCGGCGGCAAGGCCCAGCTCAAGCTGATCCTCAAGTGCGACGTCCAAGGCTCTGTGGAAGCGATCAAGAAAGCTGTGCTCGCCATCGAGTCGGACAAGGTCGAATCGTCATTCATCACTGCCGCCGCCGGGCCGATCACCGAGTCGGACATTTCCTACGCCGCCTCCACTGACGCGATCATCCTCGGCTTCAACGTCAAGGTCGAAGCCAAGGCCGTGAAATCCGCCAAGGCCGCCGCCGTTGACATCAAGCTCTACTCCGTCGTTTACGAACTCATCGACCAAGTCCGCGAGGCCATGCTCGGTCTGTTGGAACCACTCACCCGCGAGACCGTCATCGGCCACGCCGAAGTCCGCCAGATTTTCAAACTCAACCGCGGCCGCGTCGCCGGTTCGTTCGTCACCGACGGCCGGATCCACCGCAAAGCCCACGCCCGCGTCATCCGCGGCGGCATCCCGGTTTTCGACGGCCGGATGTCCACGCTCCGCCGCTTCAAGGACGAGGTCGAGGAAGTCCGCACCAATTTCGAATGCGGCATCCGCCTCGGCGAGTTCAACGAGTATCAGGAAGGCGACATCATCGAGTGCTACAAACTCGATAAATACGCGCAAACGCTGTAGTCGCTTCGCTAGAAACCCTAAATCCAAAGCACCAAATTCGAAACGGAAGAATCCAGCCGCATTCGACTCTTCGTTTCGATTTTAGAATTTAAGATTTAGAATTTCAAATCCATGTCCCGCCGTCTTGATCGAGTCAACGAACTCCTCCGCCGTGAAATCGGCAACGTCATTCAGAAAGATTATGAATGGCATCACCGCCTGGTAACTGTTAGCGACATCGAGGTCACGCAGGATTTGAAAGAGGCGAAAGTCTGGATCGGCGTGCTCGGCGGCGAGGCAAACTCGGTGATTGTGAAATTGAACAAGAACCACGGCTCCATCCAGTCCAAGGTTATGAAGCGGGTGGTCCTCAAGTCCACGCCGGTTCTGCGCTTCTACCATGATGCCTCGGCCATCCGCGGTGTGGAAATCGTCAACCTTCTCGAAGAGGTGGACAAAATCCCGAAGGCTCTGGAAGAAGACGCCCCGGAGGCCTAGCTACCGAAGTTTCGAAAGACTCCGGCGAAGGGATTTGTATCCCCGTGCAGGATGAAACCACCTGACTTTCCGCTGGCAATGGCCGTGCTCGCGAGCGCTTCCAGCTTGCCGGACACCGCTGTCGCCCAGATCCCTTTCAAGACGCCGGCCGGCGAGATGATGCTGTTTAGTTCTACTACGTTACTGAAATTTGAGGCTCCCGGCGGCTTTTCTCGAATTTCGATTTTGAGGCTTTTTCTCGGCGGCGGTGGCGGTTTTCGACTTCTTTCATCACCGCTTCGATGCTCGGGCGGGTGCTAAAATACCAGTCGAGGATCTGCACGACGTCTCGGGTGCTGAGCAATGGTTTTTCTTTGCGATTGAACATCCGCTCTTCCATCACAAAGAGTCCCGCTAACGCGACCATCGCCATGTGCCGG
>JAYSYA010000208.1:0-10404 GCA_043716765.1 Akkermansiaceae bacterium
GCGTCATGCCATGAATGGCTGCAAATCCCGATGACCAGCGCCAGACCGCCCACCATGCTGCCGATCCAAACCGCGCTCGCAAACAGGAACACTTGGACCAAAATTCGGCCAAACGCGCTTGCCAGGATGTCCTCCAAATCGAGTTGCATGAGAGCAGCCTGACAGAGGAATCCGCCCGGACTCAAGCCACCAGCGATTTCCACAAGCACTCGGTTTGCCTTGTTGAGGCCTCCGGCTGTCCAATCTAGCCCTCCGGCGGCGATGTTAAGCGCTCCGTTTGCCGTTCCAAGCACTCCGTTTCTCAGTTCGAGTGTTCCGTAAGGAGGGTCGATCTTCGGTCGACCCGTGTCGACAGAATGTCGACACTCCTTATCGAAGAACTCACGCCACCAGCGCCTTCAACCTGCGGCAAACTTCCTCCACGTTCGTCCGCGAGTTGAAGGCGGAGATGCGGAAATAGCCCTCGCCCGCGGAGCCGAAGCCGGAGCCGGGGGTGATGACCACCTGGGCCTCGCCTAACATTTTGTCGAACATGTCCCATGACGTCAGACCCGCCGGGCAGCCCACCCAGACATAGGGCGCGTTTTCACCGCCGAAGACCGGTAGTCCGGCGGCAGCGGCCGCTGCGCGGAGCAGCTTGGCGTTGCCCATGTAGTGCTCGATGAGGTCGCAGACCTGTTGTTTCCCTTCGGGGGAAAACACGGCGGCGGCGGCTTTCTGGACCGGGTAGCTGGCGCCATTGAACTTGGTGCTGTGGCGGCGGCTCCAGAGCTGATGGAGCGCGATGCGCTCGCCGGTGTCGGACTTGGCCGTGACCGTTTTGGGAATGACGATGTAGGCGCAGCGCACGCCGGTGAAGCCACCGTTTTTCGAGAAGGAACGGAACTCGATGGCGCAATCACGCGCGCCTTCGATTTCGAAGATCGAGCGCGGGATTTCCGGGTCTTGGATGAAAGCCTCGTAAGCGGCGTCGAAGAGGATGATCGCGTCGTTCGCCTTGGCGTATTTCACCCAGGCTTCGAGCTGCGCGCGGGTGGCGACGGCTCCGGTCGGGTTGTTCGGGAAGCAGAGGTAGATGAGGTCTGCCTTTTCGGTAGGAACGTCGGCGACGAATTTGTTAGCCGCGTTGCACGGCAGGTAGAGCAAGCCGGCATAGGCGCCCTTTTCATCCGCATCACCGGTGTTGCCGGCCATTACGTTGGTATCGACATAAACCGGATAGACGGGATCGGTGATGGCGATGACGTTGCCTTTGCCGAAGATGTCGAGGATGTTGCCGGTGTCGCACTTGGAGCCGTCCGAGATGAAAATTTCGTCCGCGGAAATGCCGAGATCGGCGAACTGATTGTCCACGATCGCCTGGCGGAGGAATTCGTAACCTTGCTCCGGGCCGTAGCCCTTGAAAGTGTCGCGGCTGGCCATTTCATCGACGCCTTCGTGCATCGCTTTCACCACCGCAGGCGGCAGCGCCTCGGTCACGTCGCCGATGCCGCAGCGGATGATGCGTGCGGCTTGGTCGGGGTTTTGCTCGGTGTAAACCCGCACCCGGCGGGCGATTTCAGGGAACAGGTAACCGGCTTTGAGCTTGAGGAAATTAGAATTAATCGTGGCCATGCGGGCGGACGTTTAGCGATGAGCGGGCGTTCGCGCAAGGGCAGAGGCGGCGGGAAACTTGCATTCTCGGCTCACTCCGGACAGCAGCAGATTTGAACCGTCTCCACCCCGAGCAAGCGGCCGAGCTTTTCAATCTTTCCGGCGAGTTTCCCCACCCCGACCGCGCAATGGTGCGCGGGGCCTTGCGCGTTCCATTCGTTAGTGAAGCGCCGGGACCAGTAACTTGAGCCGTCCGTCCTCGGTTTTTTCGACGACCGAGAGCAAAGTAACCGGCCCGTGCCTCACCGACATTTCAACGGACAGGCTGCGGCCGACCTTGCCATGATAGAAATCGAGTGGACGCACTTTGGTTTTCCCTTGCGCGATGGCGATGTGGCCGGGTCCGTCATGGCCCATGAGCACCACATCCACGTTCCAATCCACCGCATAGTATTTGGTGAATGAACCACCCGCGCCAAAGCTGTCCATGATCTTCATGGCCTGCGCGTTCTTCACTTCGTATTCGCCGGTGACCGGGATGCTTCGGGCATGGTGTTTCCGCTCCTGCCTGCCACTTGGCACCGCTACTGCCCCGATTCGCAAACCGGCTGGACGGAAAGTTGGATCGAACTCCCAGGTCCGGTGGTGAAGGGGCGCGCGTCGGATTCAGCTCCGGCTTCCATCTATCAAACGCGTTCAAACAAGCCTACGGGCAGGCACCCGATACGTGGCGGCGGACTCTGGCAGAATAAATCCGCTCACGGCACGAACAACACTTTTCCCGAGCGCTCCGGCGCTTCAAGACGGGCAAGCGCGTCGCGATACGCTTCCAGTGGATAGGTGGAATCGACGTCTTGCACGAGTTTTCCCGCAATCACGCGGGTTACTAGGTCTTCATAAACCGCACGCACCTCGTCACGCGGCGCGTTCTCGATCCAGCGGCTCACCCACAGCCCGCGCACTTGAATGTCGCGGAAAATCAGCAGTCCGTTAGGAGCTGTTACTGGTTTACGGCCCATCGCGCCGTAGGTGATGTGGCTGCCGCTTTCACGCAGCAATTTCATCAAGCGCAGCGCGCTGTCGCCGCCCACGGCGTTGAAGGCGAGCGCGGCATGCGCCCCGCCGAGAACTTCTTTGGCAGATGCGTAACCGCTCTCGTCATCGAGAAAAACCTGGTCCGCGCCGAGACCGCGAAGTTCATCGGCCACCTCTAACCGCCGGACGAAGGAAATCGTGCGGATGCCGAGATCGCGCGCGAGCTGGATCACGCAGCGACAGACTGCGGAGTTGCCCGCGTTCTGGACGATCCACTCGCCCTTTTCCAGCCCGCCGAAGCCGTGCAGCAGACGCCACGCTGTGGCCGGATTCACTTTGAGCATTGCGGCTTGGAGCGGGTCGATGCCCGCTGGCAATTTGAAAAGACCTTCTCCGGGAACCGTCGTGTGCGATGCCCACGTCGATGCCCGGCGCAGGAAAATCACGCGGTCGCCCTCCTCAAAATCGGCGGAATTGCTCATCTCCACCATGCCGCAACCTTCGATGCCAGGCGTCGTCGGCAACGGCGGCCTCACCCCGTAAGTGCCTTCAAGAATATTCAAGTCCGCCGGATTCACTGGTGCCGCGAGGATGCGGACTAAGACATTGCCGGGATCAGGTGCTTGCGAAGTCATACACCGACCCACGAACTCAAGGACATCCCGGGCGGGTCCAAACTTCCTGAAAACCAACTCTTTGCCTAATGTTGCTGAATCGTCGTCTTCCATGCCGGTTAACTTGCCACAAGAACGCGCCAGTCCAAGCGGGAAGAGGCCGGAGCGATCAAAAACGCATGCGCCAAAGCGACGCATCCTTTTGGGTGTTGCCATGGCTCACCTAAATCGTTTGTTGTCCAGTTATGGCTATTTCCTTCTTTTCCCATGCCTTCGGTGCCCTTGTCGCCAGCGCCACGCTCGTCGCCAACGCCTTCGCGGCTCCCCTCGCGGTCACTGATGACAAAGGACGCTCCATCGAAATCGAGCTCGTCTCCCTTGTGAACGATTCCGTCACTTTCCGCCGCTCGGGAAATCCCAAGGAATTCACCGTGCCCATGAGCCAGTTCGCCGAGCCGTCGCAAGAACTCATCCGCAAGGAGGCCAGCCAAATGCCGGTAGTGGTCCCGAAAATCCAGCCAGAGGTCATCATCGGCAAGCGCCGCCAAAAGGGAGATAGCTATTACATGGTGAGCCAGGAAATCAGCTGCACCATCAAACTCACTAATCCCAGCCTGACCACCCGCGTTCCTCCTCTTGCCGGGAAAATCGTCTTCATCGGGCAAAATCAACGCACGCCCGAGCTTCTTTACATTCTATCCTCCCAAACGGTCGAAGCGTCCATCGAGCCGGGCAAGACCTTCACCAAGGAAATGGAACCTTTCATGACTTCCTACGACAGCGACAACAAGGGCATGGGCAACATCGGCGGCTATCAGTATTTCGGTTACATCCTGGTCCTCACGGACGAAGAGGGCAAAGTTGTCCTCGACCAAGCCACCACCGGCAGTCTTCGCCAGGCTCTCAACAACAAAGCCAGTCTCTTGAAGCAAATTCGCAACTTATCTCAAGGCCAGCTGCTCACTGACAAGCTCCAGCCAGCGCCGACTGCCGGCAGACTTTTCGTCCCGTAGTCGCAGCCTTGCGCGCCGAAGGGTGCACGTTTGAAACCCGGAGTGAACGCCAAGCCCAGCACAACTCCGCCGGACCATCCAAATATTCCTGCAATGTTCGCTGGTAAGCCGCCGCAGGGATTTGCTTAATCCGACTAGGATGCGTTGGGGAAAATTCCATCTGTTGCGAGTCGGTGGGTTGTTGCTGGGCACCGCGACCTGCGTTTGCGCGGAAAATTTCGCGCCACCTGCGGAAGGGCCTGCAGCGTTCCGGCGCGACCGGGTGCCGCTGGATGCCGAGGCGATGGCTGGCTTGTCCCGACAACTGGTGACACTCGCGGAGAGACTCGATTTCAAAACGGCCGGCAACCGCCGGGCCGTGGCACAAGTGCTCGCGCTCTCAGCCGGGCTCGATCCGGCTAACAGCAAGGCGCGGGAGCTTATCGAAAAATTCCAAAAGACCCCCGGCCCAGCCGCCGCAGATCCAGAAGAAATTGCGAGATGCCGAGAGCGGATCCGGCAATACCTAACTTGGTTGGAGACGCCGGAGGCCGGCAGCCAAGGCCAAGCGCTTGCCGCCTGCCTGACGGACGTCATGCTCATTTTCGACCCTGAAAACCCGCGGCCAGAAGCCTTGAGCGTCGCCGGAGAGCGCGGCGCATGGAAGGGCTGGGTTCCTGAACTCGCCGCCTATGAGCCCGTCGTCGCGGTGAAACCCATGCCAGCCCAACAACCTTCGATCGCCGAGGCCGGCATCCTCCTTTCCCAGGCGCAGGTGTTTACGCCGCTCTGGAAAAAGGCCGACAAGACCGAGTCCGCGAAATGGATTCTCAGCCCCGCACCCCTTCAGATGGCTGCTGAAATGGTCCCGGCAGAGGAAGGTGACCCGCAACCCTTTTCGATCATAGTCGGCTCCACGGATCACGATCGCGGAGTCGGGCAACTGAGCGTCCCGCTTCTCAAAATTCTCAAAAGACAACACGGAAGTCTACCTGCGGGTGGCCGTGTCACCATCGACAGCGATGCCTTGGCAACGTCCTTGCTCTCCAACAAGCGCCAGACGATTAGCGCCGCCGCCGCCATCCTCGCGAGCTCCGCGATTTCCGGCCGCGAGCCGGCCGCCACGATCATCGGCCTAATTGATGGAAGCGGGGCCTTCGCACTGCCGGCGGGATTCTGGCACCAACTCCAGTCGTTAGGCCCCGGCACAGGCGGACGCTTGGTCCTCCCCTCCGCCGCCGCCGCTTACCTGCCCTCGATGTTGGCCTTGGAAAAGCCCGGTTTCTTTTTCGAATACGAGGTCCTTCTGGCCGCGAACTTTCAGGAACTCTTGGACTTCACCGAAAAAATCCCCCACGGGACCTTGGAGAAAGCCTCCGCGCAATTCCGGGAAATCCGCGAGAAGGCCGCCTCCCAGGCCATCGGCCAATATCTCGCTAACAGCTTCGTCCGTCGCCGCCTGACGGAAGTCACTCAAGATGCCGGCTACCACTACTCGGCCAAAATGCTTGTGCTTCAAGGCGCTGGAAATCGTCCCAGCCACGTCTCCCGCGCGATTCTAGCCGCCGAGCTCCGCCGGGCCATCGAGCCCATCGACTGGATCGTCAACCAGGAAGACGACAGCACCGAAATACCACAACTGAACCAGCTGGGATCCACTCAAGTTGCCTGCCGAAATGAGGTGAATCGCCTGTTTCGCTATGCGGAAAAGGGCGACCGTGAACTGCTAGCCCGCGCCCAAGAGCTGATCGATGCTCTCCGCCCTCTGGAGCGGGCGCTCAAAACGCGCAATGATTTCGACTCGGACAGCGCCGAAAGCTTTGTCGCCTACTCGACGCTCACCCGCATTCACGGTGAAGTGATCGCGGAGCTTGCCATTGCCATCAGCGACTCCCAAACCCCCGTAGAGGCCAAATAATCTCGCGCGGAAATTTAACGAAGCGGGCGAACCCACCCGTGATTAGATTCTCCCATTAATAGGCGGACGGATGTCGCCGCGCACTCACCACGCCAGAAGCCGGGTGATCGCGGCGCGCAGCGCGGTTTCCAAGACCGCCGCTTCGCCGTGACTGAGCGGGATGGTCACCTTGCGAAGGGATTTATCTTCCGTCGCTTGGCGCGAAATGCTCAGAAGATAGGGCGCACGTTCCGGATCATCTTGGTAGTTCAACTCGAACGCGCTGTTCGCTTTTTCCGACTGATGGAAGAGCTTCGCTTGGGGCTGGCGGCCTTGCAAGGCGGCGAGCACCACCCCGAGATCGGACAAACCCCATTTCATGATGATTTTGTTTTCCCAATCGAACTGCTTTTCACCCGACTGCGCGGCGGCATCGACAAAAACGGCACCCTTGGCGGAATTGAGGCCGAAACGAACCACGCCGCCGCTTCCACGGGAATTCGGCTTGTAGATCACGTATTCAAGAGAGCGCTGGGTGGCTGACGGGGAAGATTCAAGGACGGTGTCTTTCATGGGATGGCGGTGTTGGATACATGTAAGCGCCTTCGGATTCAAGAAAAACGGACAGTGATTTGAGAAAATCAACGCGGCGGGCGGCGTGAAAACCCACTGAAATAAGTCCTCATTTTGCCGTTTTTTCCTCGTGTTTCAGGTCTGATTTCCTAGGCTGCTTACAGCGGTTCGGACCCCCGTCCCTGGCATTCCCAGCCAACCTTGCGCCGCGCCTGCGCTCCCCTCGCAGCGGCCGTGCAGCCATCACGCGTCAGACATAAATGATCCGCGTCCCGGCCGCTCTGGCTGGATGCAGCGCCGAGGCCGGGCCATCGGCCGCGATGATGAGCTTGGCGGCCAGGAGGCGTTTCCAGTCGGTGACATAGGCTAGAATTCCGTCTCGGCTACGGTCCAGATCTGTCCCGAGCTCACGGGTGGTAGCGCCGGCCGAGTTGATGCCGTGAGTGGCCAGCCGGTCAGTGATGCGCGAGCGATGCAGATCCGCGAGGACGAACACCATGCCCGGCTGGCTCCCGGCCGCCACGTCGGCGAGAGCCTCGGGGCTGGCTTGAGGGTTGCGGTGGAACCGGCCGCAGATGGCCACCGGGCAACCCGGCTGTGCCTCACCTGACATCGCTGCCATGATCTGCCCATAAGCCGCATCGGCCTGCCCGCGATCACCAGCGGCCGCCCATCGCTCGCAACTCAGGCCGTTCCATTCGGTGGCAGGCCAAGGCACCGCGCCGGCGCTGAAGGTCACGCCCTCGATGCCGGCCGGAAAGACGTCCTGCCACCTTGCCGGGCAATGCTCGTTTGCCAACCAGACGAACTCAATGCGCGCCGCCCTGGAGAGGCCATTGGCCATCGCGGCCACTCGGTTCCCCAGGCCCTCGCTGCAGTGGATCGTGATCATGGCCTGGATCAGCGGTAAGGGTCGTAGCGGGTGCCGGCGGATATTTTGAGCCGGGCGAATTGTTTAACGGCTTCGGCGGCAACGTCCCCACCTAATCCGAGTCTGACATTGCCGCTGGTGCCGCTGGCGGCAGCAGCGCTTTGGTAGCCGAGGTAGGTCTCGAACTTATCCCAAGCAGGATAGGGATCGTCGGGGGTGATGGTGACAGCGCTCAGCCTCTGGAGCGGCGCTGCTGCCGGTCGGTCCGGCAGCAAAATCGTCCACTCATCGCCATAGAGTCTGACCACCGCTCCAGACTGCCCAGCGGCTTGGAGGGCCGCTTGCAAGGCCGCTTGTTGCGCGGGCATCGCGTAGGGATAGCCGGGCAGTGGGATGCTTGCTCCGCCGTTGGTGGTGACCCCGGTCACGGAAGCACCGCTCATGGTCGCGGGGAGCACCGAAACGCCACCCACGGTATGGTTTTTAATCTCCACGCTGAGCGGAGCTGTGACACTGGAAATCACCGCTCCCGCATAACCAGCAGCACGGAGGTGGGTTTGGAGATTGGCCGCCTGGCTGGGCATCGCGTAGGGAAATGCGGGCAGTGAGACAGGCACCTGGCCGATGCTGAGGCCGGTGATGCTTTTCCCATATCTATTGGAGGTGATGGTCAAATCCACGAGGATGTTGAACCACCAAATCGGCACCGTGGACCGGTGCCAGTAGGTGTGCGTGCCGTCGCCGTTGTTGATCACCGCGCCGGCGGGCGATGGGATGAACTTGCCCATGGACCAGTTGACCAAATTGGTGGACTGCTCGCACTCGATGCGGAAATAGTTTCCGGCGTCGGAAAACCCCGCTCCGGAATTGCCGCTGAGCACGGTGTCGATCCGAAAACCGAACTCAAACCAATAGGCATCGGTTTCTACGACGGTTCGGCATTCGGTGCGCCCGTAGATCTCGATCGCCGCTTTCGAGAACAGCAGCGTGCCGCGACCGAAGGCGAAATTTACCTCTTGCCCGGCGTGGAAAACGCGGGCGACTTCTTGCCCCGCGTGGCGGGCTTTGACTCCTAGAAAATCAGCCATGATCAGGAGGTAGTTGGGACGACATACCAGCGGCCGTCCATCTGTGTCGCAGGCGACAAAGCGAGGTAGGCGGCTAAGGTGAGCACGACGATTTCAGCGTTGTCACCGGCCGGTCCCGGTTCACCCGCCAGCGATGCCAGCCACGCCGCTTCCGTGCCAATGAATCCGCCTGCCACCGCTGCTTGATAGGCACTGAGACCCGGTTCTCCACTGTTTCCCGCCAGCGATGTCAGCCACTCCGCGCGCGTGCCCACATAGCCCTCCGCGAGCGCGAGTTGATAGGCGTCCCGCGCCTCCTGATGGTCCACCGTGACGGCCGCGGTTTCGAGCGTCACGGAGATTGCGATCGCGGGAGCCGAGGCCATGCTCACCGAGACCGAAACGGGAGCCTCCACGGTGCTCACATCCACTGCCACCGTCGCGGCGGCCGGCGTCGTCAGCGACACCGTCACGGGCGTCTGGGTGGTGGTGAGGTTGATGGTGATCACGGGTGCAAAAATCAGACGGTTTCGAGGATGGTGATCTCGTCGGCGAGGTAGGTTTTCGGGCGGCCGCTGGCGGAGTTGTCACGGCACTTGAGACGCCACGCCCACTTGCCTCGAGTCAGCCCGGCCACGATCTGCGCGGGGATGCTGATCTCCCAATTCTCGGCGGAGCTGATGGTGATTTGCCCGGCGGTGGCGCTGGTCAGTTCGACCACTTCGCTGGGCACGTCTCCGGCCTTTTTGAATCGCATCGTCACGACGGCGAGCGGTGCGTCCGGAGGCGCTCCGTTGACGGTGATAGAAAGCGCGGGGATGCCATCCCATTCGTCACCTTCGGTAAATTTTTCGAGCGCTAGTTTTTCGGGGTTCATGGTCGTGTTAGCCGGGTTCGTAATTGTCTTCCACGGGGATCCGCAGGCGATCCACCAGTGACGAGAAATCCATGCGCGGAGACGGGCCGATGGTCACCGTTGATGCGAGCGTTCTCAGGTCGATCGAGAGTTCAGCCACCGGGGCTTTCATCGTGTTCCAATCGGCTGGCACGCCCTCGCCGATGACGTTCAGAAAATCCCCTGGAGCGGGCCGCATCGAGGCGCTCGGAGTCAGCGTTAGCTGGCCCTTGTAGGGCGTCCAATCTTGGCGCGCAAAATAGTTTTGCGCGAGGTCCGGCGGCGCCTCCACGAACTCGGCGCGCGTGATCATTGCGCTGGATCCAGCCGCGGCGGCGGCGGTCACGGCGGCGGCGACGGCAGTGGGTGCCATGTCGATCGCATCAACTGCTAGGTCCATGCCGTATCGGAGATACTTCCGGTAGTCGGCATCCGAACCATCGGCATTGCCACCGTAGCCATCGATCCAGCCGGTCATGGAATCCGTGTCTCCGGGAGCGCCGGTTTCAAGCGAGTTCATTCCCGTGTTCGAGGCACCTATCAAGCGGCTGGCGAAAAAGTCCCCGCGAATATAACGCGTCTCTTTCGTCGCCCCGGCCGTGATCAGTTCCGGCGCGGTGAACGCCCCGGTTTCGATCGGATACCAGCCGGTGGCCAGAGCCCCGCCGGACGTCCGCAATGCCAGTGCGGCGGTGGGCATGGAGTTGGTCGACGTGACGGGTGGCGACCCTGACCAGGAGCTGGCCGTGTAGAGCACATAAGTCGCGCCGAGCGATGGGCTCATCGAGAATCCCGGTTGCGCTGCGACCGCCGCGGTCAGGTTGGCATCCCGCGTCACCAAGGCGCTCCAGGTGATTGCGATCTGCG
>JAYSYA010000209.1:0-96950 GCA_043716765.1 Akkermansiaceae bacterium
ATTCAAATTCTCCCATCCGCCTAAAGATGGCGAAACTAATGCGGAATACCGAGATCGGCTCCAAAAAGTTCGCATCAATATGCCGATGGAGAAGGCTAAACGTGAAAAAGAGTATGCGGCTAGACTGCCAGAAAGGCTAAAAGAAGAAGCTTTTTATAACACAACCTCAAAAACCGGAGTTTATTCTGAAGAGAAATACAATGCCGAATATTTGCGCCTACTCAAGCTACATAAACTTAAAGAATAGTCGAATTCTGGAAGCGAGAAAGTGGAGTTTGAGATGGTTCCGGCATAAGACTAAGAAGCACAACAAGACGCTACATTCAAGGGCGGGCAACGCTCCTGTTTGAATTCGGGCTTCCTTCTCCGCCGTGGATGAGCTAGACGTTGTGCAGAAAATGAAGACTATCGATACCACTCGTGACTCTCCCATCGCCCGAAATAATCAAATATGAAAATCAAAATATTCGCAGTCCTTATTTTTGGTACGTGCATCGGTTCCATCAGAGCCGAAGTCGCTTATTCGGTCGAATGGCTGAAGAGTGGATGCCTTGGTTTCTCCAAGTATGAGAATAAATCAAAGGGACTCTCTGAAAAGGAGGCGGATGACGCTATGCAGCTAGGGGTCTGGCTTCAGGGCTACCTGCAAGCGGTAGAGATGCTTAGTTACTCCAGTGAAGGATCAATCAAAGTGGTTCCAAAGGAGTGGTCGAACAGCATACCAGCGAGCAAATCCTTGCTAGCCTACCTCAATGAATTTGAACAGAAACACAAAATGAGGATTCCAGACGCTTTTGAGGCAAAGTCGTTTGTGAATCTCTGGTATGACGTCAAACATCCGCAGGTTAAGCCTATCGAGGCATACGCATACGAGCAGCTTTTCCTAAGGATCCATTTTCCCGAGGCGTTCAACGCAGAGAGTAAATTAGCAAAGGGAAAAGAGGAGATTGGGGAGTCGGTTCAGATTGAGATCAACAAAAGAAAAATCACGATTCCTATTCCTGCTGGAATGGTCAGAATAGATGGTCGCCTGAAGTCGTTGGACGATGCGGTTTCGAGAATGGCGGAACCGATGAACAACCGCGTTTATGTTGTATTTGGCACACCCGAAGACAGTCGAATGATCGATGAGGGAAAGTTTCCAACTCTTTCGCGAACTGTTACGATCCAGCATAATAAGAAGTTGCCGGTCGTAACTTCACGCGATGACTTCGCCCGTATGACTAGAGGTCTTCTGATTGATCTTCCCAAGGTCGATAGCTCGCTTGCTGAACATTTTTATCGGATAGAAGATGCGGCAAGTCGTGCGATGACCAATGTAACATCGCTTAAGTCCACGATAGAGTTTGGAGAGAAGAAGTTTTTGGGGGTATTCGTTAGTGGGGAGGATTTTCTTTGCCATTCGCTCTTGGTTCACATGAAGGCCGCAGTGGGTGGCGAAGCCCTCAGTTTGATTCAAGCAACTAGCGTCGCCGCCGTTCGGACTGATGAGCAGATAGTGAGCATTTACGCGAATGCACGTTACGATAAGCCGGATGATCTGAAGTGGACCCGTGACATTTGTAGAGCGGCTGTTACGACCTTGACCGGGAAGAAAAAATAAGCACAACAAGACGCTCCATCCAACGGCGGGTAACGCTCCAGTTTGAATTCGGGCTTCCATCCCCGCCGTGGATGAGCTAGACGTTCGGCAATAACGAAAACCTATCGGTCAGCATGCTAAATCCAATTCCCAGGTCGCCCAATGAAACGCCTCAAGTAGTTTATGCTGTCACAGAAGCATTGGCCTTTTGGGTATTTCCTGCCCTGTTCTTGGGGACGTGTTTGTGGATGGCGTTTTCGCGTGTTGTCCGCCCTCCATTGTTCGCGTTCTTCTGCGCTTACGGATCTCTTGGCGCGGCGGCGCTTTTTATTTACACTGCGAATTCTCCCATCTCGATGGTGGCATTCTTCATCGCCTTCATAACTTCGCCGGTCCTACTCGTGCGGAACTGGTTTTCCCTACGAGGGCCTGCTAGTAATTCGGTTTGTCATAGAATCGCGCAATGGGCTTCCTTGTTTTCAATTGCGGTGCTGTCACTTCTTATTGTTCTTATTGTCTGGTCGCCTTGAATTATTCAAATCCAACAGCCGAACAAGTCGAGACACAGCAACCCCTATCAGCCGCCCTGTTTACATGATTTTCCGTAGTTGCAACATCAACCTCGTGATCGACGCTCGCCCTCGCTGATAGGGTTGCGTGCTCTTTGACGTTCGTTGGAGAATTTCCAAGCCATAGCCAGCCACCGAGGACGACCAAGGCCGTTCCGATTACCCCCCCCACGAAGAAGTCGATATAACTAATATGGAACCCCTTCTTATAGTCCTCCTTACTTCGATCGTTACTGGCGGCGCTGGTCTTTTCGTCGGTCACTACCTCACCAAGGATCGTGATGCCCGGATGCACCGGGTTATCCTCTCCCATGAAGCCGAGATCCGCCGTCGCGAGTTTCTCCGGCTTGTTGTTCGCGGCTGCTGCCGAATCCAACGTCCCGCCACCCCCGACCACGCGCCCGAAGACCCCTGGATCGCCTACAATATCGCGATTACCGAGATCAGCGCGGAGTTCGCCATGTGCGAAGGTGATTTCCCCGACGGGTCGCGCGTCGCGCGCGCTCTCAGCGCCGCTGTGACCCTGGAGAAGCAGCAGGTAGAGGACAAGGTGAGAGAGAGCGGCGAGGCGCACAGGTGCATACTTGTGGGCGTGCTGAAGGATATAAGTGACGCGACAGCGGCCGAGCAATGAAGAGCAACGAATCGGGTCCCCGGGAGTAGTTAGCTCCCGGGTCCCACACCACCTTGCGTACGGCTCCGTACAGGGCGGTTCCAATCAGACTCGGGCCTTTGGCCCGTAGTGAAGCACGATCCAGATGGCTCGCAGATCGAGAACTCCTTGTTCCTCTAACCAACGGTTGTTGAGCGCGAATCGCACAATCTCGTTCTGGCTCATCCGCCAGTAGCCTTTGCGGCTCCGCGTCGCCATGTGCACTGTGGCGGGATCTGCTCCCAATGCCAACAGGTGCCGGCGGCGCGTGCGCGGCTGCTTCCATTGCTTCCAATAATACAACCTCACCCGCCGCCTGATCCATACTGACAGCGCCAGCACCTCCTTGTAGGTGGAACTGAGTTTGTAGTAGTTGAGCCAACCGCGGACATATAAGTTCAGCTCGTCGATGACGGTCTGGACCTTGTGGCCGCGGTTGCGGCTGGTGATTTGACGAATCCGCTCCTTGAAGCGGTGGTGCGCCTTGTCCGTCCACGCGAGCTTGGCCCGGTTGTTCAATCGGTAGCCGAGGAACTCGCAGGCTTTGAGCGGCGCGGCGCGGCTTTTGGCGCGGTTGACTATCAGTTGCAGGCGTCCTTCGCAGTAACGGATCACCGATGCCAGCACCCGTTTGGCCGCGTTCGGGCTTTTCACCAGCACGATGAAGTCATCGGCATATCTCGCGAACTTGTGTCCGCGTGACTTCAATTCCTTGTCGAGCGGATCGAGCACGATGTTGGCTAGCAGGGGCGACAGCGGGCCGCCCTGCGGCACTCCTTGAGGCGTGGCCTCGCGGCTGCCGTCGGGTAGTTCCACTCCTGCCGTGAGATAGCTTCGGATCAGACCGAGGGTCTTGCGACACCGGACTTTTCTTAGCAGCGATCTCATGAGGCGGTCGTGGTTGACCGTGTCGAAGAACGATTTGAGGTCGCATTCCACGGCGTGGCGGCGGCCTTCCTTCCAGCTTTCCTCCATCACGGCCACCGCTTGATGAGCGGAGCGGCCGGGACGGTATCCATAACTGTGTTCGCTGAAATCCACTTCGAAAAGCGGACCCAGCACTTGTGCGACGGCCTGCTGGATCACGCGATCCAGCACCGTCGGGATTCCTAACGGGCGTTTCGACCCGTCGGGTTTCGGACTGCCAAGGCCGCGATAGCGGCTCCATCAAATGCGAAGCGACCCCGCAGATCGTCCCGCAGGGGGGATAATCCACACCCGTCGGACGGGTGCAGGTCGGTAGTTTCCTTCTCTAATCGCAGTGGCAATCCTCGGCCAGTGCTCCCGCGCGAACGCAGGGAAGTCCTCGACGGTCATGCCATCGATCCCCGGAGCACCTCAAGCTTGTCGTTTACCAAGGCGTGGTGGCTCCCATTACTGGAGCGCGGAATTGAACGAAGGCTGCGCTTCCGTGAAATTTACGGCGGCTGCCGCCACTACCTCTTCGATCTCCCAGCTCCCCGAGCGGTCCAGCGTGAGGAGCCGGTCGTGATATTGGATCAAGGTGGTGCGGTGGCCGACGCTGATGTAGCTGATCTGCGAGTTTTTGAGGCGGTGATAGAGATCGCCTTGGTTTTCTTCGTCAAGCGCGCTGGTCGCTTCGTCGAGGAAGGCGAACCGCGGCTTGCGCAGGAACAACCGCGCGAAGGCGATGCGCTGCTGCTCGCCGAGCGAGAGCACGTTGCCCCAGTCCACGACGCGGTCGAGGTCGTCGTCCACGCGGGCGAAGACGTCGGATAGATTGACGTCGGCGACGACCTTGCGGATTTCCTCGTCGCTGGCTCCGCGGTCCGGATAGGGATAGAGCAGTTGGTCGCGCAGGTTGCCTTCCACCATGTAGGGCTTTTGTGGGAGAAACATCAGGCGGTTGAAGGCGGGGCGGTCGAGCATGCCGCTGGCTCCCGGCCAGAGGCCGGCGATGGTGCGGAGGACGGAGCTTTTTCCGGTGCCGCTGGCACCCATGATAATGAGGCTCTGGTTGGCGCGGAGCTCGAAGGAGAGTTCTTTCACCAGGAGTTTCCGTTTGCCGGGGGTGCAAATGGTGAGTTTGTCGAGTTTCACAATCCTGTTGTTTTCGTTCGCAACGTTCTCGGCTTCGAAAGCGATTCGTTCTTCCTCGGCGTCATGTTCGTCGAGCTGGTCCCACAGGCTGCCGAGCCGCTGGATGCTCGCCAGATAAGTGCTGAGACCGCCGAACTGCGTGATGATCAAGGACACCGCGGCGAGCACGGTGGCAAACGCGCCGGCCGCCTGGGTGACCTCGCCGAACTCGACTTTTCCGCTCATGTACATGGGTGCGACGACGAGCACCGGCAGGACGAGGGCGAGGTAATTATAACTGTTGGTGAAGAAGCCGAGGTTCCGGTTGCGGATGATGATCAGCCGCATGTTCGTGACGGCGGCGGAGAGGCGGTTGAACAAGTCGAGGTGCTCGCGTTTTTCTCCGCGGAAAAAAGCGATGGACTCGGCGTTGTCCCGCACCCGGACGAGGCTATAACGGAAATTCGCCTCCTTTTCGTATTGGTGATAGTGCAGGCGCACCAGCTTGCGGCCGATGAGAATGCTGATAGCGGTGCCCGCGACGGCGTAGGCGACCAAGATGGCCACGAGCAGGCTGGAAATCATCCACAAGACGCCGATGAAGGAGATTAAGGTGACCAGTGAGTTGAGCGCGATGAGCAGGAAGGAGAGCGAGTTGGTGGTAAAATTCCGCACGTCCTCGCTGATTCGCTGGTCCGGGTTGTCCACGCTTTGCGAGCCAAGCAGGCGGTAGTAGGCGCGGTTGTTGAAATAGCGCTTCACCAGGTGCTGTGCCATCCATTCCCGCCACAGCAGTGCCAGCCGCTCCTCGACCCAGCGGTAGTAAACGCCGATGGGAATCGCGAGCGCGAAGCTGCCGAGATACCACGCGAACGCCCGCCAATACGCGGCAGGGTTTTTCCTGGCGATGGCGGTCATGAAGTCCCGCCCGGCGTAGCTCATCAGGATTTGGACCGCGCCGACGGCGAGTGCGAGAACCAGCAAGGTGATGAGAAAACCGCGGGCGCGGTGCCTGCGTTCCGAGGCGAAGAAGGCCTTGGATATCACCCGGAACTGGCGGGCGGTGGTTTTCAGGGTTTGGCGGTTTTCCACCGGCTCATCCGGTGTCGCCGTCGTTGGGTCTGGGTTTTCCACGTGGAGGTGACACTAGGCTTGCTGTTGCTCATGGCGAATTTTTAATTCGCGGGCAAAAAAAGTGCTGCCAGGGAATTCGCGGCAAGTCCGGACAAACTACCGTTGCTCCGATCAAGGCCTGGCGGGGTTCGCTTGCCGAACCTCCACGGCCCCTGACAGCCCGAAGAGACAAAACCAGCAAGTCGCGGCGCGCAATTCATTTATTGCAAGCTTCAGCGGTCTTTCACCCGCTCGACGTCGGCACCGAGCATGATGAGTTTTTCATCAATGTGTTCGTAGCCACGGTCGATGTGATAGAGGCGGCTGATTTCCGTGGAACCCTTGGCGGTGAGCGCGGCGAGCACCAAGGCGGCGGAGGCGCGGAGGTCGGAGGCCATGACGGGCGCGGCGGAAAGCCGGGCGACGCCGCGGACCACGGCGGTGCCCTGGTCAACATTGATGTCCGCTCCCATCCGCTTGAGCTCGGCGCAGTGCATGAAGCGCTGCGGGAAAATGGTGTCCTTGATCACGCTGATGCCGGGCGTGGTGGCGAGCAGCGCGGTCATTTGCGCTTGCATGTCGGTGGGGTAGCCGGGGTAGGGGGCGGTGACGAGATTGACGCCTTGGATGGTTCCATCGTTGCGGCGGACGGTGCAAGTGTCGCCGACTTCGTTGAAGTCGACGATGTGGCCGGACGCCTCGATGGCGGCGGTGATGGCTTTCATGTGCTCGCGGCAAACGCGGCGGAGCGTGACGCCGTCGCCCGCGAGCGCGGCGGCAGCCATGAAGGTGCCGGCTTCGATCCGGTCCGGAATGACGGTGTGCTCGACGCCGCGGAGGGATTTCACGCCCTCGATGACGATCCGGCGGGTGCCGGCGCCGGTGATTTTTGCGCCCATCGAGTTGAGGAAATTGGCGAGGTCGAGGACTTCCGGTTCGGCGGCGGCGGACTCGATGATGGTGATGCCCTCGGCGAGGGTGGCGGCCATCATGACGTTGTCGGTGCCGAGCACGGTGGGTCCGTGGGTGCCGCGCAGGTCGATTTCCGCGCCGCGCAGGCCGTTGGGGGCGGTGAGGGTGATGTTGCCGCCTTCGAATTCGATTTTCGCGCCGAGCGCTTCAAGCCCGCGCAAATGGAGGTCGACCGGGCGGTCGCCGATGACGCAGCCGCCGGGCAGGGACACGACGCAGCGGCCGTTGCGGGCGAGCAGCGGTCCCATCACGCAGATCGAGGCGCGCATCCGGCGGACCAATTCGTAAGGCGCTTCATCGATGACATCGGCGCAGGAAATGCGGACGGTGCCGGAGGAGCGCTCCACATCCGCGCCGAGGGCGCTGAGGATCTGGATCATGTAGTTGGTGTCCGAAACGTCCGGCACACGGCGGATGATGCAGTCCTCGCCGGTGAGGATGGCGGCGGCGAGGATGGGCAGCGAGGCGTTTTTGGAGCCGGAAATATTGATCGCACCGCGCAAGGTGGCGCCGCCGTGAACTACGAGTTTATCCATGGGACGAGATTTGAGATTTGAGATTTGAGATTTGAGATTTGAGATGCCTTCACGGCCGTTTGGCGAAGGGAAACCGGGCGATGCCGGACAGGTCGGTCTTCACTTCGATGGCGGTGAAGGCGGACGTTTGTAAAATTTCCGCGACCTGTGAAGCTTGATCGTGGCCGATTTCGAGGACCAACCAGCCGCCAGGCTTGAGGTGGTGGAACGCTTCCGGGATGAAGCGGCGGATGTGGTCGAGGCCGTCGGCACCGGAAAAAAGGGCGAGCGCCGGGTCGTGCATGACCTCGCGGCTGAGGGTGGCGCGAGCGGTTTCCGGGACGTAAGGGAGATTGGCGACGATGCCGTCGAACTGGGTGTCGATGGCGGTGAAGAGGTCGCTTTCGAGGAAGTCCGCGCTGAAAATTTCGAGGGCGGCGGCATTTTCCCTGGCGAGGGAGAGTGCGTCCGGCGAGACGTCGGCGAGGGTGACGTGCCAGCCGGGGCGGGCGGCGGCAAGGGTGAGGCCGAGCACGCCGGAGCCGCAGCCCATGTCGAGGATTGCGAGCGCGGCGGGCAGTTCCCATTTCAAGATCCATTCGGCGAGTTCCTCGGTCTCGGGGCGGGGGATCAGGGCGCGGGCGTCGGTCTTGAACTCGTGTTGGTGGAACCAGACGGTGCCGAGCAGGTGCTGGAGTGGAATGCCTTCGCCGCGTTTTTTGAGCGTTTCGCGGAGGGGGATGAGGTCACTTTCCTCGATCAAGCGGTCGAACTGGAGGTAAAGATCCATCCGGGTGCAGCCGAGTTGGCGGGCGACGAGCATCTGCATGTTGCGGCGGGCGTCCTCGATGCCGCGCTTTTCGAGATAGCGGGTGCCGCCATCAATGGTTTCCAGAACAGTGCTCATTTCAAAAGTCGGCGCAGGTTGAGCGGGCGGGGCGGTCGCGCCAAGACCTATGATCGGGATTTTACAGGCGTAAATTGGCTGGTCAGCCACCGGGGGAAATGGTTTGAAGCCCGTGCGAGCGATCCGCTTCGCGACTATGAATGACTCTCTCGCAGGCCACTCGGGCCGTAAACCTCACCTGGCGGTAACCACGATCGCGGCCTTGGGCATTGTTTTCGGTGATATCGGAACCAGCCCGCTTTATGCATTCCGCGAATGTTTTTCGGGGCACCACGGAGCTCCGATCAGTCCCCAGAATTTGGTGGGCGCGGCCTCGCTGATCGTCTGGTCGCTGCTGCTGGTGGTCTCGGTAAAATATTTGTTTATCATCCTCAAGCTCGACAATAAGGGCGAGGGCGGGATTCTCGCTCTATCGACCTTGATCCGCGGGGCGGTGCGGCGACTGGGTGGAAATGACCCGCAGAAGATTTTATTATTCGGCCTGGCGGGCGCGGCCCTGATTTATGCGGACGGCATGCTGACCCCGGCGATCTCGGTGCTGAGTGCGGTGGAGGGACTTTCGGTGAGTGCCCCGGCGCTCGCGCATTGGAGGGTGCCGCTGGCGGTGGTGATTTTGGTGGGGCTGTTTTCCATCCAGAAGTTCGGCACGGGGAATGTGGGTAAACTGTTCGGGCCGGTGGTGTTGTTATGGTTTTCCTCACTCGCACTGCTGGGAATCGGGGCTCTGTGGGAGCATCCACAGGTGTTGTTGGCGCTAAGCCCGTGGGAGGGGATTTCATTTCTCGTCCGCGAGTGGAAGCATGCGTTTCCGCTGCTAGCGGCCGTTTTTCTAGCGGTGACTGGCGGTGAGGCACTCTACGCGGACCTCGGGCATTTCGGAGTCCGGCCGATCCGGGTGGGGTGGTTCTCGGTGGTGTTGCCCGCGCTGGTGCTCAACTACCTCGGCCAAGCCGCGCTGCTCACGGCGGACCCTTCGGCGATCCGCAGTCCGTTTTTCCTGCTCGCTCCGGAAATCCTGCGGTTGCCACTGACGATCCTGGCGACCGGCGCGGCCATTATCGCGAGCCAAGCGCTCATTTCCGGCGCATTCTCGCTAACAACCCAAGCGGTCCAGCTTGGCTGCATGTCGCGGGTGCGGATCCTCTATACTTCAGAGCACTCGATGGGCCAGGTATATGTGCCGGTGGTCAATCACATCCTAGCCGTTGCGTGCATTTTGCTGGTAGTGACGTTCAAGACCTCGTCGAATCTGGCAGGGGCATACGGCATCGCCATTTCGCTAACGATGACGATCACTTCGTTGTTGTTCTTCTCGGCGGCCCGCGCGGTGTGGGGCTGGTCCAAGTTGAAAACCGTTGTGATCACGGGAATTTTCCTGTTGCTTGATGGAGCCTTCCTAGCTGCGAATGCCTTGAAAATCTGGCCGACTGGCTGGCTTCCGCTGTTGATCGCGGCTTTCGTCATGTCGGTCATGTTGATCTGGATTTGGGGACGCCGGCGCTTGTATGCAAGGATCTTGGAGGATTCGCTGCCGATTGACATGTTGCTCAAGGATCTGCGTAAGGGCAAAATCCACCGCGTGTCGGGAACCGCGATTTACATGAGCGGAAAAGGTCTGCAAGTGCCCACCGCGCTGTTGCATAATTTGAAGCACAACCAAGTCCTGCACGAGCGGGTGATTCTCCTGCATGTGATGACGCTCGACCAGCCGCGGGCGAACCCGGGCGAGATGATGAACTACGAGGATATGGGAGACGGCGTGCATCGCGCGACCCTGCGTTTTGGCTTCGCAGAAACTCCAGACGTGCCCGCTGCACTGAAACTCCGGATGCCCGAGAGCGCGCGCTTCCAACCGGGCAAGGCAACTTATTTCCTCGGCCGCGAAACCTACGGCGTCGGGAAGAACGCCACCTTCATCGACCGTCTCCGTCTCTCGCTCTTCGCGGCGATGGCGCGCAACGCCTCTCCCGCGACCGCCTATTTCCAGCTTCCTCCCGGCCGCGTCGTTGAGCTCGGCGGCCAGATCACTTTATAGATGCCGGCAGGAATTCCCGCAGCACCCGCCGTGGCCATCCCATCTTCTCTATCGATCACCGGCCTTGGAGCGCTCTCCGCGCTGGGGGAGGACATCGCATCGCATCACCAGACAGTGCTGGCCCGGCACGTGCCGTTCCGGAAACTCGGCGAGCTCCTCGGTGCCAACAGCGCGCACGCGGCGCGGCCGGGCGCGTGGATCGAGCGGCGATCATTGTTAGTGAATCGCAAGTGGAGCCCGGCGACGATGGCTGCGCTGCACGTCGCCCGCGAGGCGATTGTCGAAGCCGGCTGGACCGCAGACGAATTGCGCGACGCCGCGCTGGTCGTCGGCACCAGCCGCGGAAATGCCGCAGGCTGGCTTGGCCCGTGGCCGGGGCGCAGGCCGTTCAAGCTGATGGCCGCCAGCAATACCATCCACAGCGAACCCGCATCAGCCATCAACATCGAGTTCGGCATCACCGGGCCTAACCATGTTCTGGCCAGCGGTTGCGCCGCAGGCCTGGACGCTATTGGCATCGCGATGATGCTGGTGCAATCCGGTGCGGCACCGCGAGCCTTGGCGGTGGCGGTGGATCTTCCGCTGGTGCCAATGCTACTCGATAACTATGCCGCGTCAGGTCTGTTATCCGCAGGCATGGATTTGGATCCCTATCATCCCGCGTCGTCGGGTTTCATCCCCGCAGAGGGCGCTGCGGCGATGGCCATCGAACATCATGACGGCCGTTTCCCCCGCCTCGTGCACTATAGTTGCAATGCCGACGCGTGCGATCCGGTGGGTATCCCGACCGATGGCGGGCACACTCCAGAGTTGATAGAAAAGGCGGTCCGTCTTCACGGCAGCCCGTCCGCCATCTGTCCGCACGCCACGGGAACCGCCGTGCAAGCCGTGGCGGATCCCGCTTCGCTGAGCCGTTGTTTTCCCGACTCGCGGCCCAGCCTGCATTTGTTAAAGCCCTTCACCGGGCACACCATCGGCGCGAGCGGCTTGTTGGAGAGCGTGATCCTCGCCCGGTTCGCACGCGATCACCAAGTCCCGCCGAACCTCGCCGGGCGGCACGCTCCCGCCGGCTTTAAGCTACCCGACGAGGCGCTTGAAAACCGTGGTTCCATTTTTAAACTTTCCCATGGAATGGGCGGCCATAATGCCCTGCTCGTTCTGACACCACCATGAGTCCGACACGCCGTCTTGAAGTTTCCATCGATGACCAGACCCTGAAAGTCATTGAGGGCGATCAATGTATCCGCCGATTCGCAATATCCACCGCCACCAAGGGCATGGGTTTCACGATGAACAGTTATCGCACGCCGACCGGCCGTTTCCGGGTGGCGGAAAAAATCGGCGAAGGCGCAGCCAGCGGCACAATTTTCAAGAAGCGGGCCGCCGCGGGCTTGTGGCAACCGGGAGCGACGGGCGAGGGCGATCTGGTTCTTAGCCGCATCCTGCGTCTCGAAGGACTGGACGCTGAAAACGCTAACACGCTTGAGCGCTTCATCTATATCCACGGCACGAATCATGAGGACAAGCTCGGCCGACCTGCCAGCCAAGGTTGCATCCGCCTCCGCAATGACGAAGTGATCGAGTTGTTTGAGATGGTGAGTGAGGGAATCGAGTTGGAAATCCAACCTGCCACCAAGCACGGCGTGAAATTGTTTTTCATCGATTGTGATTCGACGCTTTCGACGATTGAAGGAATCGACGAGCTGGCGCGCGGCAAGGGCGGTGATGTTTTCGAGCGAGTCGTGGAGTTGACCAATGCTGCGATGAATGGCGAGGTTCCGATTGGCGAAGTCTTCCCACGACGGATGGAGATGATTCGTCCTGACCGGGAGTTATGTGATGCGGTCGCCGCGCTCTATGTGCAAACGATCGTGCCGGGTGCCGGGGAAATGGTCCGCGAGTTGAAGGATGCGGGCTGGTTGCCGGTCATCTTGTCAGGTGGCTTTGCACCCTTGATCAAGCCGCTGGCGGAGCGGTTGGGCATTGCGCACGTCGAAGCCGTGCCACTCTATTTCCATGAGAGTGGTTCGTATAAAAGCTATGGTGAGGATTATCCCACCACGCGGAACCTCGGGAAAAACGAAGTGATCCGCGAGTGGAAACAGGCATTGTTGCCTGAGCGCGTGGTGATGATGGGGGACGGAATGTCGGATCTTGAGACGAAGCCGGACGTTGATGATTTCATCGGATTCGGCGGTGTGGTGGCGCGCCCGAAGATAGAGAGGGGAAGTGACCATTGGCTGGCTGACATGAGCGACAGATCCGTTTTGAAAGACATTATAAAGAATGGTCCGTTAGCAGATCATGGTGCATAGCATCCGGCGCGGTTTTGGTAGCACAAATTTAGCTTGCTAGCTCGTTGCTGCTTTATAGGTTGCTCCCGACATGAGCACTACTCCTAAGAAAAACACGGCACAACGTGTCCGTTATACCGATGCGCAGAAGAAAGAAGTCGTGGACTTCGCCGTGAGCTACAACACTGCAAACGGTCGTGGTGGCCAAAGCGAGGCTGCTAAAAAATTCAAGATCTCCCCAATCTCGGTGGCTGCTTGGATGAAGGGCGCCGGCGCTCCGAAAGCCGCTAAGGCAACGAAGGCAGCGAAAGTTTCTAAAGCCGTCAAGGCTCCGAAGGCAGCCAAGTCCGCCAGCAAGAGCAAGGTCGGCACCCGCTATACCGCCGAGCAGAAGAAGGAGGTCGTTGACTTCACTGTTGCTTATAACGCCGCGAACGGCCGGGGTGGCCAAAGCAAGGCAGCCTCGAAGTTTAAGGTTTCCCCACTCACCGTGATGGCTTGGCTGAAGGCCGCCGGTGTCATTGGCTCCCCCAAGAAGGCTGCGAAAAAGGGCCGCGCTGCCGCACCTGCCAAGGTCGCGAAGGCTGCAAAAGCCGCAAAGAAAGCATCCCCTTCGACATCGGGAAGCTTCGATGCCAAGCTCGGCGCGCTTCTCGCGTTGAGCAAGGAAATCTCCAAGGCGGAAGCAGCAATCGCCCAACTCAAGGGCAAGTTCAGCTCGCTCAAAGCGTCGCTCTAACCGGACTTCATCTATCAACGGGCCGTCTCCTCTCCAGGGAGGCGGCCTTTTTTATTTTACCAAACGACGTCGGTGGTCACCTCGCTCCAGCGCAGGTGATCCGCCTTGAACACAAAGCGGCCGAGGAACGATTGTTCCTCGAGCAGCAGCGGCAGCCAGTGTTGATCGTCCTCCCACATCCGGTGATAAGGAATCGCATCGAGCGCGGTCCACAGCGGCACCGCCTCGTCGGTCTCGGTGGGAGTGCCGCTGAAGTCGTCCGATCGATAGACGTGGCAGAGGATGTGCGGGCAATCCGACATCGAGAACCGCAACTCTCCCAGTTTCCTCGGCGCGTATGGGGTCACGTGGAGTTCTTCCTGGGTTTCGCGGATGACGGCTTCTAGCGGAGTCTCGCCGGGATCGATCTTTCCGCCCGGACCGTTGATTTTCCCGGCACCGAGCCCGCGCTTTTTCTCGATGAGGAGGATCTGCCCGTCCTTGATAATGAACATGATGGTGGCGTGCATTTCGCCTTCCCACGCCGTCCAATCGATGGGCGATTCGAGCATCATGCGTTCGCTTCGGCGTAGGCTTCCACGGAATCGCAGGTGCAGACGAGGTTGCGGTCGCCGTGCACGTTGTCGATGCGGCCTACGGACGGCCAGAACTTGTGTTGGCGCAGATAGGGCAGGGGGAACGCCGCCTGCTCGCGGGTGTAAGCGTGCGGCCACTCGTTGCCGCAAACCGTCTCGCAGGGGTGCGGCGCGTGTTTGAGCGGGTTGTCATGCGCGTCGAGCTCGCCGCTGATGACTGCGGAAATTTCGCGGTGAATGGAAATCATCGCATCGCAGAAACGGTCGAGCTCGGGCTTGGACTCGGACTCGGTCGGCTCGATCATCAGGGTGCCGCCGACCGGCCAGCTCATGGTCGGCGCGTGGAAACCATAGTCCATCAGCCGCTTGGCGACGTCCTCGACCGTGATGCCGCTCGCGTCGGTTAGAGGGCGGACATCGATGATGCATTCGTGGGCGACGAGACCTTCGTTTCCGGTGTAAAGCACCGGGAAATACGGCGCGAGACGCTTGGCGATGTAGTTCGCGTTGAGGATGGCGACCTCGGTCGCTTCGGTGAGTCCGGCGGGTCCCATCATCGCGATATACATCCATGAAATCGTATTGATCGACGCGCTGCCCCACGGTGCGGAACACACCGCGCCGCTCGGATGATCTAACTCGGCATGGCCGGGCAGGAACGGCACGAGTTGCTTCGCCACGCCGATGGGGCCGACGCCCGGTCCGCCACCGCCGTGCGGAATGCAGAAGGTTTTATGCAGATTCAAGTGGCAGACATCCGCGCCGATCAGACCAGGCGAAGTCAGGCCGACTTGCGCGTTCATGTTAGCTCCATCCATATAGACCTGGCCGCCGGCTTCGTGGATCATCTCACAGATCGAGCGGATGGTTTCCTCGAACACGCCGTGGGTCGAGGGATAGGTGACCATCAGCGCCGCGAGATTGTCGCGGTGTTCCTCGGTGCGGGCGGCGAGATCAGCAACGTCGATGTTGCCCTTCTCGTCGCACTTCACGCCGATGACTTTCATCCCTGCCATGACCGCGGAGGCGGGGTTGGTGCCGTGGGCGGACACGGGAATCAGACAGATGTTCCGGTGCGATTCGCCGCGCGAACGGTGATAATGATAGATTGCGAGCAGCCCGGCATATTCCCCCTGCGAGCCTGCGTTGGGTTGGAGGGAAACTCCGGCGAAACCGGTGACCTCCGCCAGCCAGCCTTCGAGCAGACCGAGCATTTCCCGGTAGCCCTGGCTCTGGTCGGTGGGCACGAACGGATGCAGCGAGGAAACTTCCGGCCAGCTCAGCGGCATCATTTCCGAGGTGGCATTCAGCTTCATTGTACAAGAACCGAGCGCGATCATCGACTCGTTGAGCGCGAGATCCTTCGACTCCAAACGCTTCAGATAGCGGAGCATGTCCGTCTCCGAGTGATAGCTGTTGAAAACTTTCTGGGTTAGAAAGTTGCTTGTGCGGGCGAGCGCTGCAGGCCATCCGGTTTCCGTGCTGCCGTGGGAGAGTCTGGAGACACCAAATACTCCGCCGATCGAGTAGAGATCTCCCTCACCGGCGGTTTCGTCCATCGATATGCCCACGTGATCGTCGTCGATCTTCCGAAGATTGACGCCATTCATCGTTGCTGCATAACAGCAACCGGCGGCTTCATCCTTACGCTTCACCACGATCGTGTCGAAGAAAGCACCTTCCTCCACTTCGTTGCCAGCCGCGATCAGAGCTTTTTTCAGATCCGCAGTAAGTGAATGGATGCGTCGCGCGATGTGCTTCAACCCCTCCGGACCATGATAGACGGCATACATCGATGCCATCACGGCCAGCAGGACCTGGGCGGTGCAGATGTTGGACGTCGCCTTGTCGCGGCGGATGTGTTGCTCGCGGGTTTGCAACGAGAGTCGATAGCCCGGCTTGCCGCGCGAATCCACAGACACGCCGATGAGGCGGCCGGGCATCTTGCGCTTCAACGCGTCGGCGCAGGCCATAAAGCCCGCGTGCGGGCCGCCAAAGCCCATCGGCACGCCGAAACGCTGCGACGAGCCGATGCAGATGTCCGCGCCGAATTCGCCCGGGGCCTTGAGCACCGTTAGCGCGAGAAGATCGGCGGCGACGATGTTGGTGATGCCGGCTTTGGTGTTTTTCTCGAAAAACGCGGTGAAGTCGTCGATGCGGCCGCGGGTGTCGGGATATTGGACGAGCACGGCGAACAAGCCTTCGTCCGGCTCGAAGGTTTCCCAGTCACCGGTGATCACCTCGATGCCTAGCGGTTGCGCGCGCGTCACCACCACGTCGATCGTTTGCGGGTGGCAGCGGTCGGAGACAAAGATCGCCTTGCCCTTGGGCTTGCCGGCGAGCGCGAGGCTCATCGCTTCGGCGGCGGCGGTGCCTTCGTCGAGCAGCGAGGCGTTGGAAACATCCAGACCGGTTAGGTCGGTGATCATCGTTTGGAAATTCAGCAGCGCTTCGAGACGACCCTGCGCGATTTCCGCCTGATAGGGCGTGTAAGCGGTGTACCAGCCGGGGTTTTCCAGAATGTTCCGCTGGATCACGCCGGGCGTGTGGGTGCCGTGGTAGCCTTGGCCGATGAACGACTTGAGGACTTTGTTTTTCCCCATGATCGACTTCAGCCAGGCGAGCGCGTCGTGTTCGGAGCGGGCGGCGGGCAAGCTCATCGCGGTGTCCAGGCGGATGCCGGCGGGGACGGCGGCGTCGATGAGCGCGGCGAGCGACGGGAAGCCGGTTTCGCGGAGCATTTCATCGCGGTCGGTGCCGATAGGACCCAAGTGGCGGCTGCGGAAGTCGAGGCGTGCGGACATAAATGGATGGGAGTTCGAAGGCAAACAGGCGGAACGCCCCCTCCATAGTGGAAAATGCCCACGGCGCAACCCCTGTGCGTCAGAATCCCCCTAACTTCCGCGTCCGTTATTCACCCACGGAAATAATCCGCGCGGCATCCTCGATCGCCTTTTTCCGCAGTTTGCTGCGGGATTCCTTCAGTTTCTCCCAGAGTTCGGGGACGAAATCTGCGGTAAAGCCGCGCGCTTCGAGCCACGCGGAAAGGGTGCCGAGGTCGTTTTCATCGCCGAGCACATCGGCGAGTTTGGTCATTTCAGGATGGGGCGTGAGCGACTCGGGCGGCATGAATCCGAGGGCACCGAGATAGGCTTTGAGTGCTTTCCGGGCATCGTGGAAATCCTCCTCGCCTGAGTGATTGATGTTCTTAAACCGCTTGGCGAGCTGCTTGCGGAGCTTCTTCAGGCCCATCCCGACTCGCCCGGTGAGATCCTCGTCCGGAAGTTCCTGCAAATTTTGCCGTGCAACGGCGACGCGCTCGACGCACCACGCAATGGTGGGCGGCGGCGGCCGGCGGGCGGCCGAGTGGGTTTGCTGGACGAGCAACGCGCCGATGGCGGCACTGGCGGCGGCGTCGGCATTCCAGTCGAGTTTGTGCCAAGTGTTGAGCCGCGAAACCGCGTCGCGCGGGCTGGAAAGCAAGCGGCCGATCGCTTGGATTTCTCTGGAGGAATTCTTACCGAGCCGAAAAAGTGAGAACCCGCCGCGCAGCGATTTCCCGAGTTTGCGGATGGCGTGCACCTCCCCGGCGACACGGCCCTTCGAGTCGAGCAGCCCGTGGAGAAAGTGCTCAATCATGTCGCAGCCTGCGAGGAGTTGCTCGCGGGCAAACCTCGCTTCTTCTTCACCGGGGGATTTCATCACGCAGGATGTAATCGCAAATCCGGTCGTTTGTCAGCGATGATCTTCAGACGTCGTCGGTCACTCCGCCGACTTCAGCTGCTGGAAAATCCACACGCTGAAGAGACTCACGCCGATGGCCAGCAAGCCGAGTCGGTCGAAAACAGGCAGTCGCCCTTTTCAAGTACCCGGCAACAGGAAGAACAGGCCGGAATGCCTGTATCACTTACTCCGGAGCCGCCGGCACGATGAGCGTCGGCACCGTCGCCTTGCGGGCCAGCCCTTCCGTGACGCTGCCGAGAAGCAGCGCGGCGATGGCTCCGTGGCCGTGCGAGCCGACCACGACGAAGTCCACGCCGCCCTGCTCGACGCGTTCTAGCAGCGAGTGGAGCGGGCTGCCTTCCGTCATCCGGGAGGTGGCGTTAGGGTAAGCCATGCGAACCTCGGCGAGGAACTCCTCCAGCTTGAGAGCCGCCCGGCGTTTCGCCTCCTCCTGAAAAGCGTTCATCGCCGGGAATTCGTCCGGCGTGAACCCGTAAGCGGTATAGCTCGGCTCCGGCTCGATGACGTGAAACAATTCCAATCCCGCGCCAAAGGCTTGGGCCAGCTCGGTGGCGATCTTGACCACTCCAGGCGTGGCGTTGGAGAAATCAACTGCGGCGACGATGTTTTTCATGGCATTCCATGCATACCACCCGCGGCGGGCTGTTGTAAAGATGCATCCTGTTGCTGGAAAATCGTCGTTTGGCAAAGCTGCCGTTTTGCGCCAGAGTCGTCGCGCCATGATCCGTTTTCTCCACACCCGCATTCGCGTCCAAAATCTCGACGCCTCCATCTGTTTCTATCAAAAACTCGGCTATTCCGAAAAGGAGCGCAAGGTCTCTCCCGAGGGCAACCAGCTCGCCTTTCTCGAACTGCCCGGAAACGACGTGTTTCTTGAGCTGACTTGGTCGGATGGATACAGGACAACCTGCCCGGCAGACCTGATGCACACCGCCCTCGGCGTGCCTGACATCGTCGCCTATTGCGACCAGCTCGAGCAAGCCGGCATCGAAATCTGGCCTTCCGCTTGGCGCGAGAAATTTTCCTCCGGCGGCCGGAAAATGGCCTTCGTCACCGACCCGGACGGCTACGAAGTCGAGATCCTCGAGCGCTGAAAAATCATGCCTTTGCGCCGTAATCCGCCATCATCCGGCGGACGTCTTTCGCGAGGCCGAAGAGCACCAGCACGCCATCCGACTCGAATGCCCGCACCGGCACCGGGATGCCGAGTTGCCGATCGGGTGGCGGGTGGAGCTAAGCGTGGCGGTTCCGCGGCCTTTGCCGATGGTGGCCAGACTGGAAAATTTCAAGGACGACGAAATTGCACGTCAGCCAGGTGCCAGTTAGAAAAATCACGCCGAGCGCCTGAGAACCCGTCTCTGCGGAACTCGTGCGGTTGAAGAAAACCATGCCACGCGGCCCTATCCGTAGTTGGTGCCACAAGTGGACCAAGCCCACCGCCGCGACGGTGGTGCGGAGGCCGCCCGCCGTGCCGCCGGGCGAGCAAGCCCCGGGCACCAGCGCGAGCAGCGGGTGAATCACCTGCCGGCATACGTTCAACCCGAAGGGTATTTTGCTCGATCCAACGGGAAGCCTCCATGCGCGGCCACTCGATCCACATCCGCCGGGGCGATTAAGATCCTGTCAGGACCGAGGCGGGTTTCCACTTGATGTTGCAGCCGCTGCTCGGGTAGGGACGCGCGAGCGGCGCCTCTCCGGCCAGCATCCGCCGCACCGCCTCGCGGAGGTCGCCGCCATGGGCTTGCAGGCCGCCGCGCGGCCGCGAATCGTCGAACTGGCCGGCGTAAAACAAGCTTTCGGATCCGTCGAACAGGAAAAAATCCGGCGTGCATTCCGCGCCGTAAGCCTTGGCCACTTCCTGAGACGAGTCGATCAGATAGGGAAATTCCCAGCGCCGTTCCGCCGCGAAAACCTGCATCGGTTCCGGACCATCCTGTGGATATTTTTCAAGGTCGTTGGAATTGATCGCCACCGTCTTCACGCCTTGGGCTGAAACTTCCCGGGCGAAGTCTCCCAGCGCGTCGGCGAGATGGATCACGAATGGGCAATGGTTGCAGGCAAATACCACCAGCAAACCACGCGGACCGGCAGCATCCGTCCGGGTCACGATCTTACCGAAGACATCCGGCAGTGAGAACTCAGGTGCGGGCGCTCCGGGCTTAAGGAAGAAGGAGGAAAGAACTTCAGACATGCCAGGAATCTACCACAAATCGCAGCTCCGCAAAGTGGTTTTCCGGCTTTGACCACTGACCCATCCGCTGCAAGCTTCCGCCGCCATGCCAGACGGACTTTCACCGGCGGAGCTTCTCCGCTACTCGCGCCACCTGCTCATTCCAGCCGTCGGCGAGGCCGGACAGTTACGGCTGAAAAGCGCGTCGGTCCTGCTCATCGGCGCCGGCGCGCTGGGCTCGCCCGCCGCGCTCTATCTGGCAGCCGCCGGGGTCGGCCGCTTGGGACTCGTCGATGCGGACGTGGTGGACGTCTCCAATCTCCAACGGCAAATCCTCCACGGCGAATCCTGGCTCGGGAAACCCAAACTCGAAAGCGCCGCCGCCCGCCTGCGCGAGGTCAATCCCCACGTGCGGGTCGATCTCCACCCCGTGCGATTCAGCCCTGAGAACGCCGTCAAAATCGCGGGCTCCTACGACGTCATCGTCGATGGCTCGGACAATTTCCCCACCCGCTTTCTCACCAACGACACCGCGTTCCTGCTCCGAAAGCCCCTCGTCTATGGCGCGATTCATCGCTTCGAGGGCCAGACCGGCGTGTTCGCGCCGCACCTCGGCGGGCCGTGCTACCGCTGCCTGTTACCGAAATTGCCCCCGGCGGGCAGCGTGCCGTCCTGCCAAGAGGCTGGCGTGTTAGGCGTGCTGCCGGGCATCATCGGCTCCTTGCAGGCGATGGAGACGCTCAAGCTAATTCTCGGCATCGGCAGCGTGCCGCTCGGCAAGCTCACTTGTTATGACGCGCTCAACAGCGCGTTCCGGACCCTCAAGCTCAACCGCGACCCGCAATGCCGGCTCTGCGGCGACCACCCTGACATCCACAGCGTTTCGAATCCGGAAACCACCGCGCCCGGCTCCTGCTCCCTCACCCCGCCCCACATGGAATCCATCACCACCACCGAACTCCGCGCCCTCCTCACTGAAGATTTCGAAGGCATCCTCATCGACGTCCGCGAACCGGACGAACACGCTGTCGCCCGCATTGAGGGCGCGCGTTTGATCCCGTTGAAAACCCTGCCAGACGAGTTGGAGAGCCTGCCGCGGGATCGTGAAATCCTCGTCCACTGCAAGGCCGGCGGTCGTTCTGCGAAGGCCGTGCAGCAGCTGCTCGACCACGGGTTCAACCGCGTTAAGAACGTCACCGGCGGCATCGACGCTTGGCTGGCGGAAAATTAGAACGGCGATCCCTGACACGAAAAACCCCGCCGCAGCCGGTGCTGGACGGGGTCCCTGGGTTTGGGATTTCTACCAAGTTTTCACGTCGTCGGTGGCCTTGCCGCCCGAACCGCTAACGGCATCGGCACCATTGCTCCACGCAGCAGCCCGGCGTCCATTCAAGGTCGGGGCGGTCCCAGCAGCGGGAGTTGGAGTCACTCGTTCGTCGTAATCCGCATCAAGTATTACGAAGTAAGGTCCACCCCAAGGGTCATACAAGCCTGTAATTGCTCCGCTATCTTTGTAAATGAGGCCGTTAATACCACCCGAAGCGCCCTTTTTCTTCCCTTCTTTCACAGATAGAAATTTGATGGCTCTAGTATTCAACACAGTTCCTGTTCCTTCGAGGCCGAGAAGAATCTTGAGAAGAGTATCATCATCTGTCCTCAAGGACGGAGCGTCCGCCGTTTTATCAGTCGGCATCGCTCCGTATTCCGTATAGAAATTGTTCACGGCGGATTCAAGCGCGGTGCAGGTGGCGAGTGCGGTGACTTTTTTGGCCTTTTGGATTGCCGCGGTTCCGGCGGCAAACCCGGCTCCGGCGAGCACCGCGATGATGGCGATGACGACGAGGAGTTCAACCAGGGTGAAGCCGTTGTTACGGCGGCGTTGCTGGGTTTTCATGATGGGATTGGTGTTAAAGTTCACTCGGGGCGGAGCAAATACGAGATTTCGACGGCTGACAATGCCTCAATCACCTCCGCAGTTACATGGTGCCTATTTTATTTCACGTTTAGCACCCCGCAATTCTTTTTTCTCCGAACTTCGCCTCGCCTCCACCTCGAAATCCACGCTCGCCACACGGAGCCCCAGTGCTACGTTTTCCGCCATGGTCACAAGAGCAGTATCTTACGAAAAAGTGGAAGACGATGCACTGCTTCTTCCCATTGAAGACCGCTCGCGCCTGGCTTCGCGCCTCCTTGAGAGCCTGGATGACGACGATGATATCAGCCCGGAATGGAAAGATGAAATTCGCCGTAGGGTGAGAGAAATGAAAGAGGGCACCGCCATCATGGTTCCACACGACGAAGTGATGGCGAATGTCCGGGCAAGTCTCGCCAAGAAACGGGAAGAGCTTGCAACCAAGGCACCATGACGCTGATTTGGAATCGAGAGGCGGAGGATGAATTTATCGATGCGGCTAACTATTATAAAGCGCAAGATGATCGGCTTGGAGAACGCTTTATCATACATCTCCAGGCGGCTGTTGCGCGCATTTGCGCTAACCCATTCATGGCGCGTTGTTTTGATGGCGATTGCCGGAAAGTGAAAGCAGACAAATTTTCGTAATCGGTAATTTACTACGTGGAGGACGAGCGGATTCACATCGCCTCAGTCATGCACACCAGCCGTCACCCGGATTACTGGAAGTCGCGGCTCAAAGACGGCTAAATTGCCGATTCCAGCCTCCGTCCCCGCCTTTGCCGTTGCGGGGACGGCCGCCGGACAGCAAACTACCAGCATGTCCGGCAAAAATCTGCGAGATTCCGTTCTCGATTCCCTGCGCTCCGCTAAAGGCAATCCGCTTTCCAAGTCCCAGCTCTCCCGCGGCCTCAAACTCCCCGGCACCCGCGTCACGGAATTGCGCACCACCCTCGACGCGCTGCTCAAGGAGGGTCTCATCCGCGAGGGCAAAAAAGGCTGCTACCAGCTCCCCGACGCGCCGAAAAACCAGCTCACCGGCGTCCTCAAGTTCCACCCGAAGGGCCACGCGTTCTTTTTCCCCGAGATCACCGACGAGCACAACATCGCCACCGGCATCGATTTCACCCTCCACTCGCGCATTCTCATCGACCGCCGGAACGTCTCGACCTCGCTCGATGGCGACCGCGTGCTCGTCTCGATCGTCAAGCCGGTCGCCCGCCCGTTCCGCCCGCGCAGCGAATTCACTCCGGAGCCGACCGAGGAAATCAAAGGCCGGGTCGAACAAGTCCTCGCCCGCCGCTCCGGCCGCTTGGTCGGGATTTTCCAGAAAACCGGCAATTTCGGCTGGGTCGAGTGCGATGATAAAGCCATCGAAGGCCGCATCGACGTGATCGGCGACACCACCGCAATGCCGGGGCAAATGGTCGTGGTCGATCTGGCGGACTGGACCGACCGCAACGCGACGCCGCGCGGCCGGATCATCGAAGTGCTCGGCTGGCCGGGCGATCCGGGCGTGGACATGATTTCCGTGATCCACCGCTACGGCTTGCGGACTTCGTTTCCGGACAATGTGCTGGCAGAAGCCCGCAGCGTGCCGGAGGAGCCCGAGCCTTCCGAAATCGCCCGCCGCAAGGACTGGCGCGACAAGCTCGTCATCACCATCGACCCGGCCGACGCAAAGGACCACGACGACGCGATCTGGGTGGAGAAATCCGCGCGCGGCTGGAAGCTTGCCGTCCACATCGCCGACGTTTCCCACTACATCAAGCCGGGCAGCCCGATGGACCAGGAAGCCATCGAGCGCGGAAATTCCACCTATCTGGTGGACCGCGTGCTGCCGATGCTGCCCACCGAGTTGAGCAACGGAATCTGCTCGCTGGTTCCTAACGTGGATCGCCTGACCAAGTGCGCGCTGTTGGAAATTTCCGCCGACGGGGAGATCACCAAGGCGAAATTCATCGATGCCGTCATCCACAGCCGCGCCAAGCTTTCCTACGAGCAGGCGCAGGCGATTCTCGACGGTAAACCCGCCCCGGCAAGCTCCGATCCGCAGCTCGTCGGGATGGTCAAGGAAGCTTGGAAACTCGCCTCCACCATGCGCGCCCGCCGCTTCGCCCAAGGCGCGCTCGATCTGGAAATGCCGGAAATCAAAATCCGCCTCGACGACCAGGGCCGTGCCGAAGTCGCTGAGCCCGTCATCCACACCGAGAGCCACCAGCTCGTCGAGGAATGCATGTTAGCGGCTAACGAAGCAGTCGCGAAAATCCTCAGGGAGCGGATGAAGCCGGCGGTCTATCGAATCCACGAAGATCCCGATCCATCGCGCCTGCTCGACTACACCGAGACCGCGAAAGCCCACGGCTACCGCCCCGGTGATCTGACCAACCGCGCACACATCCAGAAGTTGCTAGACGAGTCGAAGGGCAGCCCGGAAGAGCACGTGATTAAGCTCGGCCTGTTGAAAAGCCTCAAGCGCGCTGCCTATTCCGCCGAGCCTATCGGGCACTACGGTCTGGCGAAAGGCGACTACTGCCACTTCACCAGCCCGATCCGCCGCTACGCCGACCTCATCGTCCACCGCGCCTTGCAGCCGCTGTTGGAAAACCCGCCTAAGCCGCATGACCGCACGCCGTCGCAAGCCGACTTGCGCGAGATTTCCCGCCACATTTCCGACACCGAGCGCACCTCCTCCGATGCCGAGGGCGAGACCAAACAGATCAAACTGTTGGAATACCTCGACCGCGTCGCCAGCTCCGACAAGCCGCCGGTTTTTGACGGTCTCATCACCGACGTCAGACCCATGGGCCTGATGGTGGAAATCCCGAACATGGGCGTCCGCGGCGTGGTCAAGCGCGAGGATCTGCCGGAAGGGCGCTGGCGTTTCGAAGCGCACCGGATGGCGTGGGCGTCGATGGACGGAAAAGTCATCCAGCTCGGCATGCGCATCCCGCTGCGGGTCATCAATATCGACTTCGACAAACGCTTCGTGGACTTCGCGGTGGCCGGCAAACCAACCAGCGAGGGCACGCACGCCGCCTCGCAGAAACGTCCGGTCATTGCCAAAAAACACGGCAAGCCGCACACCAAGCCCGCCGCCAAAGTCGGCCCCGCCCCGAAGCGCAAGGAATCCCGCTACGCAACCCAGGAAAAGCCAAAGCGCCGCAAGCGGCGGTGATTCAAGAAATCCGGCTGAGTTCGCGGGCCACCAGGATCAGCGTTTCACGCACGCCGGGGGCGAATCCGCCTTCGGTTTGCACGGCGAGAATGACCGGACCCTCGCGGATGAATTCGAGCGGGACAGAGCCTGAATAAAGTTTCAGACCGCCGCCGCCAAAGCCGAGATTCGGCAGCAAATGCTTGAGCGCATCCACCGCAGCGGTGTCTTGCGGACTGACCCGGGCGATGTTGCGCATGCCGGGAAGCGCGCGCGAGCGCTGAAGGATTTCCTCCGAATTCATTTCCCGGTCCACGCCAAAAATCGCGCGCAGCTCAATCTGGCGGATCGAGAACGAATCCGACTGGGAGTCGTTCACAGGTGTCGGCGCAAACGAGGCCGCTTGGGGAGCCGGCGCAAACGCCGCCGGCACCGCCGCATAACTTACCGGCTGCGCGAAAGCTTGTGCTGGCTGCTGCGCGAAAGCCTGCGCTGGTTGCGCGAAAGCCTGCGGTACCGGAGTCGCGGTGGCCGGCGGTTCCTGAAAGTGCGCGAAAGCCGCGATGGCGGCCTGCGTCGATGGCGACGGCCCGCGCGGTGGCTCGGCGGCAAACGGCGAGGCATGCTGCGGAGCGACCGAAAACGGCGAAATCACCGCCGGTGCCGGTGCGGCTGGAACCGCGAAAGGCGCTTCCGAATAAGCCTTGGCGGGCGCCTCGTAGCCGAAGCCCTCCATCGGCTCGGCGATTTGAAATGGCGATTCCGCTTTCCGGCGATCCGGCAAACGGACCGGCCGTTCCTGCTCGGCAGGCCGCGAGTCGCGGGTCTCGTCAACGACCGTGAACGGAGAATCCTGACGGGCCGCCGCCGCGAATGGACTTGGCGCCGCTGACTCCGGAGCCACGGCAAACGGCGAATCCTGGCGGGTGGCAGACTGGCTTGGAAAACTTTCGAAAATTCCTCGATTCGTGCTCATTTCAAATTCGGATTGATGGTTGGAGAAAAGGCAAATTTAACGCGCCTGATCACGTCGGCAAAAAAGCGGAATCCCGGCGCAAAGTCGAGCATCACCGCAAAAACCTTCAACTTTCCGCGTTTTCCTCCAGCAAACGCTTGAGCCGGTTCTTCATCGAAACCTTGGCCACCGCCGGCAACCGGTCCACGAACAACACCCCGTTGAGGTGGTCGATTTCATGCTGCAAGGCCCGCGCGAGCAAGCCGTCAGTTTCCACTACCAGCACCGAGCCGTCGAGCTGGGGCAGCGTCGCCTTTACCACTTCTGGTCGGCGCACCTCGGCACGGATGTTGCGAATACTCAGACAGCCCTCCATCCCGAACTCCTTGGCTTGGCCGAACGCCAGCTCCGGATTGATGAAAATGAGCGGCATGATGTCCAAAACCGCCGCATCCTCGCCGTTCACTTTGAGGAATGAAACGCACTCGGGATCGTGTGAAACATCGACCACCGCCAGCCGCAAATCCTCGCCCACCTGTGGCGCGGCCAGGCCCACGCCGTTCGCCGCGACCATCGTGTCGAGCATGTCGCCGACGAGTTCGATGAGCTGGTCATCGACCTCCGTGATGGGACGGCAGCGTTGACGAAGGACAGGATGGCCGTATTGGACGATTTCGCGGATCATGGGAACTGCACGAATGCCTAGCGAAGCAAATCCGAAAGGTCAAACCCCAGAAACTGGCGGCGCGTGGCGAGCGGCAAAAAGTTTGAAATTTATCTTGAATAAGTGCCGAGGTGGCTCGTCGAAATTCGCGTTAAGGAAAACACAACACTTCGTGAAAACCATCGCCACCACCATTGCCATTGCGGCCCTCGCCCTCCTCGGAGCAGTCCCTCAAGCCGACGCCCGTTCACGTTCCAGCCACTCGAGCCGGGTTTACATCAGCGGCCACCGCTCGTGCGGCACGCCGATTTACATGGAGCGCTATTTCATCGGCTACGACCGATGCGGCGATCCGATCTGGGGCCAGCGCCCCGTCCGCCAGTCATACCGCCCGCCGGTTCGCTACCCGGCGCCTTGCCCGCCGCCGTATTACTCAAACCCCTATCGGCCCAGCTATCGCGAGCAATCCTGCAGCAGCGGCGGCGGCATCGTCATCGAAGGCTACTTCGGCCGCTGATGCCGAGGAGGTGTAGTGGCGGCCACCGGTCGCCGCTACAATTCCTATCAGCATCTTTAGAGGCAGTTACTTTGAGGCGGAGAAATAGCCTGGTATCGTTGGTGGTGGGGAGGCTGAAGATGTGTTTGGGGTAGGACTGGCGTGCTAGGAAACCGAAGGCGGTGAACCCCACCCACGCGTCCATTTTCCCTTTCAACCTAACATAACTGTCAGCCGATCGCCGACACCGGTCAGTTGGCATGCAAGGTCATCCATGCCGACCCGGACCGCTCCGGGTCGGTAGGGATTGGCTTCGCGACTGAACTCGAGCGGTGTGCCGTTGATGTTGAGGGAAATAGGGCCGCGCCCGGTTTTTCCGGTGCGGTAAACCACTATGATCGAATGACCTGCTAGATTCAAGGATGCCGTCAGACCGTCCAGATCCGGAGCAATGACCGGATCCACGACCAGCGCGGATTTCTCCAGACGCAGTCCGAGGAAACACTGCATGATCAGGCGCACACCGATGCCCGCACCGCTGGAGTAGACCCGCCAACCGCCTTCCAGCGCGATTTCGCGACGGTTGACCTTGTCGTAGTCGTCGAAGGCCTCGTAGCGGTCAACGAAGGCGGCGTCCGAGCTCGAGAAGTAACAGTTCGCTTGGCGCGGCGCGGCGGAGGAAACCAGTTCGCGGAGGGCGATCGGGTTGATCTGGCAGAGCGCGTGGAAGAAGCCCTCCGCATCGCCGAAGCGGGCGAGCGCCTCGCAATAACGAAGATGGGCATGCATATACATGATGCCGATTTCCCGCCCGAAGTAGCTGGCGCTTTCGGCCCTCTGGAAATAAGTCTGCAAGCCGCCGTGGTAAGCCATCGGGCGGTCGAACAGTCGCGCTCCGTCAGGCCCTAGCAGGTGCTTGCGGATGATGCCGAGGTGGGAAGCGGCCTGCTCCGGGCTGAGCATGTCATTGATGATGGCGTGAATCATCGGCAGCAGACTGTAGGACAAACCGGTCGTGGCATCGCTGGGATGTAACAGGTGCTCGGTTTGTCCTCCCTCATGGAAATAAGCCAGGCCGGAGAGAACGTCGTCGACGATGAGCAGGCGCTGGAATTCTTCGAGAGTCTTGGCGGCCATGTCTTCGAATGGCTTGGCGCGGTCTGCGTTTCCAAGATGCTTGAATGCCCCGGCCCAGGCGATGTAGGTCTGATAGTTGAGCGTCACCGTCCAAGAGCTGCAAAGCCGCTCGCGCATGTCCGGCTTCGCGGGCTGGAGCGAATCGTTCCAATCGCCGTGACCGTAGGCGGCGAGACTGGTGCCTTTGATGACCCGCCGCCGGATCAAATCCCATGCACGCTCGACGTGTTGCCAAAGGGTGGCATTTTCCGCCGAAGCCTCGCCATCGAGGTGGAAGAACGGGAGGACTTCATCCAACAGAGAGGCGTCACCTGTAGCTGATAGGTATTGCGCGAGGGCGAGCAGCGGCCAATAGACGATGTCACCATGCGAATCTGCCGGCCGGATGTTGCGCTCGCGGTCGAAAAACATGAACCACTGCGGCCAGTCGCCATCGCAGTTCTGCTGGCGGAAAACCCGGCATAACAGATCCCGCATCGGCTCGAAGCGGCCGAGGGCTAACAACAGTTCGACCGGCCCTTGGCAAACATCGCGGGTGCCCCAGCCGCCGCCGGAGTATTGTTCGAGACCGCGCGGGGAGAGGTAATGGACGAGAGCGTTGTGGATGAACCACGGGAAAATCTCACCGGTGCGTTCCGCCGCCACCGCCAACGGGCTTGCCGGCGGCGCAGTGATTCTCAGACCGGAGGTGATCGATTCCCAAAAGAGTCCGGTTTGTCCGGCAGCCTCATCGACAAGCCGGCCGCGCATGACCAATCCCGCGCCGGTGCTAGGCGCGGTGATAAAACAAAGGAATGGCTGATTGCGCGAGAGACCATCCGCGAAGAGCAATTCGTCGCCGCCGATGCTCTCGATATGGGTGCCCTCGGTCGGTCCGACGAGGAACCCGCCATTAGGGAAACGCCGACCGACGTCGCTGTCCGGGATGGCACGCACGAACACGGCGTTTCCATCCAAGTGGTATCTGGCAGGCACGGAAGAGCTGCCGTCATCGCCATTGATGGCGACGTGGTGGGAGACCAGAAACCTAACTGGACCACCTTTCACAATCTTGAGGCACAAGCCGAGCTCATGCCTGTCATCGGGAGCAGAGGAAACCACTTCGATCAGACCGCCCTTGTGTTTGTAAATCCAGCGGCAGGAATCCGGTCTCATTTCAAACGCCGACGGAATTCCTAACAAAATCCAGCCACCGTCGACTTCCACAAACACCCGCTGCCCATGGCTGCGGAACAGCCCGAGATAGCTGTGACAAGTGGATAGAAAGCGGTTGATGCTCACATGGCCCTGGGTGACCATCGAGTGGAACACGCCGCTCATCCACGCGGTGGAAGTCAGGGCGGCTTCGTCGGGGGTTAGCGATCCGCCGGAACGTAGGAGGTGGCCGTGGGGCCGGAGCACTTTGAGTTCTTTCGACCGAAGCACCACATGGCTTTGGCTGCCGGTGAAAAACGACTCCAGGTTGGCATCTTCGTGCTCCGCATGGCGTTGAGACCCACTAAAAAAAGTGCTGATCTCCGCTTCGTCGAGGTCGAGCGATTCCAACAACCCGGCCGCGGTGAAAAGGCTCTGGGCGGGGCGATCTCCGGTGAGTTCCTCCGGCCATGGCGGGCAGACGGCTTCGGGCAGAGACAGCGCGCCATCAATCCACGAAATATCATCCGCTGAGGTGGCGTTGGGTTTATCGACTTCGAACCAACCGAAAAATCCGCGTTGCGATTTCGTGCCCGGTTCGAGCACGATGGACTCGTCTTGGATGGCGACCAGTGAGTGCTCGTGCTGCAGCCGTTTTCCCGGCAGTCCGTTCGTTAGGGCGGCGGGTTTGCCGCCCGCACGGGTGGCGAGGCCATGGAACTGAAGAGCGTCCGTGGCGTAGGCGACGGCTTTGCCGAGCGATCCGATGACCGTCCACGGGCACCGCCCGCCCATCGCTTGGTTCTGCCGCGATGCGACGGCCACGCCCTTCGTCGCGTGATCGAGCGGCGAATGGTCCACGTATTGACTCACATAAAACTCATTGAGCCGCACCGCGCCGTAGTGGGCGATGCCGATGTCCTGAGTGTGGATGAGATCGCAGGTAACCGGCTCATCACCGGTGTTTTCAAGCTCCACATGCCAGAACCACGCCTTGGCCGGCCCTGCTAACACGAGGCGCAGCCGGAAAGCCAGGCCGCCCCAAATGCCGGATGCCACCATGCCGCGGCCGTTGGTCTGATAGAAGGCGGGACTGCCGGGGCCTATCAGGGGAATTGACTCCACCGTTTTCCCAAGACGGCGCAGATAGATGTTCGTTGGGCCGCCCTCGGCTTCGTTGCCAAGAAACACATTCAGCATGATGTCTCCGCAGTCCACGCGCCGGACCGAGCCGTTGGAGTTCAGTTCGACGCTGATTCCCGATGGACTTGCGGCGCGGAAAGGGAAAACAACAGGCGGAGTGCTATTGGGTTTCATGGTCGGATGAAAAACGTTTTGGGAACGTCTGTCCACCCCAAGCCGAGTGCCTCCCGGCCTGAGTTGGATCAGCCCGAGGAATTCCTGCATTCGATGGCACCTGCCGACCGGATTTCCGGAAACTACTGCTCTTAAGCCCGCGGAGTCAGGCGATGGAAATGCCAGCGGATTTCCTCCTCGTAGCTTCTGAGAGACGGATAGAAAGTGTTCGTATCCGGCCGCTTCAAGCCCGAGCCGACTCGATCCGCTGGCAACAATTCCTGCAAATCCATCATTGCGCCCAGCAACAGCGCCGTGTCCCGCAAGCGCAGCGGACGGCCTTGGAAAAACATCACGCTTTCCGCCGAGACGGAGGCGCTCAACCGGTTCGGTGCATTCCAGAAAAACAGATCGATCCGGAAAAGCTGCACCTCTTCCTGAAAATACCGACGTTCGGCTCGCGGCAGCGAGTCCGGGCTGGAATTGGGTCTTGGTGACCACATTCCGAACTCGGAGCCGGTCGTGGACTTCGACGTGCTCTTTGTCAAAAATCCACCGGCCACGAAGACGAGGTCGTCCAAGATGCGTGTCTGCACTCGTCCCATCGCATCGGTGATCATTAGGACTCTCTCCCCGATTTCTATCCGCTGGATTGTGAACGCTTCGTGCAACACCGGTAGCTCGTCGTCCACCACCACGGCGGTTGGAAAACCGCGGCGTTTCAACTCCGCTTGAAACGCCTTTGCTTCCTCAAGCGGCAGGTTGGAAACCACGATGCCGAAGAGATCGCGCTGTAAGTGCGCGCAATCGGCGCGGGCGACGGATGCAGCCACGTCGGACGCATCTTCGAGCGATTCCCGATCAATGGTTTGATCGAGCGAAACCTGTAACAGGCTGTATGTTCTCATCGCTTGCGGATGAGCATGAACTCATTGCCGTCCGTGTCGAAACACATCGCCAGGTGCGGGGCCTCGCCGTCTTCCTCTTGCGGTGCGCGGACCAATCCGCCGCCATTCGCGACCACCTCGGCGGCTCCCGCGACCACGTCCGCGACTTGAATGCTGATGCCCGTCCAAGTGCGTTTTCCCTCGCCGCCGCCGTGAATGCCGATGATGGCACCGGCGATTTCCAGCTCGGAGATGTGGCTGTTAGCGCGGACGGCTTCCGCGCCGAAAGTTTCCAGATAGAACCGGGTCGCGCGCGCCAAGTCCGCTGCCCAGATGACATACTTAACGCGTTCGACCTGCATTGTTCAGTAGTTGAAAATTTCGCCTTCCTTGAAGAAGCGCTTCAGTTCGGCTTGGGCGGCTTCGACCGAGTCGGAGGCGTGGCAGACGTTGCGCATTTTCGCGTCGGCATCCTTGTGGCCGAAGTCACCGCGGATGGTTCCGGCGGCTGCGACCATCGAATCGGTCGGTCCGAGCAAGTCGCGGACGGCGGCGATGACGTTTTCGCCTTCAAGCGCGAGGGCGATGACCGGGGTTTCCTGCATGAACCCGCGGACGGATGGGAAGAACGGCTTGTCGGCGATGTGCGAGTAGTGCTCGGCGAGGATTTCGTCGCTGAGAAGCATCATCTTGATGCCGCGGATTTTGAAGCCTTGCGCTTCAAAACGGGCGAGGACCTGGCCGGTGATGTTTTTGGAAACCGCGTCGGGCTTGCAAAGGATGAGAGTTGTTTCTGGAGTCATGGGAGAGGGAGTTAGTCCCGCGGCTAGTTTTGTGCAAGTCTTTTGGTGCGGCAGATTTCCGCGTAACTCTTAACGATCAAGCGCGTCTGCGCGCTGTCGCAGGGCGCGTGCGGCGTCGGCGTTGCGGCGTTCGGTTTCCCATAATAACGCCAGGCGGCGGAGCGCGGCAGCGGTTTGCTTTTTCGCTTTGGGTGGAAATGATTTGATGGCGGCCCGCAATCGTTCCTCGGCGGCTTTGCTCTGGCCTTGTGCGATCAAGGCTTCGGCGGACTCGATGAGAAAGGCGAGCTCGGGTTTTCTATCAGCGGGACGCAGCGCTTCGGCCTCGCGGAACAGCCGCGCGGTGAGATTGCGGGTGGCCGGATCGCGGCGGGTGGCGATGGCGAGTTGGTTCGCGAGTTCGAAATTTTGCGGATGATCAAAGACCGCTTTCTCCAGCAGAAGCCGCGCTTGTCGCGGGTCATCGGCGGCGAGCCATTCGTCGGCGAGCTTGATGAAGTCGGCAGGGGGGCCGCCGCGGATTTTTAGCAACTCGCCGGCATGAAAGCGGGCTGGGCCGGGTTGGCTGCGAAGCCGATAGAACTTCGCCAGCGACTGATGGGCGAGCGCCTGGCGGGGATGGATCGCGAGGACTTGCTTGAGCGCGGCCTCGCCTTCCGCGTCGCGCTTGGCGGCGAAAAGGAGAATCCCCAGACGAGTCCGCAAATCCAGCGACGAAGGCGCGGCTCCGACGTGGCGTTTGAGAATGTCGATGGCTTGGTCCGCTCGGCCGGAGTCGCGGAAATGCTCGGACGCCGCGCGGGCCAAGCCGGGATTTTCCGGGTGAGACTCGACGGCATGGAGAAACCGCCGGTCCACCTTTTCATGGGCGGCGGCATCCGCGGAGTCAATCAGGCTACCCGACAGCGAGGCGTAGAGCAGCACCGCCGCCGGCTCATCTGGCGCGAGTTGATCGAGGAGACTCGATTTGTCGCTAGAAGATTCTGCGCGCTGGAACAAGCGGCGGATGACCTCGGGATGGCCGGGATTTTTCGTGAGCGCGGCTTCGAGCGCATCGTCGGCGAGCTTCAGCGCAAGCGCGTCGCCGCCGGCTTGTTGTTGGAGGAAATCGGCGCAGCCGAGTTGGACCTCGAGATCTTCGGGCCGCGCGGCGGCGAGGTCGCGGTAGAGTTTTACGGCGGCCGGGCGGTTTCCCTCGGCCAGCCTGGCGCGGACGGCACGCTGCACGAGTGGGAGCGCGAGGGGATCGCCAACGCGGGCATTGTCGAAGCGGAGCAAGGCTTCCGTCACCTCGCTGCGGGACTTGGCCAATACGCCCAGCGCGAAGTCCACTCGTGGATTTTCCGCCGCGGCGAGCGAGGCCGCGAACAGCAGGAAAATGGCTGGATTCCGAATCACGCGGAGAACGGGTAGCATGCCGAGCGACACGCGTCGAAAGATTGTTCCGCCCGCATCACAGTCCGCGCGTTGACAGTCGGCAGTCAAAGGCCTACGTAAACGGCATGTTTTCCTTTTGCGGTTTTCTTGCCCTCGGGGCGGCGTTTCTTTCGCTTGGCTGCGCAAGTATTCAGAAAGATCCGCCTTGGCATGCGGCGGTGGACCGGCAGGCCGGGCAGCTCGGTTACCGCAACTGGATCGTCATCGCGGAGGCCTCGTTTCCAGCTCAAAGCAGGCCTGGAATCCGCCAAGTGACCGCTTCCGTCGAGGTCCCTGAGGCGCTCGACTACGTCCTCAGCGCGCTCGAAGAAACGGAGAACGTCCGGCCGCACATTTACGTGCCGCGGGAACTCCGCTCGGTGGAAAACGACTTCGCCCCGGGAATCGACGAGCTACGCAAGCGTCTCAAGGATTCCCTTCACGGCCATGAAGCGGCCGAGCTCGAACAGCAATCGCTGCTCACGTTGCTGCAAGACGCCAACCGCAGCTTCGACGTGCTGGTGATACGCACCACCACCGCGCTGCCTTACTCGTCGGTTTTCCTCGAACTCCAGCCGGGATACTGGGACGTCGATTCCGAAACCCGGCTGCGCGAAAAAATCGAGCGCGAACGACTGCAAAAAATCGTGCGGCCGCTCTGAGATCATGCATTCTCCCCGCGTGAGCCGCAAAGACGAAGAACTCCGCCAAGAACGTGAAGCAGCCTGGGTCGGTGACGCCGTCCTCGCGCTTTTTGCCCGCCAATTTGTCCTGCGGGAGCGCAACACCATGGACGGTGAGTGGTTCACGCGCTTGACCTCCAACGATTTCCTCAGCGCCTTCGGCAACCCGACACGGGTCGAGGCGTCGATCGGCAAACTCTATCTGGAGGGCGGACTCACCGCCGCCAATGCGTGGATGGACGCCGAGTTGATCCCGTTGTTTCGCAAGCAAATCGCCAAGCGCGGGTGATCTGTTAGTGTTCAGCCGGCCTTGTAGAGCTCGGCGAACACCATCATCCCGCTTGCCGTTTGCAAGGTGCTTACTACAACAACGTCGACCGTGGCACCGATCTTGGCCGCGGCGTGATTGGCCACGATCATCGTGCCATCCGGTAGATAACCCACGGCCTGATGCTCTTCCTTGCCGGTGCGGACCAACGCGATGCGGATTCTTTCGCCCACCGCCACGGTGGGCTTCAGCGCGTCGTCGAGGTCGTGGATGTTGAGCACGTCCAGGCCTTGGATCTTCGCGACTTTTGCCAAATTTTCATCCACGGTCATCAGTCGGGCTCCTAACAACCGGGTCGTTTCGATCAGGCGGGCATTCACCGGCTCCGGCTCGGCGGGCATCAGGCTGTCGTGAATTGAAATTTGGATGTCGGCAGCGTTTTGCATTTGTTCGAGGCTGTTCAAGCCACGTTGCGCCCGCTGGCGGTCGGCACCCGAACCGACTTCTGCCATCGCCTGCAACTCATCGAGCACGAAGCGCGGAACGATCAGCCGGCCATGAAGGAAACCCGAGCGGAGGATTCCTAACGCCCTTCCGTCCATCACCGCCTCCGCATCCAGCACCACCGGCTGCCCGGAAGAAGCGTCTTGACGGAACCGCACGTAGGGGATGATGAAGGCGAACTCGTCGCGGTTGCTCCGCAGCGCCAGCACCGCGCCGAGAAAGCCGAGACTCGCGAACAAGGTGACATCGATGGTGAGGCGCAGCGCGTTCACTAACACGTCGAGTTGGACGGCGGAGACGCCCTTTTCGTCCTGAAGCTTGTCGCGGAACGCTAGCTCTAGCAAATTTGAAATTTCCACCCGCGTCAGCAGCCATGCGCAGAACAAACCGACTCCAAGCCCGAAGCTGGCTGTGGAAAACCCGCGCAAGGTGAAGCCCTTCATCAGCGACTCCACCCAAATGAAAAAGCCTGCCACGCCGAGCCCGCCGAGCAAGCCGAAGACGATCGGGATATCGAGCGTGCCCTTGGTGCTCAGGGCGATCGCCACGCCCGCAGCCTCACAGACTAATAGATAGGTGAGACGCGCGACGTTGACGGATGGGTGTGCAGCCATGAAAAATCCTGTGCGCGAAAGCTCTCCAAATCCCCACTGTTCATCAAGACCAAAGCGGATGGGAGATCCCCTCTTGCTTCACTCCTGCTCGTCCGCCGTGGCCTTGATATCAGTCAGCGCCGCGATGAAGTCTGCGAGGATTTCGGCCGGCACCATGATCGTGTCACGATTTCCGCCCACGTCCTCGGTGATTTTCACCACCATGCCCCGCGCGTTCTTTTTGAGATCGAGATAAAAGGTTTTCCGATCCGCGAGGATTTTTTCCGTGTGTAATAAATCAGTGTCCACGTTGTTTGAAGTGTTATTAAACCTATCCAAAAAGGCCGTTCCAGAGGGCGAATGTCAATGGAATTCCTTGACCCGCGGCGAGGGCCGCTGTGCCATCGGGCTCTGTCTCATGCGTGATTTCCTTCCCGTCAACCGTCCCGCCTTGGTGCTTGCGCCGATGCAGGACGTGACCGATTTGCCCTTCATGCGGGTGATCGCGCGGCGGGGTGCGCCGGATTGGTTCGTCACGGAATACTTCCGCGTGCACCCCGATTCCTGCCTGAACCGCTATATTCTCCGATCGATTGTTGAGAATGAAACGGGCAAGCCGGTGTTCGCGCAGATGATCGGTCGCGATTTGCCGAGCCTCGTCCGCACTGCGGGGGAGTTAGCGAAATTGCCCGTTGCCGGGATCGATCTCAACCTCGGCTGCCCCGCGCCGATCGTCTGCCGCAAGGACGCGGGCGGCGGCTTGTTGCGCAACCCGGAAACGGTGAACCGCCTGATCGGCACGCTGCGCGAGGCGATTCCCGGGAAATTCACCGTGAAGACCCGCATCGGCTACACGGCGGCGGAGGAATTTCCCGCGCTGTTGGAAATTTTCCGCAGCCACGCCATCGACGGACTAACCATCCACGGCCGCACCGTGGTGGAGCGCTATCAGACGCCGGTGCATCCCGATTGCGTGCGGGTGGCGGTGCAGGAGATGCCCTGTCCGGTGATCGCTAACGGAAACGTGATCGATGCCGAGACCGGACTCGCCTACCTCGCGCAAACCGGCGCGGCGGGCCTGATGGTGGGCCGCGGCGCGATCCGCAACCCGTGGATTTTCTCCCAGCTAACGGCCGCCTTCACCGCCGCGCGCGCCGCCGCCCCGAGATACCGCGATCTCTGGGAATATGTGCTGGAACTCTCCGACGAAATCGCCCGCGAAACCCCGAAGTTCAACCCGCTCGCCCATGTCCAGCGGATGAAAAAAACGCTCGCCTACATCAGCCACGGCTTGGACGGGGACTTCGAATTCGACATGCGGCGGGCGAGGACGCCGGAGGAATTTCAGGAAATCTGCCGCCGCCACCTCGACCACGACCTGCCGCTCCCCGCCAAGCCGCCGGTCGGCTCCAAGTTGTTTTGCGGATTCGAGGCGCTGGCTCAATAAGTCAGCCAAGTCACTTGCCGCAGCATTTCCCACTGCAACAACACGCCCGGAACGATGAACGAGATGACAAACATCACCAGCACCGCGAGCAGCACGCAAAACGTAGTGGCGAAACTCCAATGGCGGTTTGTCCTAGCAGCCCATCCCGCGAGGAAGCGGTGGGCGGGCGCGCAGGAAGAACCAGTAGCCTCCGAGAAGCTCTATCAACAAAAGCTCGTATCCTCTGAGGTCGCACATCGCGAGGGCTGCTGTTGGATTTTGCGCCGGGACTCGCCTTTGATGACCCGGTGCAGGTCTTTTGCCCGCAGGCTGGTCGCGTGCTCCGGAAATCATCGTCAGCACGACATAGAACATCAGCCCGGTCATGAAAACCACGCCGAGCGCTTGGAAGTATTTCAGCCGCGGCAGAGAAAGATGATGCCGGCGGGAAAGCGCTTCATGGTGAATCTGTGATGACCTTGGCCGGGCGGCGAAAAGCTGGCAAGTTTTCAAGACGACACGGGGGCAACCGCTTCACTTGCATCTCTCCGTCCGCCTGCTTAGATCTCGGCCCCGGTGCCTCACCGGCCAATCTCTAATCGACCGAAAACCATGGGAAGACATTTCGAATGCCGCCGCCGGGCGAAGGAATCGCGTTGGGCCACGATGTCCAAAATTTTTCCGAAGCTGGCCAAATCCATCACCATGGCCGCCAAGAACGGCGGCCCGGACCCGGAGTCCAACGCGCCGCTGCGGATGGCCATCAACAACGCCAAGGCGCAGAATCTCTCGAAGGAAAACATCGAGAACGCCATCAAGCGCGCCGCCGGCAAGGACGCCGCCGACATCTCGGAAGTCACCTACGAGGGCAAAGGCCCGCACGGCTCGCTCTTCATCGTCGAGTGCGCCACTGACAATTCCAACCGCACCGTCGGCAACCTGAAGATCATTTTTAACAAAAACGGCGGCCAACTGGTGAATGCCGGCCAGCTCGATTTCATGTTCACCCGCAAGTCGGTCATTGAGTTCCCCGTGCCGGAGGGCCGCGATCTGGAAGAACTCGAACTTGAACTCATCGACGCCGGACTCGAGGAACTCTCGGTGGATGAAGGCGTGGTCTCGGTGATCGGCGAATACAGCGCCTTCGCCAGCTTGAGCCACGCGGTTGAAGCCGCAGGCATTGTCCCGACGAAATGTAGCCTCCAGCGCCTGCCGACCCAACCGGTCGAGCTAACCGAAGAGCAGATGGAGGAAGTGGAAAACCTGTTGGACAAGGTCGAGGACGACGACGACGTGCAGGCGGTTTTCACGAATCTGGCTTGAGTGCCGCGAGCTTCTTCTCGACGCGTTCGAGGTCGCGCTTGCGGAGACCTGAAATGCCTTCCTCGCGCAGGGATTCTGCGGCGGCCTCGTAGTTTCCGGCGAGCTCCAGGACAAGCCCCTTGTCGCGGGAAAAGTAATTCCAGTGCAGCGCGTGCGCCTGCGGATCGAGGCCGAGGCGCTTCATGTAAATTTCCAAGCGGTTAATTTCCCGCAGGCCGATGGCCGGGCTTTCCTGATGGGCGAGGGCGATGGCATAGCGACCGGCGCACGCGACTTCCGCCAGCGCGAAATGGCCAGTGGGCAACTCCCGCGCCGGGGCGAGCAGCCGGTTTTTCGCGTGAAACCGAGCCGCGACTTCAGGCCACCCATTGCGCTGCCGGTCGATCACCGCCTGCCAGTTTTCGCGGGAAATATCACGCTTGTGCAGTTCCCACAAGGCACGGGCCTGCGTCGGGTATTGCTCCAGCACATCCGCCATCAGCCGATCCAGGTTGTGCCAAAGAAACGAGCGCTTCGCCGAGAGCAGCACGAAAAACCCTAACAGCAACGCCGCCGGCAGTCGCGGTGAAATCCCGCCGCACACCGCCCGCCAAGCGGCCGCGAGGACGATGGCAGCGCCCAGACTAAACCATGGCAGGCCCGGATAGATCCGGTATTCCGGCATGAACTCAGGGATTGCGTAAAAAACCCGGAACAAAATCGTCGCGACATACAGAAACAAACAGACGCCGAACAGCCGCGTCGATTGGCGCCATGCGAGAACCACGCTGAAGGCGGCGAAGGCCAGGAAACCCGCCGCCGCCAGCATCGCGCCCTTGTCCGGGATGTTCCAAAACGGCGATCCCGCCGGCACCAGCGTCTCGGCGATGTGGTGGTCCGCGCTCAGCCCCACCGGGATCACACTGCGCCAGGCAAATTCCCAGAACACCCGCGAAAGCGTGTAAGCATGGCCGATGAACCGCGATTCCGTCCACTGGTGCAGCGTGTCCAGTCGCAGATCAAGCCGTCCCACTACCCACAGAAATTCGAGGACTACCAGGAGAATTCCAGCACTCTGCCACGGGTATTTTCGGATCAGGCTGACATGCTTGGCCTGGAAAAACCCGAGCGCCACCGCACCGACCGGGATCAGCGCATGAAACAAACCCGGCCCCTTGGAAAACGTCGCGCCGAGGACGAAAACCACGCAGCCCGCCAATTTCCACCAACCGCCGTCCCTCAGAAATCCCAGCACCGCCCAAGCCGCTAGCAGGGAAAAAAGCGTCACCCAGGCCAAATCCTGAGTTCGCGCGTAATTAGGAATCTCGCTCGCCAGCGGATGCACCGCGAACAGCAACGCCCCGAAAAACGCCACTCCCGCCGGCCAGTGGTCGCGCACAAGATCCCTGCCGAAGCCGAACAAAACGCAAGCCACGCCGGTGTGTAAAATCCAGTTCACCGCATGGAATCCCATTGGCGAGGTGCCAAACCACCGGGACTGGATATGAAACCACAGATAACTCCAGAAAAGCCAACTCGTACCAGTGAGATCCCCGGATCTAACTAAATCACTGTCCACGATTTGGGGGAAATCATCGAGGAAAAACTGGGATTTCAAGCACCACAAGTGGGCCACAGCGCTGGCCGCGATGATCCAGATCAAAGGCATCCATGATTTACCAAACTTGCCCGGCGTCGATTTTTTGCGCTGTCGCTCCACCCTCGGATTCTAGCAATCCGAGCAAGCCTCCTCAATCCTCTTTTTCGGGCGGCCTCCCGAGCGCTGGGAACCATTCCGATAATATGCTTGTCAGGCAGGTTCCGAATTTAACAATGGCCTATGTTTTTAAAACTAACTACCGCCGTCTGGTTGGGCTGCTCTGCCGTAGCATCTGCCGGAGAATTCGCAGTCACTCAAGCGGCTCCCGCGCAAGAGAGACTACCCAATGTGGATGTCGCCATGGGATTCTTCACCTACTCTGATGGGATGGATTTGGATGACGTCGATGGCAGCCTGAGCATTACGGAGTTCGATTTGATTTCAGTGCTCTCGCGTCCCATTACCGTTGCTGGGGACATCATGCTGGTGCCTCTTGTGCAATATGGTCTGACGAGCCTGGATTTCGACGGCGTGGACCCTGCGTTCCCGATCGGCGACGAGGAGCTTCATTCCGCGTCCGTGCATCTGGCAGCGGTGAAAATTAACAAAGGTTCTCCTTGGTTTTACGGTGCTTGGGCACGCGCGGAAGTCGCAAGCGATTTCCAACACATCAACGGCGACGATCTCACTTTCGACATCGCAGCGGGCGTGGGCTACCGCTGTAGCGATAATTTCACGATAGTCGCTGGTGCCGCCGTGCTTAACCTCAACGGCGATGCATGGATCTGCCCGGGTATTAACTTCGACTGGGTGGTCAACGAAAAGACGCGCATCGGCCTGTATGGCCCGATGCCCGTGATTTCTTACACGCCTAACGAGAATTGGAACTTCAGCCTGCGCGGCATCCCGGGCGGCGGGGTCTGGAACATCACCGATGACCTTGGCGACTCCAAGTCGGTGGATCTCACATCCTATCAGGTGGGAGCGTTTGCGGGTCGCAGATTGGCCGGCAAACTCTGGCTTAATGCCGGTGTAGGCTTCACCGTCTTCAATGGCATTGAATATTCTGATCAGGACGGCGACAACGAAACCCTTGATTCAGACATGGAAAGCGGACTCTTCGGGCAGATCGGAGTGAGTCTCAAAGTTTGGTAAAATACAAAGATGCCAATTTCACCACTCCGGTCCCATAAGACCGGAGTGGGTTCCCGGATCAGCGGCTTTATTTCCTTTCAGGGACCTTCTGGGTGAACAGTTCTGTCAGGTAGGCCGCGGTCAGCAGGGCGGGTGTGATTTGCGGCTCCGTGCCAGGGACTAGCAGGACGTTGACAGGGATCGCGCTGCGCCCCATTTGCTTGAGCTTGGCATCGATGGCTGGGCTCGGGTTGGTCTTGTCGGCCTTCAGGAGGACGATGCCTTTTTTCTCTATCAAATCAAGCACTGGCCGGGTGTAGGCGCGGCTCTTGTTGAGCTGGCAGGTCAGGCACCACTTGGCGGTGTAGTCGACGAAAACCGGGCGGCCCTCGGCGAGCAGGCGATCCTCTTCTTGTTGGGACCAGGTTCCCCATTCGACGGCGGTCTTGGTGTCCGCAGCAACTGCGTCTGGCTGCGTGGCAGGCCATGGCCACGCGAGGAGGATTCCTCCAGTGCAGAGAAGTGCGGCCACGACCTTGGCGGTCATGCGGGTGGAAGGACTTCTCACAGGCTGATTCCACCGGCCGTAAATCCATGCGGCGGTGGCTACGGCACTGAGTCCTAGCATGACCCAGAGGCCCTTCTGTCCCTCGTTGAGGTCGAATACCTGTGCGCTGTAGACCCAGAGGAAGATGCCTGCGGTCGCAAACAGTAGAAACGACATTCCTTGTTTAAACGACTCCATCCACGGTCCCGGCCGCGGCAGCTTTTCGACCAAGAAGGGAAACATCGATAACACGAGATAGGGCAACGCCAGGCCAATCGCCATGAAGGTGAACGCGGTGAAAAACGGCAGCGCGGGCAGTGTCACCGCGACGCCGATGGCGACTGCTAGAAACGGGCCCGAGCAGGGAGTGGCAATCAGCGTCGCCAGCACGCCCGAAAAGAAGGTGCCCGCGATGCCTTGTTTTTGGACGAGGCTTCCGCCGATTCCCGTGGCGGAGGTGCCGATTTCAAAAACGCCGAACAGGTTCATTCCCAACAGCAACATGATTAGAATCGTTCCCAAGGTGATCCGCGGATCTTGCAGTTGGTTACCCCAGCTGCTGATTCCTCCTAAAAAGAGCGCGAGGGCAAGCACCCAGAAAGACAGCAACACGCCCGCGGCAAAAACCAGGCCGTGCACCACGATTTTTTTCCGATCATGCCCGGCCTGTTGGACAAAGCCCATGATCTTGAGGCCGATGACGGGAAACACGCAGGGCATGAGATTGAGGATCAATCCGCCCAGAAACATGCCTCCGAAGATTTTGAGAAACATAGAAAATGGCAAGGGCTGGGCAGGAGCGGTGATGACGGCACCGTCGGCTTTGGCGGAGGCGGGACTGATCGTCGTCTCTGGAATCAGGGCCGGGCGGGCACCGATGAGAATGCCGGAGAGGGAATTTCCCTGCGGGATGTCGTTTTCGAGCGCGTCCTTGGTCGCGCGGGGCAGGCGAATCAGCCAAGCATCGCCATCGCGCTGGATTGAACCGCCGGAACCGGCCGATTTGACGAAGGGTTGGTCGGGAATGAAATCGGTGGGACCGTCTTTGATGGGTTCACCGGGTTCGACGCGGAGGAGGATGTCGCTTCCGTCCGAACGAGCGGAAATTTTTGCATTTGTTAGTTGTATGGGTTGGCTGGAGCGGGCGTTTTCAAACAGCGCGATGGTCGCTGGATCCTTTTCCGAAGCGGCCGCCACCGGGAGGTTGAGCGTGAAGGATTGTTGTTCGTTGAGGCAGCTTTCATCGCAGATTTGCCACGATGCGTCGACGGTGAGGGTGATTGTTTTGCCGGTTTCGAGCGACGGCGGGGCGGTGATTTCTATGAGGAACACCGGACTGCCCGGATAGACGAAGCTTTTCCCGAAGTAGCCGTCCTTGACCTTGGGGACCGGCCACTGGATCGGGCCGGCGAGGAAGCCCTGCGGGAGGGACCATTTGAGGGCGAGGGATTGTTCGATGCCGCCGCTGTTCTGATAGTAGCTGTGCCACTTCGCGGGGTGGTCCAGCTTGAGGGCCAAGGTAAAGGGTTTGCCGGGGGCAATGGTTTTCTCCTCGGAAAACAGGTTCGCGACGGAAGAGGGGGCTCCTATTTGGCCAGTTGCGGTGGCAACGCTGAAAACGAGGGTGAGGAGGAACTGGGTAAGGCATTGCATGGGCGAGTGAGCCTAAGAGGCGCAAGGGCGAGATTTCATCCAAAAAAAACGGGGCGTTCAGAAATTGAACGTCCCGTTTCGAAAATGGAGCGGATTTCAGTAGCGACGACCATATTGTTCTTGGTCGCGGGCGTTGCCGTAGGTGCCTCCTACAACAGCTCCACCGGCGGCACCGATTGCGGCACCTTCGAGGGCGTTGCCGGATTGGTGGCCGATGACTCCGCCGAGCAGCGCGCCGCCCAATGCTCCGGTGGCGGCACCGCGTTGGGTGTTAGGGCCGGCGGGTGCGGCGCAGTTGGAAAGGGCGATTGCGGTGATGGCGCTGGCGAGTGTTAGGATGATTGATTTCATGAATGTTAATGGTCGAGACACAAGTAAACGAGATACAGGGTATTTCAAGGGAATTTACCGCAATTCAAGAGCCCCGGTGGAGGGGCGGAATATTCAATTGGATTTGGCGACTGCATGGGTGGCGTTGCTTAAGGTGTCCGGTATTTTCAATTTCTTTCGATGCGGCCGAAGGCAGTTTTTGCGGGGACAAAGCGGGAATTTTTATTTTTAAAACTTATTTCTTGCCAGTCGGGCGGGGAGATGCAAGTTTCCCCCTGTCGCAAGACAAGGCGGTCCGACTGAGATGCCTCCCGGGTTAATGGGTTTTTCCTAGGAGTGATGATCAGTCGGGCCGCTTCTTTTTTGCCCATTTTACGCATCTTACAGGACATCCCGAAGATTCGGTTTCCTCAATTCCGGCTCATTTGCTACATCGCGCGCATGAAATTGATTCGGTTCGGTGACGAGGGGCGTGAGGAGCCGGGAATCCTCTTGCCGGACGGACGCTTGATCGACGCCAGCGGCGAATTCAACGATTACGACGAGGGTTTTTTCGCGATGGGCGGGATCGAGTCACTTGCGGAGTGGGTGGCGGACGGTTGTGCGGGAGGAGCTGAGGTGGATCCGATGGTGAGACTGGGTCCGGCCGTGGAGCGGCCTTCGAAATTAGTTTGCATCGGGAAAAACTACCTTGAACACGCCAAGGAGCTGGGGGAGGGGATTCCGACGGAGCCGACGATTTTCATGAAAGCGACCAGTGCGTGGAGCGGGCCCACCGACGATGTGATCATCCCGCGTGGCTCGACGAAACTCGATTACGAGGTGGAGCTCGCGGTGGTGATCGGGCGGACGGCGTCATATGTCGATGAGCGGGAGGCGATGGATTACATTGCCGGTTACTCGACGTTTTGTGATTTCTCGGAGCGAGCCTTTCAGAAGGAAATGGGCGGGCAGTGGACGAAGGGCAAAAGTGCGGATAGCTTCGCCCCGATGGGCCCGTGGCTGGTGACGGCGGATGAAATTGGCGATCCCCAGAAATTGCGCTTGTGGTGCAAGGTGAACGGGGCGCTCCGGCAGAACAGCTGGACCGGGGACATGTTATTTTCTGTCCGGCAGTTGGTCAGTTACGTAAGTCGCTTCATGACCTTGCTGCCCGGCGATGTGGTTGCTACCGGGACTCCGAGTGGGGTGGCAATGGGAATGCGCCCTCCGAAATACTTGCAAGCGGGAGATTTTGTGGAATGTGGTGTGGAGGGTTTGGGCGAACTCGCCCAGCGGGTGGTGGCTCTCAGATAAGATGAGAAAATTGTTTTCCAGAACCAAGCGGGCCATGCATCCCTGGCCGCGGCCGCCGGGTGGGCCGCATTATTCGGCATGTCATTTTTGTGACACTCTGCACGAGGCTACGCCGCTGGCGGAGGGGGTGGCTGCCCGGTGCCGCTGTTGCGGCGCGGTTCTCTATCAGAATCGCCCTGCCTCGTTGGCGCGGGTCACGTCGTTTTCCATCGCCGCGCTGTTTTTGATGTTCGTGGTGAACTGGTTTCCGTTTCTCACGATGGATGCGGCGGGCATCCGGACGACTTTGAATCTCGTCTCCGGGGCGAGAGCGCTGATTGCGGAGGGCAGTCCTTTGCTGGGCGTGGCGCTGGCGCTTTTCACCATTGTCACGCCTTTGGCGCTGGCGGGCGGCCTGCTCTATGTGTGCGCGCCGCTCTTGTTCGGAAGGATCGCGCCGGGGGCTCTCCATGTCGCCAAGTGGCTGCATAAGACCGAGCCGTGGAACATGATTGAAGTGTTCCTGTTGGGAGTGTTGGTCAGCCTGCTGAAGCTCAACAAGCTGGCGGACGTTCATTTCGGCCCGGGCTTCTGGGCCTTTGGCGCGGTGATGCTGTGCATGGCGGCGGCGATCGCCGGCATTGACCGGGATGAACTTTGGGATCGGTTGGAGGTCGCGAAACGATGAGCGGTCCATTGCCAAGAGCGGCGGCGCGGGGGTTGGCCGGATGCCACACGTGTGGGAAAGTTGCTTCGGTCAGTCTCGGCCGCTGCCCGCGCTGCGGATCGAATTTGCACTTGCGGAAACCTGATAGTGTCCGGCGGACGATGGCTTTCATGCTGGCCGCCGCGGCGCTTTATATTCCGGCGAATTTCCTGCCGATGATGACGATGGTCGAGCTGGGCGTGACGACGAGTAATACAATCGTCGGCGGGATCATTTACTTTTGGAAAGGCGGGGCATACCCGATCGCGCTGGTCATTTTGACCGCTTCGATTTTGATTCCGCTGCTCAAGATCATCTCCATCAGCTGGCTTTGCCTGGCCGCTTCGGGAAAACTGCACCCATCGCCCGCGATGCTTGGGAAAATGTATTGGTTCACTGAGTTGATGGGCCGCTGGTCGATGGTGGACATCTTCGTGGTCGGAATTTTAGTGGCGCTGGTGCAGCTGGGCAATTACATGACCGTCACGCCCGGCCCCGGCGCGCTTGCATTCGGCGGGGTGGTCGTGCTTACGATGTTCGCAGCGATGAGCTTCGATCCGCGACTCTTGTGGGACCGGCTTGAATTGCTCGAGCTCGATCCTTCAACTCTTAAAAAAACAGACACTTGAGCGAAACGGAAACGACATCATCTCCTGCGGTGACACCGGAATTCAGGGCGGCGCAACGTTGGAATATCGTCTGGGTGGTTCCCATTCTGGCACTCGTGATCGGCGGCTGGATGATTTACCGCAGCGTCAGCGCACAGGGTCCGGTCGCGTATGTGCGCTTCGACACAGCGGACGGCATCGGCGCTGAGAAAACGGAAGTGCGGTGCCGTTCGGTCCGGGTTGGATTCGTCAAGGAAGTCACCCTGGCGGATGATTTGAAGTCGGTCGTCGTGCGACTGGAGCTCAATTCGAATTCCGGGCGCTTGTTGCGCGGCGGCTCGAATTTCTGGGTCGTCCGGCCGCGGGTTTCAACCACGGATATCTCGGGCCTTGGAACCCTGATCACCGGCGCTTACATCGAGCTCGATCCCGGCCCTGCGGACGGCACCGAGATCAATCACTTCAAAGGTTTGGAAACGCCGCTGCCCACCAACCGCGACATCCCCGGGCGGAGGCTCGTGCTCACCGCCGAGCAGGCGGGCTCGCTCACGGCGGGTTCGCCGATCTATTTTCGCGGCTTTGAAGTCGGGCAGATTGAAAACCGCAAGCTCGATCTCGAAGGCCAACGAGTCACCTACGACGCCTTCGTCAGAGAGGAATACAGCTCTCTCGTGAAGGCTAACACCCGTTTCTGGAACACCAGCGGCATCGACATCAGCGCCGGCGCGGATGGTTTCAAAGTCCGGACCCCTTCGTTCCAAGCGATGGTGTCAGGCGGTGCCACCTTCGGCGTGCCCGAGGGCGATGCACCGGGGCCTCTGGCGACGGATGGCGCCACGTTCACTCTGTTCTCCGACGAAGACGCGGCAAACAAATCCAGCTTCAATCCCACCATGAAATTCGTCTTGCTCTTCGACCAATCGGTCCGCGGGCTGGTCAAGGCGGCTCCAGTGGAATTCCGCGGCATTCCCATCGGTCGCGTCGCGGATATTTCCTTCGACTATCTGAAGTCCGCCGACGACTCGCGGATTCCCGTGCTGGTGGAAATCGATCCATCCCTGTTGCGGCGTGAGGCGGCCGAAAAAATCAGCAAGCCCGATGGCGAGTTCCTCAGAGAGGCCGTCGACCGCGGCCTGCGCGCCGCTTTGAAGACCGGCAGCCTGCTCACCGGCGCGCTGTTCGTGGATCTCGACTACTACAAGGATCCGCTGCCCGCCGCGCTAACACAAATTGGCGATTACCCGTCTATTCCCACGGTCTCCTCGGGTCTCGCCCAGTTGGAAGCCAAGCTCACTGCCATCCTCGACAAGGTTCAGGCCCTGCCGCTTGAGGACACGATGAAAAAAATCGACACGCTGGCCGAGGAGGCGACCGCCACCATCGCCGCCGCCCGCAAGATGCTGGATTCCGATGAATTTGCGAGCCTTCCCGCAGACTTGAAAAACACGATGGGCGCGCTTGAGAAATCCGTCGCCAGCGTCGGTCCGGACGGTGCGATCCAAGGCGATTTGCTCCGCACCTTGGATGAACTCCGCGCTGCCTTGAGATCGATCAAGGGTGTGACCAACACCCTTGAAGAAAAACCGAACTCGCTGATCTTCGGCAAGGACAAGTCGGGCAATCCCATTCCCAAAGCCCCCAAAGTCGGCCGCTAACATAGCCTATCTCACCATGAATCAATTTCTCACTCTCCTCGCCGTGCTGCTGATTTCCGGTTGCGCCCAGTCCGACAAAGGCTTCTACGTGCTTACCGCCAACGGCCCCGCGCCCTCGGGCGGCGGCATCGGCATCGGCGTCGGACCGATCACCCTCGCGGAATACATCGACCGCCCGAACCTAGTGGTCCAGCAAGGTCCTAACCAGTTCGCCGTCTCCGAGGACAACCGCTGGGCCGGCGATTTAGCCGCCTCCATCGCCCGCGTCACCGCCGCCAATCTCGGCCGCAAGATACAAACCGGAAACGTCCGTACTTACCCGTGGCAGCGCGACGAGGAAATCGACTATCAGGTCACGCTCGACATCCGCCAGCTCCACAGCGAGGCGGACGGCTACGCGGTCATCGAGGCGGGTTGGCGCGCTTATTCGCTGCCGGACCGGAAGCTGAAAGCCTCCCGCACCTTCGTGGACCGTGAACCGCTGGCGGCCGACGGTTACGCCGCAATGGTCGCCGCCCAATCCCGCCTGCTCTCCCGTCTCGCGGAGAACATCGCGGCTGGTTTGCGCTAGTTTTTCTGTGGCATCGCTGTCAGCGAACGACGGCGAGCGACTCTTCTGCCGACACGCGCTGAGTCTAACGTGATCGCGTAATGACAACATCTTGCACCCCAATCGGCGGAGTGCTAAGTTCCACGAGATCGTCTTGCAGCTGTCCCGCCCCCCCGGCACGGCAGATGCTGTTCGACCTTACCCCCCTGTTTTATGCATCTCCCCCGACGCCTCATCTTGTCGATTTTCGCCGTTTTTGGCCTATCGGAGATTAGCGGCGCGGCCTTGACCAAGGTCCTCGTCATCGACGGTGCCAGCAATCACGACTGGCAGCGCCGGGTCGAGAATCTCCGGTCCATTCTTTCCCGCGACGGCTCGTTCCAAATGGACGTCTCCCTTGTGCCACAGGATGTGGCCAGCCCGGAGTGGGCGGCTTGGAACCCGAATTTTTCCAACTACGATGTCGTTTTCTCGGGCTACAGCAACGCCACCGGAGGCGCGGCCTGGCCGGCCGCCGTCCAAACTGCCTTCGCGGCCTATGTGCAAAACGGTGGGGGTTTTCTCGCCTTCCATGAGGCGAACCAAGCGTTCACCAACTGGCAGGAATATCAGAAAATCGTCGGCCTCGCCTGGCATAACGCCAATACCGGCACCGCCTTCACGGTAAACGCGGACGACTCGCTGCTAGCCCATCCTCCCGGCTCCGGCCAGTTCACCGGTCACGGCGCACGCGCCAACGTGCTGGTTAAACGCCACGCCCTGCCCACCGCCCATCCGATCCATGCGGGCTTGCCGAATTCGTGGTTTGCCGCCGACTTGGAGGTCGTTCGTTTCGCCCGTGGCATCGCCCCAAATCTGGCAGACAAGGTAAAAATCCTCTCTTATGCCTTGGACCCTGATCCATCGGCGGGCCAGGCCGCGCTCCAGCATCCGGTCGAGTGGACCGTGGCTTACGGCAGCGGCCGCGTTTACGCCTCGACCTACGGGCACATCTGGCAAGACCAAGCGGAGCCAGAGGGAATGCGCTGTGCCGCGTTTCAGGAAACACTGGTCCGTGCGCTGAAATGGTGTGCCCAAAAAGATCCAGGCACCGCCGTGTCCTCGGATTTTCCGGCCAACGCGATCTCGCTCCGCCCCTACACCGAGGGCGTCGCCGGCTTCGGTGGAGCCAACCCCGTCGCGCCCTTTGCCAACGGCAAGCTCCCCACGCTGTCCGTCGTGCCCACCGAGGTGGATACGGTCACCGCCTTCCCTAACTTGAGCTGGGAGTCGCCCATCGTCGCCCTGCCATGGCCCGGATCTGCCACTGAAATCATGGTCGCGGAAATGGACGGCCGCATTTTGCGCCTCCCGAACAACGACGCCGCGACGCCGGCGCAACTTGCCACCGCTCTCGATATCCGCGACCGCGTTTGGTATATGAACTGGGACCAAGGTGCCCCGACTCACAAACACGGCGGCATCCTCGGCTGCGCCTTCCATCCACAATTCGGGCAGAGCGCCGGCAAGGACTTTCTCTACGTTTATTATCTCCATCACCCGAATGATAGTCCGGATGCGGGGGTTAACTCGACTAACCCCTATTACGAGCGTCTCTCACGCTTCACTTGGAATCCCGCGACTTCGACTTTCACCCCTGCCAGCGAGTTGATTCTAATCCAGCAGTTCGACACGGAAAAGGGGCACGACGGCGGCGGACTGGTTTTCGGCGGCGACGGGTTTCTCTATCTGAGCTTGGGCGACGAGGGCACCCAAAACTCGGAATCCACTCCGCATACTCAGAAACTCAACGACCGCGCGCGCTCCGGTGTCTGGCGGCTTGATGTCGACATGCGTGGAGGCGCTATCAGCCATCCGATCGTCAACCAGCCTGCGGAGCCACCCTTGCAGGCGGGTGAAATCAACGTCAACACTATCGATCACACTTACACCCAAGGTTATTATATTCCGTCTGATAATCCGTGGACCGGTGTGACGGGAGCGCTCGGAGAATACTATGCCATCGGCCTGCGCAACCCTCACCGGATGACTTATGATTCAGTGGGTAACCGTTTCTGGATTGGCGACGTAGGCTCGAGCAGCTGGGAGGAAGTGGACGTGATGGACCAGCCGGGCCTCAATTTCCAGTGGAACTACAAGGAGGGTGACGCCGACGGTTTCCGTGCCAAACCCAATCCGCTGATAGGCACCGAGCGCGGGCCGGTCTATCAATTCGATCACACCCAGGGAAATTGCGTAATCGGCGGCTACGTTTACCGCGGCACGGCGATTCCCGAGCTCGCCGGAAAATACATCTTCGGTGATAACAGCACCCAGCTCTACTACGCGCTGGAATACGATCCTGCCACTAACACCACGCTCTCCGTAACGCAGATCGGCCAAGGCCGCGCGGGCACGATTTGGAATGGCATCAGCTCGTTCGGGGTGGATTCCACAGGCGAGCTCCTACTCTTGCAAATGGGTGCGGGCACCGCGGGCGGCGGCAAAATTTCCCGCATCAAGCGTGCCGGCACCATCAGCGGCGAGACTTGGGAATACCCGCTCCTGCTCTCCCAAACCGGAGTTTTCTCCGATCTCGCCACGCTCACGCCCGCGTCAGGGATGGTTCCGTATGACGTCAACATGCCGCTCTGGTCATCCGGCCTTTCGAAGAAACGCTGGGTGATGATTCCCAACGACGGTGTTCCTAACACGGCCGGAGAGCAAATCACCTACAGCGAAAATCAAGCCTGGCAGTTCCCGGTGGGCACCGTGTTCGTCAAGCACTTCGCCCGTCCCGACAATGACGCGCCTCTCGAGACGCGGCTCTTCGTCCACGGCAACGCCGGCTGGGGCGGCGTGACTTACAAATGGCGCGCCGGCGGCACTGAAGCGGACTTGATCGAAAACGGACTCGTCGAACCGCTCACGCTCAACGGGGAAACCTTCGACTATCTCTATCCATCGCGCAACCAGTGCATGCAGTGCCACCAGCCGGGCACCGGGCCCGTGCTCGGATTCCGCACCCGCCAGTTAAACCGCAGCCTAACCTATCCGGGCGGCGTCACCGCCAACCAGATCGAATCCTTCAGCGCGGCCGGCTTCATTCCAAGAAATCTCAAGGCCGCAGACCTCGCTAACGTGATGACTTCCGGCGACATCGGAGATCCGAATCTATCCGACGAGGAATACGTCCGCTCTTACCTTGATAGCAATTGCTCGCACTGCCACCAGCCGGAAGGAAGTTCACGCGCATTCTTTGACGCCCGGTTCACCACGCCGCTCACCAACCAATCGCTCGTTTGCGGACCCGTGATCGAGGGACTCGGCCTGCCCGCGCCCGCGGTGATCAAGCCCGGCAGCTTGGATAATTCCGTGCTCTTCCAGCGCATGAGCGCGCACGGCTCGGCCATCGTGATGCCACCGCTCGCCCGCGGTCCGGTCGATCACGCCTCCGTCGCACGGGTGGCTAACTGGATTCTCTCGATGAACGCCGACTCGTGCACCAAGTCGCAGAGCTTCTTCGCCGGCGGCGAGCTTGGCATCCACGGCGCTCCCACCAGCGCCGTGGGCACCGATTCGTGGCGCGCGAACATCGTCATCCAGAAAAACGCCGTCTTCACTAACAATGAAGCCAGCCCGGTGACCCTGCAACTCGACCGCTTTTCCTTCCACGCAAAGCTCGCCGGAGATCCGGTCACGCCCTTCATCGTGAAAGTCGGCAGCGCGGGAAATTTCACGGTCATCGCCATCGGCGGGACCCGCAGCGAGTACTCTGTTGGAGCTAACAATGTCGCCTTTTCTGACACTCCGGCGGGCGTCACCTTGCTGCCGGGGGAAGCGATCGCGCCCGGATTCCTCGACGCCAATCCCAACGGCAGCGGCGGCAGTGGCCTGGAAGTGATTGCCTGGACTGCTGGCGGCGCTTCGGTCTGGCACGGCGGCGGCCCGCTGGACAGTTCATCCGGCTCCGTCGCGCTCGGACTCGCCCCTGTGCCGGGCGCAAACCTCATCGCCAGCCAAGCCCGCGACTATCATTTCGCGGTTAGCTACATCGTTTCCTCGCTGCAACTGGGCAACCGCCTCGAACAGCCGGGATACCTGACTCAGGACGGGGTGAATTCGAACTTCGCGATCAACCAAGCCGAGTCCTTCACCAACCGCGGCACCACCACGCTCAACATCAGCGTGGACCGCTTCCGTTTCCATGCCGGACGCATTAGGGATCCTTTGACGCCCTTCATTGTCCGCATCAACAGCCCGGGAAATTTCACCCTGCTTGCCATCGGCGATCCACAAACCGGCTATGTCATCGGCAATAACGATCTGCCATTCTCCGCGGCGCCCGCAATCATCGCGGTGGCTCCAGGCGAAACCATCGCTCCGGGCTTTGTCGACAACCGGCCGGACGGGACGCCCGGAACCGGGGATGGTGCACTGAGCTTTATCTACCCGCCCGACGTCCCGGGTGGTGGTGACCTGATTTTCTATCGCTATGACGTGGCGGAACCCGGCCTTCCGGACCGCGCAGCCACGCTGGAGCTCGGTCAAGCACCGGTGGTTCCTTTCCGTTATCCGTTGGCGGGCGCCTTCCAGCGGGAATACTTGTTCTCGATCACCCTCGGTTTCGGCGGTAAGGAGGACGAGGATGGTGACGGCCTCAAGGATTCGTGGGAGCTCGCCTTCGCTCCCACACTCAACCAACTCTCCGCCGCTCTCGATAGTGACGGCGACGGGATGAACGACCTCGCGGAATACCAGGCCGGCACCAGCCCCAAGGACCGGACGAGCGTGATGAAAACGCTCAAGGTCGCTCCCGCCGCGGCTGGTGCATCCGCCCTCATCCAGACCGTCCCCGGCCGCGAATACCAAGTCCGTGTCTCGAGCGATCTGGGTGGCTGGACGGATGTCGGAATCTTCAAAGCCGCCGACTGGCCCGCCACCGAGACGTCCATTCTGATTCCCACCGCGGATCTGCCAGCCGGGGCCGATCAGCGGCTCTTCATCCAGATTGGTCCGTCGTCCTGAGTGACGAGAGGGGACACATTTTGGAAATTCGCCACGCTGGCGATGCGGTGGCGGCGATCAGCCATGATCTCGGATTGAACACATCTTGGATTTCCGGATCCACGCCTAATTTCGGCGTCAACGGCACCGGCGGCACCGTCACCCTCGGAGCCTCCACCACTGTCGGCTCGCTCGTTTTCAGCTCCTTCAGCGGCACCTACTCGATCTCCGGAGGAAGCCCGATCACCATCAACAGTGGCTTCTCCAACACCTCCACCGCCGGAGCGGTTTGCATCACGACTCCGATCATTCTCGGTGACCCGCTAACTTGGGGAGGCACCTCCACGGGCGGTGTGCTCGAGACCTACTAGACTACCAACTCCATCCGCCTGAAGAGGTTTTATCGCGCGGAAACTGGCGGGAAGGGCTGCTCGGAGATTACCCAGTCCTCGTTCTTGTCGGAAAACGTTTTCAACGCCCACTCGCTCGGGAGCAGGGCGACTAACCAACCATTGGAATCCCGCGCCAGCGCCGCGCCTAACGAAAGCGCCGGCCGCGCTTCCGGCGCGAGCGGCTCGCCCTCCTTCGGCTTCAGCCAGCGGGCGAGCGACCAGTTCGCCTGCTCGATGCGCGTCTCGGCGGCGTATTCGCCTTCGAGCCGGTATTGGAGCACTTCGAATTGCAAAGGGCCGACCGCGCCTAGCAGCGGGATTTGCGGGCCGTCACTGTCGATGAGGATAAACTCGCTGGCCACGCCTTCCTTGAGGAGCTGTTGGAGACCGTCGCGGAAGCGTTTGTATTTCGCGGTGCTTTTGTTGTGCAGGAAGGAAAAACATTCAGGGGCGAAACGAGGGATCTCGTCGAAGGTCACGCCGGGCTGCGAGGACAGCGTGTCGCCGATGAGCAGATCGTAATTTCCCACCAGGCCCACGACATCGCCGGCGAAGGCGTCGTCCACCGTTTCCCGCTCGCGGGCGAAAAGCCGCTGCGAGTTGGCGAGGCGGACCTTCTCGCCGGTGCGGCCGTTGATCACGTCCATGTCGCGTTTGAATTGCCCGGACACGATGCGGACGAAGGCGATGCGGTCGCGGTGTTTCGGGTTCATGTTCGCCTGGATCTTGAAGACGAAGGCGGAAAACTCCTCGGACGCCGGATCGATCATCATTCCGCCGCTTTCGCGCGGGGTCGGCGGTGGCGAAAGTTCGAGGAAACGGTCCAACAGAAGCTGAACGCCGAAGTTGTTCGCCGCGCTGCCGAAGAAGACGGGCGTCAGTTCGCCGGCGAGGACTTTTCCCAAATCAAACTCCGCGCCTGCGCCTTCTAGCAATTCCAACTCGTCGCAGACTTGCTGATAGGTCCCTTCCTCCACGGCGTCCTTCACGCTCTCGTCCTCGATGCCGGTCACCGCCACCGGTGCCCGGTAAGCGCCGTGAACCGTGCGTTGGAAAAGGTGCACCTGCTTCTGCTCGCGGTCATAAACCCCGCGAAACCGCGGGCCGTCGCCGAGCGGCCAGTTGACCGGATAGGCGTGGATGCCGAGCACGGATTCCAACTCGTCGAGTAGGTCCATCGACGGCCGGGCCGGGCGGTCCAGCTTGTTCATAAACGTGAAAATCGGCACGCCGCGGCGGCGGCAGACTTCGAAGAGTTTCCGCGTCTGGCTCTCGATGCCCTTGCCGGCGTCCACCACCATCACCGCAGCGTCCACGGCCGTCAGGACCCGATAGGTATCTTCCGAGAAATCCTTGTGCCCCGGCGTGTCGAGGATGTTGATGACACAATCCTTGTATTCAAATTGCAGGACGGTGGAGCTCACGGAGATGCCTCGCTGCTTTTCCAAGTCCATCCAGTCCGAGGTCGTGGCGCGCTGGTTTTTGCGCGCGGTGACGCTTCCGGCCAGATTGAGCGCACCGCCGTAAAGCAGGAATTTCTCCGTCAGCGTGGTTTTCCCGGCGTCCGGATGGGAAATGATTGCGAATGAGCGGCGGCGTGTCACCTCGCGCTGCAGCGCGGGAGAAGGGATGGCGTAAGGAGAGACGGACATGAAATCAGGCCGCAGGGACTATGCTTGGAACGCCTGCGGAGCAAGCCTGGACCGGGGTTTCTTTCGGCCATTTGGAGAATACCTCTGGAGCCTCCGCCGTGACTGTGCCATATTAAATCCCGGCTTTTTTGTCGGCAAATCACTCATGAAAGGCAATGTATGTTCCGATGGCTACCATGGAAATTCTTTGTGAAACACGCGGCGCGACGCTATGGCGTGCTGGATCCGGCTGGCCTGCTGGCTCGGATGCGGCGGTTCGCCCAGCCGTCGGAAGTCGCCGAGCCGCTCGAACTCCTGCGCGCCGGCATCATCTTCCACGCCCGCGGCTTGGTGAACGCCAAGGCCATCCAACACAACCTCGACTGGGTCTGGCCTTACTGGGTGGAGCGACAGTTCAACCCAGCCGACAAGTCGTTCGTGCCGCGGGCGTTTTCATTCAGCCACATCAATCTCACCCACCGCAACTGGACCGCGGTGGGATTGCCAGGGGTTCCCGTCTATCCGATTGTCGATCCGCGTGGGTTGGTCACGCCCTTGCATGACGGCTGGTCGTTGGACTTTTGGATCGTGACCGACTCGCGGCGGCGCTTGTTACCGAGCAAACTGGCCGACGCCGCAGTGAAGCAGCGCTTGGTTTTGGAGCCCACGCTCACAGTGGCCACCGTATGCCGCGTCGGCGGCCTCAGGCTGGATCTCGCCACGTCCATGGAGGTCGCCGAGCACGGTTCTGCGGAGGCCTTCACCGGGGTTCGCGCCCTTTCCGATGAGGACGGCTGGCTGGTGGTGGCGGTGCGGCCCTACAATCCCGAGGGGATTCAGTTCGTCCAGAGCATCGCGATGGACCCGTCGGGCACCGCTTTCCGGGTGAATGACGAGGCGACGGTGAAACTGGGCGAGCCGCCCGATTCTTTGCGGATGGCGCACTACGCTGAGGGCGACGTCTATCTGGATCTGCCCGGCAGCAACAGCCAGCGCGAGGTCAAATGCGACGTCGGCATGGCCACCGGCGCGGCGTTGTTCCGCATCCACGCCGGCATTCCGCGGGATCTAAGCGTCTCGGTGACGCTGGCGCGGGATTTCCGGAACTTGCCGAAACGCGCGGATACCGCCGTCTCTTGGCAGGATGCGCTGGCTGGCACCGCGGAGCTGCGAATCCCGGATGAGCGGATGCAGTTCCTCTACGACGCGGCTGTTAGGACGCTGCTGCTGCTCTCCTCAGACGAGATGGTCCCGGGCCCGTACACCTACCGCCGGTTTTGGTTCCGCGACGCTTGCCTGATGTTGCATCCGCTAACAGTCATCGGCCAGGCGGACCGCGCGGAACGGATTCTGGCAGGCTTCCCGGTCCGGCAAACCATGGCGGGCTACTTTCTTTCACAAGAAGGCGAGTGGGACTCAAACGGGCAAGTGCTGTGGATCGTCGCCCGCCACGCGGAATTGTCGGGGAAGCTTCCGGGAAAAGAGGTGGAGCACGCGCTGCGCAAGGCAATGCACTGGCTCGCGCGGAAGCGCGCCACCGCCAGCGGACTCTTGCCCGCCGGGTTCAGCGCGGAGCATCTCGGTCCTAACGATTTCTACTACTGGGACGATTTCTGGGCATGGGGCGGCTTGAAGGCGATCGCGAAACATTGGCGGCGCACCGGTAACAATGCCGTGGCCGGTGAGGCGGAAGCGCTCGCCGGGGAATTCGCCGCCAGCATCGAGGCGAGCATCGCCGCCATCCCCGCGTCCCGCTCGAAAGGGGCCATCCCCGCCGCGCCGGGCCGGCGGATGGACGCGGGGGCGATCGGCTCGATGGTCGCTGACTATCCGCTTCAGCTCTATCCACCAAGCGACGGCCGCATCGCGAAGACCACCGAGTTTCTAATCGACCGTTGCTTCCACGAAGGCGGGTTTTTCCAGGAAATGATCCACTCCGGGGTCAATGCCTACCTGACGCTCGACCTCGCGCAGACGCTGCTCCGCGCGGGAGATCCGCGCTTCGCCGAGCTCATCCGCCGCGTCGCGGAGCTCGCGTCGCCCACCGGCCAATGGCCCGAAGCCATCCACCCGCAAACGCTCGGTGGTTGCATGGGCGACGGCCAGCACGGCTGGGCCGCGGGCGAGTGGATCATGATGCTGCGCAACTGCTTTGTGAGAGAAGAAGAGGATCTGCTTGTGATCGGCTCGGGCATCCTCCCGGAATGGCGGGCGGCCGGCGGGGAAATCCGCTTTGGCCCCACGCTCACGATGTGGGGCGCGGTGAGCGTCCGGCTCGCCGACTCGCAATTGAATCTAGACGCGCGGTGGAGAGGTGCCGCCCCGCGCGTTAGAATCTCGGTGCCCGGATTCGTGCCCGTGGAGGCCGATCCATTAGATACTCAATTCCTACTCCTAAAATCATGAAAATTGCGATGTTCACGAATACCTATCTCCCTCACGTCGGTGGCGTGGCGAGGTCGGTGAAAACCCTGGAAGACGCCTGCCGCAAGCAGGGCCACGAGGTCCGCGTGATCGCGCCCGATTTCGACGGCCAGGAAACGTCACCCAATGTCCTGCGGGTGCCCGCGATCCAGAACTTCAATGGCAGCGACTTCTCGCTGCGGCTGCCGGTCCCCAGCGTGATCCGCGACTACATCCAGGATTTCAAGCCGGACCTGATTCACAGCCACCACCCGTTCCTGCTAGGCGACGCCGCCCTCCGCGAGGCGCGGAAAATGCAGGTGCCCATCGTCTTCACCCACCACACGCTTTACGAACGCTACACTCACTATGTCCCGCTCGATTCGCCCGCGTTGCGCCGCGTGGTCATCCGCCTGGCCACCGAATACTGCAACCTCTGCGACGAGGTCATCGCCCCCAGCGGCAGCATCGCCCGGCTGCTGCGCGAGCGCGGCGTGACCACTCCCATCCAAGCCATCCCGACCGGCATCGATCTGGAATTCTTCCGCTCGGGAAATGGCGAGCGTTGCCGAAAATCACTCGGCATCCCGCGCGACGCCAAGGTCATCGGCCACGTCGGCCGGCTCGCCAAGGAAAAGAACCTCCTCTTTCTAGCTGAGTCCGTCGCCAAGTGCCTCGAAGCGGATCCTTCGACCGCTTTCCTCGTCGTGGGTGACGGCGAGGCCCGCGAGGAAATGTTAGCCGTCCTCCGCCGCAGCGCGGGCAAGCGGCGCGTTCACGCCGTCGGCACCCTGATGGACCGCACCCTCGCGGATGCCTACGCCGCGATGGACTGCTTCGTCTTCGCCTCCCAGACCGAGACGCAAGGGCTGGTGCTGGCGGAAGCGATGGCGGCGGGAAAACCGGTGGTCGCCATCGACGGACCCGGCGTGCGGGAAATCGTCAACGACGGCGAGAACGGCATCCTCCTCTCAGGCGAGGCGTCCACTGACGAGTTCGCCGCCGCGCTGCGCCGCATGTTGGACAATCCGGAGTTATTCCAATTCTGCGAGGAGAACGCCAGTCACACCGCGCAGCTCTACGGCGAGGAGCGCTCGGTGCTATGTGTCCTTCATTGCTACAAGCAGCTCATCGCCGAGCACCAACAGCCCACCAGCGTGGACTTCACCGGTTGGGATCGGCTGCTCGCCACCATCGGCATCGAGTGGGATTTGTTTGTCGAAAAAATGTCGGCGGCCAGTGCGGCAGTGCTGACGAGTCCAACCACCCAGCCACACTTTGATTAGCCGCATCGTCGTCCGTTGGAGATGGTTGCGGCGGAAATTGAGCCGCACGCACTGGGCGGCGCGTTTGCTGGGACTCAAGTCGCCCCAAGGCGAGGCCGACGAGCCGGGACTCGTCATGATCCAGATCGACGGCCTGTCGCGCAGCGAGTTGGAGCGCGCCCTGGGAAACGGGCGGTTACCGTTTCTCGGCCGGCTGATCCGCCGCAGACACCTCACGTTAGAAAGCTTTTACTCCGGCCTGCCGTCCACCACTCCGGCCGTGCAGGGCGAGATCTTCTTCGGCAGCCGCACCGCAGTGCCCAGCTTCGAGTTCATGCGCCGCCAGACGGGCAAGGTCTTCCGCATGTATGAATCCACCGCCGCCGCAGAGATCCAGAATGAGCTTGCGAAGCTCTGCCCCGACCCCCTCTTGAAACACGGTCGCGCCTATCTGGATATCTATCGCGCCGGGGCCGACTTTTCCCATTACTGTTCCCAAGACACCGCGCTCCCCGAGGTGTTGCGGCGGTTGAACCCGCTCAAGTGGCTCGTCCTCTCCACTCTTTACGCGCCTAAGATCCTCCGGATGATCGCGCTAGTTCTGCTAGAAACGGGCTTGGCGGTGGGTGATGCGCTCAAGGGCATTTTCCAGCGCGAGGCGCTTTCCAATGAGATCGGTTTCGTCCCGACGCGGGTGTTTTTCAGCATCTTGTTGCGCGAACTCATCCGCTTCCGGGTCATGCTCGACATTGAAAACGGCGTGCACGTGATCCACGCGAATTTCGTCGGTTATGACGAACAAGCGCACCGCCGCGGACCGGACTCCGGCTTCGCGCATTGGACGCTCAAGGGCATTGACAGCGCGATCCGCGACATCTGCCGCGTGGCCGGGCAATCCACTTACCGCGACTACGAGTGGATCGTCTATTCCGACCACGGCCAGGAGCGGACCATCCCTTACGAGACCCGCTATGGTCGCGGCATCGACGAAGCGGTGCGCGAGGTGTTCTCGCGCGGCTCTCTAGCAGGTTGCGAAGTCTGGATGAGCCGGCTGCCGGAAGTCATCGGCCAGACCCGCGACCGCTGGCGGCATTTTCTCGGCCTCAAGCCCGCCAGCCGCGCGGAAGCCGCCGCTCCCGCGCCGGCGAGCCAGATCGTCATCACCGCGATGGGGCCGGTGGGGCATCTCTATCTGCCAGCGAATCCCTTGCCTTCCGAAATGGAATTCTATGCGGAAGAGCTCGTGAAAACCGGCGGAGTCCCGCTGGTCTTGCTGGCCGGGGCCGATTGCGTCCGCGCCTTCAACCGCGGCGGCGCGTGGAAACTGCCGGAGGACCGCGCCGAGATTCTCGGGCCCGCGCATCCCTATCTGGACGAAGCCGCTGCGGACTTGATCGCGCTTTGCCGCCATCCCGACGCCGGTGATCTCGTGATCAGCGGCTGGGACCATCGGGAAAATCCACTGAGCTTCCCCATGGAAAACGGTGCCCACGGCGGCCCGGGAGCGGAGGAAACCCGCGGCTTCCTGCTCGTACCGGACCGCATCCAGCGCTGGCACGTGGCGCATCTGGAGAACACCCGCAACCGCGTGCGCGGCGAGGATCTTCGCAAAATCGCCATGCACTTCCTCGGCCGCGACGGCATGCGCGAGGAGAGGGTGCCCCACCACCGCGCCCGCAATCAGGACCTAACCATCCGGGTGATGACTTATAACATCCATAGCTGCCGCGGCCTCGACGGCAAGGTCCGCCCCGAGCGCATCGCGCGGGTCATCAATCACTTCGATCCCGACATCGTCGCCGTCCAAGAAGTGGACTCCCATCGTCCCCGCAGTGGCGGGCACGACCAATCCCAGCTCATCGCCGACCACCTACGGATGACGCACGTTTTCCAAGCGATGTTCGAGGAGGAAAAGGAACGTTACGGCATCGCGATTTTCTCGAAATTTCCCTTCACCATCGTGAAAGCCGCCCACCTCACCGGTGCCGCACGGCGGATTTTTCGCGAGGCGCGCGGTGCGATCTGGGTGCGGCTCGAGTTCGAAGGGCGACGGCCCTTCTATTTCATCAACACCCATTTCGGTCTCGGCGGTGATGAAAAACGCAAACAGGTGGAGCAGTTGCTAGGCCGGGACTGGTTGGGAGAAGTACCGGAAGACGAACCCATGATCCTGTGTGGCGATTTCAACTCCGGCCCGCGTTCCTCTGTTTTCAGGCGCTTGCAGCATCGTTTTCGCGATGTCCAACTAACCGCCAGCAACCACAAGCCGCGCCCCACCTTCACCTCGGTGCAGCCGTTCATGAGGATCGATCATATTTTCGTGAGCCGGCATTTCACCGTCGAGCGCGTGGAGCTGCCCGACACGCCGACGGCGGTGATGGCCTCCGACCACCTGCCGCTCTGCGCGGAACTCACTCTGCCCGCCCGCCATGAAGTTTCCTAGCAAACTGCGGCGACATCCGTGGAGGTTCGGGACCGCGCTGATCTTGTTAGCGGCGGCGGCTTGGTTTCTCCACGCCCACCGCGGCGAGCTGACGCGTGAGGCCGTGATGGCGCACGGCATGGCGCTGCCCGCCGCCGGATTCATCGCGGCGGTCCTCATCCTGCCGCTGATCGGATTTCCCGTCGGGATTCTGTTGCTATTGGCGGGTATCCGGTTCGGTTTCGTCGGCGGCATGGTGGTGGCGGCCGTCGGCGTGATTTTCCACAACCTCGTGGCCTATCGTATTTCCCATGGCTGGCTCCGCGAGCGGGTGAAGGCTCGTTTCGAGCGCGCGGGGTATGCGATCCCGGACATGAAGGCGCAACACCGGTTGTGGCTGACGCTTCTGTTCACCGCCGTTCGCGGGCCACCTTATGTTTCAAAACTCTATCTTCTGGCACTCACCGACATTCCCGCCCGGATCTATTTCGGGGTGGGTGCCGCGGTCCACATCCTCTTCTGCCTGATCCCGGTCGGCGCGGGCAGTGCCGTGATGAGCTTCGACGCCAAGTGGATTTATTTCTTCTTCGGCGTTTCCACCGTGGTGATCTTCGTCGGTTACCTCTTCCGCAAACACTTCGTGAAAAGTCCCGGCGCGCCCAGTCGTCTGTAATTCAGAGAAGGTGCCGGGTTCGTCAAGCGCTACCTGCGCCACGTCTTGCCGCGCGGCCTGAGGGCGATTTGTTACCACGCTTCTGCCACCTCGCGGCCAAAGTCAAACGCGAGCGCATCGCTTTCCACACCGGAAGACCGCTTCTCGGCTAACTTGCCGCAAGCGGCAATGATGGGCGTAATTTTTTGCAGGGGAAAGCACAGGGCTAGGACCCCAACGCCAAGATGTTCGGTTGCGGTCTGGAAGTATTTTGCATGGCAGTGATTGACTCAATCCCGGATACGCCGAAATACTCTGCCGCTTCAAACGCTCATCAATTCATGGAAAACGTCATCATTATTGGCACCGGCTGCGCCGGTTACACCGCCGCCATCTACACTGCCCGCGCTAACCTGACGCCGCTGCTGCTCTCCGGCACCCAGCCCGGTGGCCAGCTGACCACCACGACCGAGGTGGAGAATTTTCCGGGGCACCCCGACGGAATCATGGGTCCGGACTTGATGATGAAAATGCAGACCCAAGCCGAGAAATTCGGTGCCCGGATCGCTTGGGCCAGCGTCGAGTCGGTCGAGCGGCGTGCGGATGGCACGTTCCTGCTAAATGCGGGCTCGGAGACTTTTGAGGCGAAAACCGTCATCGTGGCCACGGGAGCTGCTCCCCGCCACCTGGGGATTCCCAACGAGCAAAAACTCATCGGCCACGGTTTGACTTCATGCGCCACTTGCGATGGGGCGTTCTACCGCGATGTCCCGGTCTGCGTGATCGGTGGCGGCGACAGTGCCTGCGAAGAGGCCAGTTTCCTGACTCGTTTCGCCAGCAAGGTGTATCTCATCCATCGCCGCGACGAGCTGCGCGCTTCCAAAATCATGGCCGACCGCGCCCTCGCCAATCCGAAGATCGAACCCATCTGGAACTCGACCGTCAGCGAGTATCTCACCGACGAAAAAGGCGAAATGCGCGCGGTGATGCTCAAGAATTTGATCAATGGCGAGGCGAAGGAACTCGAAGTCGCCTGTGTATTCGTGGCGATCGGTCACGTCCCGAACAGCGCGTTCCTCGGCAACCTCGTGGACAAGGACGAGAACGGCTACATTCTCCAAAACCCCGGCCGGACCTCGACCAAATCACCGGGGCTCTTCGCCGCCGGCGATGTGGCGGATCATTATTACCGGCAGGCCATCACCGCCGCGGGCCAGGGATGCGCGGCGGCTCTCGAAGCCGAGCGCTACCTCAGCGATCACGAGTGATCAAAGCGAATTTTGATCCGCGTCGGGGAGTTTTTTGAGAAATTTGGTCATCGCATCGCAGTTTTTGTAAAATTTAGCTGACAGTTAAGAAATCCTTAATTATCAAGCCGACATGCTCAAGTGTGTCTATTGCGTCCGCCGGCTCCCGTCTCTTTCCGTCGAAGAGTTTTATGACTATTGGCTGAACCAGCACGGTCCATTGGTCAAAAAGCACGCGCCGATTCTGGGGATGAAGCGTTACGTGCAGAGCCACACGATTCAGAATCCGCTGCTCAACGCTGCAGCTCAACAGCCACGGGGCATCAGCGACATGTATGACGGCATCACCGAAGTCTGGTGGGAAAGCCCGGAAGCGCTCGCGGCGTCGCTCCAAACCGCCGAAGGGCAGGAGGCAAACCGGCTTCTTTCCGAGGACGAAGCCCGTTTCGTCGATTGCGCCAACTCGGCGATTTTCTTCACCAGCGAGCATACAATTTTCGAATTTTAACCCATCGATCTTCATGAACCGCAAAGCCTGCCTGTTACTTTCAGCAACCACCCTGTCCGTCGTCCCCGCCTTCTCGAATGGGTTTTACGTCCCGGTCCAAGCTCCGGAGGCAACTGCTCGCGGAAACGCGTGGCTGGCCACGGCCGACAGCGCCGCCGCCGTGTATTATAACGCGGCCGGTCTGACGCAGAGCGAGTCGCCGGAAGTCATCGTCGGCGTTTATTCGATCATCCTGGGCCTCGAAGCCGAGCTGGATTCCGGAGCCAACTACGAGGCGGATAACAGCTGGGCTTTCCTTCCCCAAATTTACGCGGCCGTGCCGATCAACGACAAGCTGGTCGCCGGATTCGGCCTCAACACGCCATTTGGCTTGGCGACCCATTGGGATGAGAATTCACAATTCTCGGCCCTCGCCGTCGATACGGAACTCACTTACGCTACAATTTGGATGGTGTTGGGTTACAAGCTGACCGACTGCTTCTCTATCGGCGGTGGCCTCGGCGTCCATCACGCGGATCTGCTCCAGCGCACGGGAATCTTCAATACGCCGTTATTATCCGAATTCAACGGTGACGACGAGGCGCTTTCCTGGACCGTGTCCGCCCTTTGGAAACCTACGGAACAGCACTCATTTGGATTGGTTTATCGCAGCAAGGCCGATTTCTTGCTGGATGGAAAGGCGGAGGTCGTCGGTGGAATTAAAGAGGACGCCAGCCTAGATTTAATTACCCCATCCACCGTTGGTGCGGGATACGCATACACTCCGTGCAAGGAATGGAATTTTGAAGCTAACATCGAGTGGGTGAATTGGGACGAACTGAACACGCTCACCCTGAAATCGGAAAACGGCACCTTCAACCGCGCCAACGTCTTCAACTGGAATTCCAATTTCATCTACTCCATCGGCGGCACCCGCTATTTTGACAACGGCTGGAACGTAAGCGCGGGCTACAATTTTATCGAAAACAGCATGCCTGACTCGACATTCACTCCCGGAGTCGCCGACGCGAACCGCCACTGGCTCAACGCGGGCGTGGGACGGAAGTATGAGTCATTCAAATGGAACTTCGCCTATCAGTATGCTTTCTCGGAGAACGACGTGAGCGGTTCCTTGGGCAATCTGGCGGACGGGACCTTCAAGTCGAGATTCCATGGTCTCATGTTCAACTGCAACTGGCAGTTTTGAGCAAGCCGGATCAACCGACGGCGTTTAAAGTAGCCGCATGTTCCTTCCGTTGGAAATCGGTCGGTTTCACGCCGTAGAACTGTTGGAAGTCCCGGGAAAACATTTTAGACGTGGTGAATCCCAGGTCGATCGCCACTTCCTTAATCGGCGAGCCTTGGCGCAGCAGCGAGCGCGCCGCCACCATGCGTTCCTGACGAAGCCAGTCTTTCGGCGCGATGCCGATGCCTTCCTCAAAAACTCGCCGCAAGTGGCGTTCCGAGACGCTGATCCGGTCGCACAAGCTCGACATCCGGTATTCACCGTCGCGCGCGATTTGACTGAGTGACAGCGGCAGAGGCTCACGGGCTAGGAGGACCAAGAACCGTCCGTCTCGTTGGATAATTTCTACGTCGCGGCGTTTCACGGGTGGATCACGGAGGGAAGTTAAGCCGATGTAAATTTAAACTCTCCAGACTGTCAATTTTTTAAAACAATCAAGATACGGCGTGGGTGATTTTTTGAAATTCAGGTCGCGATCACGACCTCGCGAACCGATTGAGGAGTGGAAACAACCGCTCGGTGGCGCGCCAACGCAGGATGCACGAGTTCGTGGAGCCGCTGGCTGTCGATTCCAGCAAGGGGCGAATCGGACCAAGCCGTGCTGCGGGTTGGCCGGAAACAGATGCGAACGCGTTCCGGAGGATGCGACAAGCCGCTACCCAAGGCCTTCAATAAGGCCTCTTTCGCCGTCCAGATTCGCAGAAGTTGAGCCGCCCGGGCGCCTGTTTCGGATGGTAATTCGCTGATTTCCAGCGGATGGCAGAAGGTGGTTGCGCATTCGATTAAGTCCTGCGCCCGGTCGAGAGATTCCAGGTCGATGCCAACTGGTCCCGCCGTAGACAGCGCCACGACCGCGAGATCGGAGCAGTGCGAGAGATTGAAATGAAGCGAATCGTAGGGCGGAGCCAGGAGCGGCTTGCCGTTTTCCGAAAGAGTGAGCGGCACTTCCCGGGGCGGGCGCTGGATGGCTTGGCCGAGAATCATTCGCAAACTTGCCCGGCAAGCGATCCAGTGGGTGGCATCTTTCTCGAATCGAAAACGATCGGCCCGCGCTTTTTCCTCGGCGCTGAGGCAGGCCAATCCAGCGTCCTGTGAAATAATCTTGGGGAAAACCAGATGAATGCTGACCTGTCCTGGAGTCATGCGGGCTGGCTGGTGACCGGAATGGAAAGTGCGCGGTGCAGCGAGTTGGCCAGCGTTGCGACGTGATCTGGCTCGAAAAGCGTCAGGTGGCGGCCGGGAATGGCAATGACGTCGAGTCCGCCACCGGCGTGGCCGGACCAGCCGTAATCGGCAGGCAGCTCGACTTTGTCACTGCCGGTGGCGGCTCTGAACAGGGTGATCCGGCCGGGGAAAGGCGCGGGTCGATAGGCTTGCATCGCGCGCCAGTTTTCCTCGCGAACTTGGATCCGGCGGAGATCGCTGTAGGCCTCGGCAGGACCGGAAGATTGGGCTTTGAAAATCTCGGCGCTGACGCGGCGGTTGGTTTCGATTCCCTCGCGGATTCGTTGGCGAAGCAGCGAGAGGCGCTGGCCCAAGGGGATTTCATCATGCTGTTCCCAGAACGCTGCGAATCGGCCGACTGGAGAATGCGCTTTGCCTTGGATGGCCGGGTTGTGGGTGTCGAAGAGACCGAGGAAATCGACTTCATGGCCCATTTCCACAAGTCGGCAAGCCATGGCATGGGCGACGACGCCGCCGAAGGAATAGCCGGCGAGGCGGAATGGCCTGCGGGTTTGAAAGGCGAGAAGGAGGCGGACGTAGGCTGCGGCGGTTTCTTCGATGCTGGCGGCTTTGACCTCGCAGCCGCGGCTGAGTTCGGGCGACTCGATGGCGTGCAGCGGAAATCCATCAGGTAAGCTGGCCGCCATTTCCCGGTAGAACAGGACGCCGCCATCGCCGCCGTGGATGCAGAACAACGGAGTGCCGTCGCCGTCCTCGCGGAGGGTGACGAAGTGGCCTTTTGGCGGAGTAGCAGATTCGGGAGTGATTTCTGGCAGGGCTGCCAGCAAGCCGGCGAGGCCGCGAATGGTCGGATGATTGATGAGCGCGGCGAGCGGCAGGGTGCAGTCGAATTCGCGGTTCATCCTGGAGAACAAGCGCAGCGCCATGAGCGAATGTCCGCCGAGCACGAAGAAGTCGTCGTCACGGCCGATTTCTGGCAGATTGAGCAGATCGCTCCACATTGCGGCGATGCGTTGCTCGGTCTCGCCAACGGGCGCTTCGCGGATCGCGCAGGTGTTGGAACCGGCCGGGCGCGATGGATCGGGCAAGGCGGAGACGTCGATCTTGCCGTTTGCGGAGAGCGGCATTGCCACGAGGACGGCGATGCCGTCTGGGCGCATGTAAGCGGGCAGGATTTCTGCCAGAAATGTGGCGAGCGCGGCGATTTCGGGCGGGTCTCCCGCGGTGGGGACGACCCACGCGACAATGCGTTTGGTCTCCGCCGTGTCGCCGCGGACGGCGACTTTCGCTTGGCGGACTAACGGGTGGCCTGCGAGATGGGCTTCGATTTCTCCCAGCTCGATGCGGAACCCGCGGACTTTCACTTGCGAGTCGCCACGCCCGAGAAACTCGATGGAGCCGTCTGACAGCCAGCGGCAGAGGTCGCCCGTCCGATAGAGCCGGCCATGTTCGGGGTGGATGGGGAATTTTTCCTCAGTTAGTTCGTCGTGATTGAGATAGCCGCGGGCGAGGCCGTCGCCGCCGGTGAACAACTCGCCGGGCACGCCGACGGGAACGGGGCGCAGCCGGGAGTCGAGAAGGTGGACCGTGGTGTTGCCGACCGGGCGGCCGATAGGAATCGAAGGCCGGCCGAGATCTGCAGCGGTGACGGTGTGGCAGCAGGTGAAAGTGGTGTTTTCGGTGGGGCCGTAACCGTTGATGAGCGTGGTGCCGGGAAGCGCCTCGAAGGCGCGCCGGACATGCGCTGGAGAGAGAATGTCGCCGCCGGCAAGCAGGTAGCGGAGTCCTTTGAGATCAGCCAGATGCTCGTCCACCATCGTCTGGAACAGCCCGGCGGTTAGCCAAAGGCAGGTCACGCCTTGCTCACGGATCGCGCGGGCAATGGCGGGCAGGGATGGCCCGCTGTCGCCGCTGAGGACGACGCGCCCGCCGTGCAGCAGCGGCATCCAAATTTCCAAAGTAGCGGCATCGAACGAGATCGGTGCGGCTTGGAAGAACGAGTCGTCCGGCCCGAAGTCCATGAATCCGCCGCCGAGGACGAGTCGGGAAATGCCGCGGTGCGGAACAAGCACCGCCTTGGGCGTGCCAGTCGAGCCGCTGGTGTAAAAGATGTGGGACGCCGCGTCCGCTGGGATTTGGAGTTGTGGAATTGGCGGGAAATCGAGGGATTCTGGCAGTGGTGCTAGTAAAATAGTGCTCCCGCATTCCGGCAAGCGCCCTGCCAGCGAAGGCGTGGTGAGAAGAGCCGTCGCGGCGGAATCCTCGAGCATGAAGCGGAGCCGCGCGGCCGGATATTCCGGATCGAGCGGCAGGCAAGTAGCGCCGACTAGCAGGATGGCGATTTGCGCGGCGATCATTTCCGGCACTGAGGGGGCGCACAGGGCGACGCGGTCGCCGGGCTTCACCCCTGCGTCGATCAGGCGGCTGCGGAGTTCGAGCGCGGAGGCGGCGAGCAGTCGATAGGAAATCGCGCGCTGGCCGTGAGTCAGCGCGATCCGCTGCGGTTCGCGGGAGGCCTGTTGGAGAAACAATCCGCTGAGCGAGCATTCTGAGGGATAAGAGATTTTTGTGCCGGACCATTGGGAAATCGTGAGTTTCTCCTGGACCGTTAGGATGGGCAATTCCGAGAGCGGGACATCCGGCGCGCCTGCTGCGGCGTCGAGGAACGTTTCAAAATGCCCCAACAGACGCTCGGCCGTTTCGCGGTCGAACAGATCGCGCGCGAAGTCGCACGAAGCGCGCCAGCCATCGGCCCGCTCGACCATGAAGAAGTGCAGGTCGAAGATCGCTCCGGGCGAGCGCGAGGGAATCGCGGTGAGTCGCGTGCCGCCTAAGGAGACGGGCTTCACGAAATCCCGCTGGTGGGTGAAATTGATTTGGAACAACGGATTGCGGCCGGAATCGCGGCGCGGCTGGAGGGCTTTGACGAGTTGCTCGAAGGGCAGGTCCTGATGGGCGATGGCCTCGGTCACGTTGTCGCGCACCCTTTCCACCAGTTCGCCAAATGATGGATCGCCAGAAAGATCGGTACGGAGGATGACGCTGTTGATGAAGGTACCGATGATCGGCTCCAACTCGGCGCGCGTCCGTCCGGCCACCGGGGAACCCACCGCGATGTCTTCGAGGCCGGTGTAGCGGCTGGCGACGGCTTTGAAGGCTGCTAGAAAAACATGAAACATCGTGGCGCCTTTTTCACGCGAGACGCGGGCGACTTTCTCGCTGATAGATGGGCGCAGGATCAGGGAAACAATGTCGCCGTCCCAGGACTTCACCGGCGGACGCGGCCGGTCTGCGGGTAGCTCCAGCTCGGTGTATCCCAGCAGCCGTTGTTTCCAATAATCGAGGTGCGGCACGAGCTCGGGGCTATCGAGAAACTCGCGCTGCCAGATAGTGAAGTCCGCGTATTGGATTGCGAGCGGTTCGAGTCGCGGCGCGCGGTTTTCCAGCAATGCATTGTAAAACTCCGCCAGCTCGTCGGTGATGATTCCGATTGACCAGCCATCCGAGACGGCATGATGGATGGTGATTTGAAGAATGTGGTGGCCGGGCGCGGTGAGGATGAGGCTGGCGCGGAACAGCGGGCCTTTTGATAGATTAAAGGGCGTACGGGCCTCGACTGAGCCGAGGCGGTTGAGTTCGGCGGCGAGTTCGTCTCCGGTGCGATGGGAAATATCCACTAACGGTAGCGCGACGTCCGTCTCCGGCGCGACGACTTGCAGCAATTTCCCATCGTCCTCGACGAAGCGGGTGCGCAGTCCTTCATGACGTTCTGCGAGGGAATCAAACGCGGATTTCAAGAGTTCCAGATCGAGCTCGCCGTCCAGTTCAAAGCGCACGGGCACGTTGAAAGCGGGATGGCTCGGGAACAGCTTTTCCAGATAGAAAAACGCCTCTTGGCCAGGTGAGGCGGGAAACGCCAGCGACTCCGTCTCGGCGACCGAGGAATCTTGTGGCTGCGAAATTACGCTCATCGGTCAAAGTTTACGGCGATAGGCGTCCCGGTTGACAGCTTGAATTGCGGCAGCCGGCGGTTTCTGAATGGAGGCGGCAGAGTCGGCGGCGAGAGCGGCCACGTTGCGGAGTCGGAAAACCTGCGCGGGAGTGACAGTCAGCCCGGCGCGGGTGGCGCGGGTGGTGATTTGGAAAATCAGGATCGAGTCGCCGCCGAGTTCGAAAATGTCGTCTTCCACGCCGATGTCGTCCTTGCCGAGCACCTGCTTCCAGATCTCCAGCAGTTTTCCTTCGGTCTCGTTGCGGGCATCGACGACCCGCCGCGGCGCGGCGGGAGTTTCCACTGCGGATGGCGCGGGAAGCGCCTTGCGGTCCACTTTTCCATTAGGTGTTAGCGGGAAGCTGTCGAGCGCGACGAACACTGCGGGAATCATGTAGTCCGGCAGATGTGAGGCAAGGTGGCGGCGGAGCGCGGGTGCGAGATCGCCGACCGCCGAGGCGTGCGGCGTGTTGGTGTAGCCGGCAGTGGATGGGGATGGCGTCCGCATCTTCCAATCTGGCAAGGTTCGATGAGTGGTGAAAACAACATTGAGCAGTCCTTCCGTGCCATCGCCATGCCATCGGACGTGCGCCTTGAATCCCTCTTGCTCAGCGAGATGGAACAGCTCTTCGGCGGTGACGGCATTGAGCGGCGAGGCAGGGATGATTGGCAATGGCGCGTCTGTCGGGGCCGCCCGGAGCGCACCATGAAATGCGATGGCGGGAGCTAGCCGGGCGTCGGGAATGGCAGTTAGGTGGATGTTGGATTTTGACCCGTCGAGCATCGCCTCAAGCTGCTCGAGGTTGAGGTTCCGCCATTCCAACGGTTCTGGAACCTCGAACGTGCGGGGCGCGGGGTGCTTGTGGAGAATCGCGTCGTAGTGATAGCGCGTGGTTTCGTTTGAAATTTTTCCACGGCGCAAAAGTGTCTCGATATGGGTGACGCCCGGGATGCGGGGCATGATAGATTCAAACCAAGCGGGATCGACGGATAGCTCGGTTTCGTGCGCGACGCGGCGGACGACATTCTCGCGGAGTTGTCCCGCGGTCATGCCGACGGGGGCTCGTTCGTGGAGCGCTTCCGCATGGTGGATGGCGAGGAGGGCGTTGCTTTGGAGATCGCCGAGGAAAATGCGGCCGCCGGGTTTGAGAATTCTAGCAGCACCTTCGAGGACTCGGCAGAGATAGGCGGCGTCGGGAAAATACTGCGCGACTGAGTTGATGATGACGGTGTCGAAGTGCTCGTCGGGGATTCCGTTGAAATCATTGGCGGGGCGATGGAAGAGTTTCACCTGCGTCAGCGGGTGGTTGTTCCCCAGCGCTTCAATGGCGACTTTTGAAATGTCGGCGGCCCAGTAACATTCCGAGGTGGCGGCAAGACGGGCGAGAATTTGTCCGGTGCCGCAGCCGATCTCGAAAATCCGGCGGGGGTCGTAGGTCCGGATGCGATCGATGGTGGTATCGATCCATTCGCTTACTTGGTCCTCGATGTTTTCGGTGCCCGCCCAACCGGCGATGACGGAGTCGAGGCGGTCGAGCTTCTCGCTGCCGGTCTGGTCGATGGCGGATTGATAGAGAAGGTCCCACTGGTCCTGCCAGATGGCCGTGCCGTCGGCGCGGGTGGCATTGCGGAGATAGGCGACCAGGCGGCCGTCGTGGACACTGGCCACCGCTTGTTCGACGGCGGGGTGCTTTTCCAACAGGGTTTCAATTTCTCCCAGCTCAATGCGGAAGCCACGGACTTTGACTTGGTGGTCGATGCGGCCGAGGCATTCCAAGGAGCCGTCCGCGGTCCAGCGGGCAAGGTCGCCGGTGCGGTAAAGCTTGGTGCCGGAGCAAAACGGCGAGTCGATGAAGCGGTCTTCTGTTAGCCCGGGAAGTTCGTGGTAGCCCGAGGCGAGGCCGTCGCCGCCGATGAGGAGCTCGCCGGCGATGCCGATGGGCTGCGGCTGGAAGGCCGGGTTCACGATGTAAACTTGCGTGTTGTCGATCGGCCGGCCGATGAGCACCGGGCCTTCGCCAGCGCCGAGCGGTGCGACCGTGGACCAGATCGTGGTCTCGGTGGGGCCGTAAACATTCCAGATTTCCCGGCAGAGCGGGGTGAGGCGGTTGACCAGATCTCGCGGCACGGCTTCGCCGCCGATGAGGATTTTCAGGTCGGATTTTCCAGTCCAGCCGGACTCCAACAGAAGCCGCCAGGTGGCGGGGGTGGCTTGCAGCACGGTGATTCGGTGGCGGGCGATGGCGTCGGCGAGGAGTTGCCCGTCGAGTGTGGTTTCACGGGTGGCGATGACGGTTTCCGCACCGGTGGTGAGCGGCAGGAAGATTTCCAAACCGGAGATGTCGAACGACAACGTGGTGACGGATAGAAGGACGTCGTCCGGCGTTAGGCCGGGTTCGCGGCGCATGGAGTGGAGGAAATTCACCACCGCACGGTGCGGGATGCGTACGCCCTTTGGCCGGCCGGTGGAGCCGGAGGTGAAGATGACATAGGCGGTGTCATCCGGACTGGACTCGACCGGTGTGAAGGAGGCGGGCGTGTTAGGAGGCTCGCCAACTAGTAGGACTTTGGCGTTCGATGGCGGCAGTTCGCGGTGGATTGAGGATTGCGAAACGATGAGCGACATGTGGGCGTCCTCGACCATGAAGCCGAGGCGTTCCGCCGGGAACGCGGGGTCCATCGGCACGTAGGCCGCACCGCATTTCAGGATGGCGAGCAGGCCGGTCGCGATGGCGCACGAACGTTCCAAGTGGATGCCGACGAGGTCGCCGCGCTTCACGCCAGCGGCTTGGAGTCGGGCGGCGAGAGCGTTGGAACTCGATTCGAGGGCGGCGTAGGTGAGCGCTTCGTCGCCGCAGCGGACGCCGTGGCGGGTCGGCACTTCGTCGGCCATGGCGGACACAAGCGAGTGGAGCGTGGCGGCTCGCGGGTAGTCGCGAGCGGTGGCGTTCCACTTTTCGAGAGTCAGGATTTTTTCCTCCGCGCCGAGCATCGGCAGGGCGGCGAGTGGAGTTTCGCCGTCGGCGATCACGCTCTCGATCAACTGCTCGAAGGCGCCGAGCCAGCGGCGGATGGTGGCCTTGTCGTGGAGGTCGGTGTTATACTCGCACTCGACGATGAGCCGCTCGTCGGTTTGGACGAGATTGAAGAAGAGGTCGAAATTGACGAACTGCTTCGGGTTGGTCTCGGAGTCGATTTTCAAACCGTCGAGATGGATCTGGTCGATGCTGGATTTGTCGATGTTGAACATCACCGAAATGAGCGGCAGGTGGCTGGGGTCGCGCGGCAAAGCGAGCTTCTGCAACAGCGAGCCGAAGGTGCAATTCTGGTAATCGTAAGCCTCGAGAACCTGCTCTTTGACCTCGCCAGCGAACTCGCGGAAGGCGCGTCCGCCGGCGGGCTGGAGGCGCAGCGGCAGGAAGTTCAGGCAGTGGCCTATCAGCTCGTCGCGGCTCACGCGGGTTTGGCCGGCGAATGGCACGCCGATGACCAGGTCTTCCTGCCCGGTAATCCGGTGGAGAAGCGTGGCGAACGATGAAAGCAAGGTGGCGAAGAGCGTGCCGCCGAGTTTTGGCGACGCCTTTTTCAAGCGGGCGTAGCGCTCGGGATCAAGGGTGATCGCCTCCATCGCCCCGGTATAGCTTCTCACCTGAGGACGGGGCCGGTCGGTCGGGAGTTCCAGGACGGGTGCGCCGGTTGAAAATTTGTTGACCCAGAAGTTTTCGGGGGCCGTGACATCGGCGCTGTTATTCTCGAGCCGGGCGTATTCCGCGAAGGACATGGCAGGCGGCAGTTTCGGCAAGCGCCCGGCCTTGCGGGCGTTGTAGGCGGTGGCGAGTTCGGCGAGGATCATGCTGAAGGACCAGCCGTCGCAAATCAGGTGGTGTGCGGTGAAAATGATCTCGTGCCGCTCGGCTGATAGTCTGACCAGATGGAGCCGCAAAAGCGGGCCGTGGGTAAGATCGAACGGGATCGAGGTTTCCGCGCTCTTGAGGAGGGAAAGCAGGAGCAAGGCCGATGGCGAGTGGAGGTCGAGGTGGGAGAAATCGTGCTCCATGATTCCGACCGAGCGTGCGGACGGATGGAAATCCTGGCGGCTGCCGTCTTCGGAAAAGGTGCTGCGCAGCGCGGGATGGCGGACGATTAGATCATTCAGCGCAACCTTGAGGGCGGGCGTGTCGAGCGGGCCATCGAGGCTGATGACGTTGGATTCGTTAAACGAGCAATTTGCATGGTCGCCCATTTGGACAGCGTGGAAAATTTCGCGCTGCGCCTCGGTGGTGGGCGCGCGGTCGAAGCGCGGGAAGGTCACGGGAGCCTCGCCGACTCCTTCGGGCGAGGCTGGTAGAAATCCGCCGGCCTGCATTTCCGCAACGGCTTCGGTGAATGCCTTGGTGACGTGGTCGAGGTCTTCGTCCGTATGCGCGGTGGTGAAATACAGCGGCCGGCCTTCCCAGACGTGAACGCCTTTATCCCGCAGGAAATACCAAAGCAGGCTCACGTATTTGAGATCCGGCGCGTGTTCTATCACCGCATAGGCGCTGAAATGCGGCAGCCGGATAGGCACCCCGATTGCCTCGAAATGTTCGTTGAGTGTGCGGCAGAATCGGCTGACGCGTTCTTCCATGTCGATCTGCAGGCGCGGGCCTTCGCCCATCAGATGCTCGACGACGCGCCACGCGGCGGCGAGCGCCAGCGGGTGCCTAACAAATGTCCCCGCGAAGAAAGTCACGCCGACTTCCGGGAAGCTGTCGTCGCCGTAATTCCATGCGCCTCCGTCGAGCGCGTCCATGTATTCTTTCTTGCCCGCCAGCACGCCGATGGGCATGCCGCCGCCGATGACTTTGCCGTAAGTCGCCATGTCGGCCTCGATGCCGAAGTAGGCTTGCGCGCCGCCCGGAGCGCAGCGGAAGCCGGTGACGACTTCATCGAAAATCAGCGCGGTGCCGGACTGCTCGGTGATCGCGCGGACTGCGTGCATGAACTCGCGCGGCTGTAAGCCGGGGGCGCGGCTCTGCACCGGCTCGATCATCACGGCCGCGAGTTCGTGGGCGTGCGTCCGCAAAATTTCCAGCGAAGCGGGGTCTGCGTAGTCCAGCACGAGGATGTTCTCTACCAGCGATTGCGGGATACCCGGCGCGATCGGCAGGGCTTTGTAAACTCCGTCCACCCACGCACCGCGGACGAGGACTTCCTCGAACATCCCGTGATAGTCACCGGTGAAATAGGCGATGCGGTTGCGGCCGGTGATGGTGCGGGCGAGACGCATGGCCGCCATCACGGCTTCCGAGCCGGTGTTGCAGAACGTCGCGCGCTCCATGCCAGTTAGCTCGCAAATCGCCTTGGCGAGTTTCCCGGCGATGGGCGACTGCGGGCCGATTTCGACGCCGGTGCGGAGTTGTTTCTCCACCGCGTCGATCAACCAATCCGGCGAGTGGCCGAAGAAATAAGTGCCGAAGCCCATCGTGATATCGACGTATTCATTGCCGTCGATGTCCCAGAGCCTGGCGTTCTTGGTGCGCTGGGAAACGATCGGATAGACCATTTCTTTCCACAGCGATTTGAAGCCGGAAACCGCGCGGGGATCGGCGAAGTGCGGGCGGTGCTCGGCGGTGTAGGCTTTGGATGAAGCGGTTTTCGCGACGTAGCTTGCGATCAGGCGATTGAGAGACTTTTGTTGGAGATCGGTTAAACCGCCTTTTTCGCCTTTGGCGATGGGCTTGTAGGGACCGAAGCGAGTGTGGGTATTCGCGTTGCGGGCGAGGTTGTCCGGCCATTTCACCGGGCTGAGGCCGTTGGTGAGTGCTGGGGCTGGCGCGGGTTGTTGGCCGGCGAGCATGGCTTGCATGAGCTGGAGGCTGCTCGCGATGAGCTGCTCTAACGGCGTGCCGCCGGCGGTGGCGACGACAGGCGCCGCGGTGACCGCTGCGCTGGCGGGCATTTCCCGGTCGAGGTGTTTGGCAAGAGAGGCGACAGATGATAGATCGCCGCGCATCTGGCGGAAGGTGATCTTGGTCCCGAAGCGGGATTGGATCGCCTGGCTGGCTTGGGTGAGGAAGAGCGAGTCGAAGCCGAGTTCGGTAAAACTCGCGTTGTCGTCATCGACGACGATGCCGGAGAGATCGAGAACGAGGGCGCGCAGCTTGGCGACGAGATCTGGGAGGCGGTCGGTAGTCATGGGGGCGACGGGAATTGGAATGTTAGTGGCGGGGTCATGACTTCCGAAGTTTCGCCAGCGCGTATTCCGCGACGAAGATGCACGGCTGGGTGAGCGCGGTGCGGATGTCGTGATTCAGCAGACGCGGGGTTGCGCCGTGCTTCCTGCGCGGATTCGGCGACATGAAATGCAGCAGCGCGGGGATTTTCTCGTGGCGGAATTGCTGGATGGTTTTGATTAATCCGGTGACTCCGGCGGCGCAGTCGAGATGGCCGATGTGGGTCTTGCCAGTGCCGAGGGCGCAGTAGGAATTTTCCTCCGCTCCACCTTCGCGGTCGGCGACGGCTTCTGGTGACTGGCGGTCTTCGGTCATCGGGTAGCGGGACGGCGGAAGCGGGAGAATCCGGCTTGAGCCTGACGGGCGCGGTCTGGGACTGTGGCAGGAGCCGTGCCCTCGGCTCTGGGTGAGAAAAACTCCGAGATCGAGCGGACGCTGGGCAGGGCGAATAGCTCGGTGATCGAGAAATTCCTGCCGGTCATTTCCATCAGCCGGACATGGATGATCGCGACGTGGATGGAGTTTCCCCCGAGATCAAAGAAGTTCGCGGTGGCGTCGTTGACCGGGCGGTCGAGGATTTCCGACCAGAGCGCGAGGATTTGCGACTCCATCGAGACGCCGGGGGTGACTTTCGGGGCGCGCGGCACCACGGCTCCAGCAACGGCGCGGCGGTCCACTTTGCCGTTGGGCGCGAGCGGGAAATTCTCAACGAAATGAAACTCGCCGGGAACCATGTAAGCCGGCAAGTGCTCTGATAGGTGGGCGCGCAGCGCGGCGACATCCGGGGTCCCTTGGACGTGGGCGATCAGGCGGTTCTGACAGGCGATCACGACGGCATCGCTCACGGCGGCATGCAAATTCAAAGCGGTTTCGATTTCACCGAGTTCGATCCGGAAGCCGTTCACCTTGACCTGTTGGTCGGCGCGGCCGCGGAATTCGAGCGTGCCCGATGGATGGCGTTTGGCGAGGTCGCCGGTGCGGTAAATGGAATGCTTGAAGGCGTGGGCGGTGCGCTCCGGATCACTCAGATAGCCGCCGCCCACGCCGACGCCGGAGATGCAGAGCTCGCCGATTTCTCCGTCTGGTAGAATTTCGAGCGCTTCATCACGGATGGTGATCTGGACGTTTGGAATTGGGCGGCCGAGAGGGACGAAGGGGAAATCATCGAGATTTCCGCGGTGGAGACGGTGGAACGCGCAGATGTCGGTGCACTCGGTGGGGCCGTAGGTATTAACCACTTCCGCCCGGCAGTTAGGATGCCTCAGCCATTCGCGGAGGCGGCTAACGGAGATCGGTTCGCCGCCGAGGACCGCGAAGCGGAGTGACGAGAGCGCCGCATAGCCGTCGGCCGCTGCCGCATCGACGAGGGGATAGAAAGCGCTCGGGGTGCAGTTGAGGAGGGTGACGCCGTGGTCGCGGATCAGCGCGGTGATGCGCGAGATGTCGTAAGTCTGGCAGTCGTCGAGAATCAATGTACCCCCAGTAATCAGCGGGGCGAAGAAATTTTTCTGCGTCAGGTCGAAGCTTGGCGAGCTGATGACCAGCGTGCGGTCGCTGGGGCCGAGGATGAGTTCGATGGAATACCAATGGAGCAGGTTTGCGAATCCCTGGTGATAGACGGAAGCCGCCTTGGGCCGGCCGGTGGAGCCCGAGGTGAAAATCGCGTAGATCAAGTCGTCCTTTTCCGCGGGACAGGCGAGTTCGGCGGTGGAGAACTCGGCGACGCTGGCGTCGTCCATGCAGATGGCCTGGACGTTGGGAAATTCCCCGGCCAAGTCTTTGTTAGTGACGACGTATTCCAAGTTGGCGGAGGAAATCATTTGTTCGATCCGAGCGGCCGGGTAGCCGGGATCCAGCGGCACGTAAGCCGCGCCGGATTTGAGGATTCCAAGGAGGGCGGCCGGAAGACCCAAGGAACGGTGGAGTCCGAGACCGACGAATTTTCCGCGGCCGATGCCGTGCGAGCGGAGGAGATTGGCGATTTGATTCGAGCGTGCGCTGAGCTCGCCGTAAGTCATCGAGCCGGTTCCGCTGATCACGGCGGTTTGCTCGGGGTGGTGCTGCGCTTGCCTTTCGAACTTATCGGTCCAGCGGTCAAATGAGACGGAGGGACGCGACATTTCGGGAGGCAGAATCTGTTTCATGGGGGGAATTGGTGAGACGGCAAGTCACCCTAAGGCAAGTGTCGGAGATTTGGCAAGCAAACGGAGAATCTGGATCGTAGAGGATTCAATACCTGCCGCAAAAGCAAAGAGAACCTTCAAATTACTAACACAAATTTGCGATCTTTGAATTACGCGATCGCGTATAGCTTGGACATTTGAAAAGTCTTGTCAGGGGCAATGGGAAGAGCGAAGAGTTGCCGCGTTGCTCCCCCCGCAATGAATACCAAAGCGCCATGTCCCCCCCGGATGGTTGTTTGGATGATGGCCTGTATTTCCGCCGTCGTCTGGCTTCCAGTCCGTGCCCAAGAAGTCTTGCCGGTCGTCGATGACCGGGTTGAGTCGGGCAATGATGGTATTCCCACGATTCCGCCAAGCGAGCGGCGCAGTGAGGGGCTTGAACTTGGCGCGGTGATTTCCGCAGCTTACAGCAACAACATTTATTTGAGCAGTTCGGACCCCACATCGGATGGGGTCGTCCGGATCGGGCCGTCGGTTGGATACACACACGGGGATTCCAAGGAGGGCGCGGGAGGATTTGTTCAAGTCGCGTATCGTCCGATGGCCGTGATTTATGCCGAGAATCATTCTGACAGCCGGGTCGACCAGTCGCTGGCGGTCGCGGCGGGATGGCGCGGAAAGGTGTCGAAGTTAACCTACACGGGCAGCGCCCAAATGCTGGGTAACGCGACGCCGGACACAGGCAGCCAGACCGACCGCGTCGAACTCGCCAACGAAATCCGCGGCGCGTGGATGCTCCGCGAAAAGGTCTCTGCGGAGTTGGCGGTGGGTGGTTCACAGACGAGTTATGACAGTTCCGATCTGGTGGATTCAGGTCTGATTTATGGGGAGGTCGCCGGGCTTTACGCGTATTCGCCGAAGACCGAGATCGGCATGGCTTATCGTGCGGGCCGGCTGGAAATCGATCGGGCGGACTCGCAAACGATCCAGCAAGTGACCGGCAGCATCGATTGGAAACCTCGGGAAAAAATCCGGGTGAAACTCGAAGCCGGAGTTGGGTTGCGCAATTCCGGCGACGAGACCAATGCCTCTCCCGTGTTGAACGGGCGGATCGACTGGAAGCCCCGCGAAGGGACGGAATTTTTTCTGACCGGCTATCAAAGGGAACAGGTCTCGGCGCTCAACCAAGGGCAAATTTACGAAGTGAAGGGCTTCACCGCCGGACTCGCCAAGCGACTGGGTGGGGATTGGACGGCGCGGCTGGAGGCCGGTTACGAATCCGCTTCCTACGAGCCAGTGAAGAGCACGGGCGCGGCTTCGCGGAAGGACCGGATTTGGTTCGTCCGCCCCACATTGAACTATCGATTCTCCGACGAGTTTGATATCTCACTGTTCTTCCAAGCTTCTGAAGACAATTCGACGGATGACGACTTCCGTTACGACGAGGCCATGACAGGCGTTGAGCTCAACTATCAATTCTAAGCACCCATGAATTCGAGAATTCTATCAATTTTCGCGGTCCTCCTCGGAGTGTTCGCGCCGCTGTCGGCGTCCGCCCAGGGCGGGCGCTCGTCGGGCGTGATCGGCCGGATGGACAATGTGGAAATCCGGGTGTTTCGCGAAGACGAACTGACCACGCGCGGGCAGCTTTCGGGCGACGGCACCATTTCCATGCCGCTGATCGGAGCGGTCCGCATCGAGGGACTCACTACCGATCAAGCGGCCGCGGCGATCACCCGCAAGCTGGCGGACGGCTATCTGGTGAAGCCCGAAGTGAGCGTCTCGATCGAGGCGCGCATCCGCAAAACGATCACGGTCCTCGGGCAGGCGCAGCGCCCCGGAGTTTTCGAGTTGCCCGCGCACCGGCAATTGACGCTGGTGGAAGCCATCGGCATGGCCGGCGGCGTGACGCGGATCGCCAATAACAAAAAGATCAGTCTCAAACGCCGCGGCGGCGCGGTGGAAATCATCAACCTTTCCGACATCACCACGGGCAAGGGGATCGACATTGCTTTGCGCGACGGCGATGTCCTCACGATCCCGGAAAGCCTTTTCTAAAGCCACTCGAAATTCACTTCCGATGTCCCTCTCCAAACTGAAAAATTCCGAGCACTCCGCAAGAGCGGAGCTGTTGCCCGTGGCGGCGGGCGCGGATCCCACTTATTTTCTGCCGAAGGTGGAGCCCGGGCGCTTGGTGGGTCTTCTGTTGCGCCGCAGCTGGATCGTTCTTTTGTTAGCTCTTGTGGGTGCGGCCGCGTTGGATGCGGTTGCCATGCGTCTGCCCAAGATCTATCAAGCGGCGGGTTCGGTCTATGTGAGTAGCCAAGCGCCCTTGGTTTTGGATATCCGGGCGGTGGCTCCGGAAGAAACCCGCGACCTTGAGCAGATGCGTTCGGTGGAGCAGGGGATGGGTGCCTCGACCCTGCTGATGCGCGTGATCGAGGCGAATCGCCTTGCGGAAGATCCCGACTTCGCGCCGCCGGGGACCAGCCCGCAAGGCTTGTTGGGAATATTCTCGAAACGAGTGAATATCATGCTGCGCCGCGGCACCCGCATCATCGATCTTCAAGTGGATGATACCGATCCCGCGCGGGCCAAACGCTTGGTCGAGTCACTGGTGGAGGAGTATGAAAAATGGACCACCGAGCGGCAGAAGGCGGTCACCCACCAGGCGAGCGAAGGCCTCGCCCGTGAGGAGGAGCGCTTGCGCGAGCGGATGGATGCCTCGGCCCGCAAGCTTCAGGAATTTCGCGAAACCCATCCGGTTCCCGGATTGGAAGGTGGTCAAAGCGGTAGCCCGGTGCGTGATGCGTTGGGGACGCTAAGCGCCCAGCTAACGGACGCCACCGCGGCCCGGCTGCGGTTTGAGTCGGAGTTTGAAGCCTTCGCGAAATTCGACTCGTCCAATCCGGAGGCGCTCTCCGGTCTGGCAAGTTCCGAGCTCGGTACGGAAGTCCTCGCACAAGTGAAGGCAGTCCAACAGAAAGAGGCGGACTTCGGCCGGGTGAAAGAGCGCTACCTGTATAAACACCCAATCCATAAGGAGATTTCCAACGAGATCCGCTTGATGAGGGCTAATCTGGCGGAAACCGTCCGCGCCACCGGTCAGTCGATTGAACAGCGGTATCGTGTGGCGAAGGAGAACGAACTCAAGCTCTCCAGCGAGGTTGCCCAAGCTCGCGGCGGCGCGGTCGACATGGAAGGCATTCGCGAGCAATTCCGCAGCATGAGCCGGGAGGCCGAGGCCGACCGCACGTTGCATGATTCCGTTGCGTTGAGGCTACGTGAGACGAGTCTGGCGGCGTCAGTGCCCGCCTCGGTTTTGCGGTGGGAGGATACTCCGTTGCAGCCGGAAAACGCCCACAGTCCGCGCAAGATGGTTTTTGCCGCGGTCGGCGGCTTCCTGGGTTTACTCAGCGGGTTGGTGGTCTTGGCGGGACTCGAGCTTGGAAACAGCAAGGTGCGGGACCCCGCCGCCGCCGCGCGTGCCAGCGGGGCACCGCTATTGGCGAAACTGCCGGAGATCCCGTATTCGGGCGATGGGATGGTGCTTCTCTCTGATCCGTCGTCCGCCGGTGCCGAGGCATTTCGACGCTTGCGTGCGATCCTTGCGCCGCCGCCGGGCGGCAATGCGCGGACGGTGCTTTTTGCCAGCGCGCGGGCAGGGGAGGGCAAATCCTTTTGCGCCCTCAACTACGCAAGCTCGCTAGCCATCCAAGGTCACCGCACCCTGTTGGTGGACGCGGATTTACGCCGTCCCGGGCTGAGCCGCCCGCACCTTGCCGAGGCCGGGCCGGACTCCGGTCTCGGCGGCTATCTGGACGGGAAAATCGACCCCGCAGACGCCTGCTTCACCACCGCCCTGCCAAATCTCTACCTGCTCTCGTCGGGGCCGATGCGCGCGGACGCCGCCGAGCTCCTCGCCGGCACTCGCTTCCCGGCCTTGCTGGAAGATGCCTACCGCTGGTTTGACCGCGTGGTCATTGATTCCCCCTCCGTTATCTCGGTGAGTGACACATTGGCCATCAGTCGTTACGCGGATCGCACGTGTCTGGTCGTCCGCGACGGTGGCGGTGATCGCCGCGAGCTCAAACGCGCGGCCGACCTCATCCGCTCGACGGGCGGGACCTTGGTCGGCTTCATCTGGAATGAGTTTTCCGCAAAATTACCAGATTCCTCGTTCTCCAGCCCCGGCGTCCCGGTGACTCGCCCGGTTATCTCCGGTGCCAAACCCGCTGGCGTGGTTTCTGCTACACCATCCGACACCTGTGAAATTGTCCCTACATTTGCTTAGCTAACGTCGTCATTTTACCCTACTGCTCAGCCATCTCTGCGCTAGGTTCCATCCCCCGATGGTTTCGTTCCCCGATGGTTTCGTCCCCCCCACCCCCCCCAACATGAATCCGACATCCCGCTTGGTTACGGGCGAGTCTCCCCCTGCTCGCCCCTCCGTGACACCGCCTGATCCCACCGAATCCTTCACCCTCCGGCACCGGCACCGCCCTTGGGTCGCTCACCAGAAACTGGTGGCTGTTAGCTTCGTCGGCGACTCCGCCGTTGTCCTGTTGTCCTTGATGCTCGCTTACGTGATCCGGTTTGAAACCGGTCTGCGAGGCGTCGGCGTAATGGATTCGGCGATCAGCGTTACCGGTTATTGCGGCCACGTTCTGCTGGGCAGCGCTTTGTTGATCTTCCTGCTAACAAATTCGCGGCTCCACGATCCGCGGAACTTTCTTGCGGTTCGGAAGACCCTCGCGATCATCGTGAAATCCTGCGTGATCTGGGGCATTGGTTTCCTGGCCATGGCGCTCGTATTGAAAATCGAACCTGCGATCAGCCGCCTGTATTGCGCCATTGGATGCGCGACGTCCATGACCGGTCTGCTCGGCTGGCGGTGGTTTCTCTACTGCATGATGCGCCGCGGATCCTTTGCCAACGCCTTGCGCCAAAAGACGGTTTTCTTGGGCTGGAATGGAGAATGCGACCGAGCTTTGAAGCGCGTTGGAAGCGGCCGCGCCAATCAGATCTCCGTCACCGGAGCGATTTGCCCGCCCATTCATAATTTCGAGGTGGATCCTCCACCCGAGGTTCCGGTGTTAGGCAATTATGCTTCGCTTCGCCCCATTCTCCGCTCGTCCGGCGCGGACTTGGTGATGGTGGTGGACGGCACTCTGGACCGTCATCAAATGCTCGACCTCGCCGAAACCTGCGGCCGGGAATTCATTGATTTCAAAATCGTCCCAAGTTGTTTCCAGATCCTCGTGTCCGGGCTCCGGTTGGAAAGTATTCACGGCATGCCCGTGCTTGGCATCGGGAAAATGCCGCTGCACCACGCGTTCAACAACGCGGCGAAGCGGACGGTGGATATCGTCGGCAGCATCATCGGTTTGGTCATCTCGGCCCCGGTGGTGGCGGTGTTCGTGGCGTTCGTCTATCTGGAGTCGCCCGGCAACGTCATCTATCGCCAACGGCGCATCGGTTTGAACGGCCGCCCCTTCAACATCTACAAGATCCGCAGCATGAAACTGGACGCCGAAGTGGCGGGAACGCCGGGCTGGACGGTCAAGGACGACCCGCGCCGCCTGAAAATCGGGGAGTCCATGCGCGCATGGAACATCGACGAACTTCCGCAGTTCTGGAACGTGCTGCTAGGAGACATGAGTCTCGTCGGCCCGCGTCCCGAGCGGCCGGAATTGATCGAAGGCTTCAAGGAGCAAATCCCCCATTACAACGTCCGCCACAACATCAAGCCGGGCGTCACCGGGTGGGCCCAGGTCAACGGGCTGCGCGGGGATACCTGTCTGCGCGAGCGGGTGAAGTTTGACCTCGATTACATCGAAAACTGGAACTTCGTCCTCGATTTCCAGATCATGATGATGACCCTCTACAAACGCGGCGGCGCATGTTAAGCGTGTCTTCCACCGAAGGCATGCCCGAGATTTCCACCGCAGAAACCACCGCCCGTCGCGACCGCTCGATCCGCTTGGCAGTGCTCACGTCCTTCGTCTCGAAGGCGGGCACGATCCTGCTGCAACTGCTCTCCATCCCGCTCGCCGTGCGGGTGCTGGGGCGCGAGGAATTCGGGCTCTACACCACGGTCAATCTAACGCTCGCCACCATCTCGTTGTTACAAGTCGGCGTCGGCCCGGCGCTGACCCACTGCCTGACCCGCGCCCGCGCTGAAGGGGATGACACGCTACAACGCGAGCTCGGCTCGGCCGCGTTTTTTCTGATGGCAGGCATCGCCCTGTTAGCTGGGCTCGCGCTGGCCGTGGTGCTGCTCGCCGTCCCGCTGCCAACCTTGTTCGGCGAGGTGTTCTCCGGCAAGGAATCCGCGCTGCGGCCCGCGTTGTGGGTCGGTCTCGGCCTGTTCCTGATGCTCTTCGTTTTAAACCTCACCGAGCGCATCCGCGAGGGCCACCTCGAAGTTGCTTCCAATAATTTGTGGGGAGCCGCCGGCAATGTCATGGCAGCGGTCTTCGTCTCGGTCGGCGTCTGGTGGATCCCGCAGGTGTGGTTTCTCGTCGTCGCGGTGCACGGTGCGATGGTTCTATCAAAACTCTGCAACACGGTCGCGCTCTGGAGAAAGCACCCGCTGATGATCCCGTCCGTAAAATCGTTCCGCCTCGCCACCGCCCGGCATTTGTTCTCGGACGGCATCGCGTTTTCCACCTGCTGCCTGGTCACCGGCATCGTCGAGTATAACTTATGCGGCTGGCTGGTCGGGCGCACCGGTGGTCCTGCGGCCGTCGCGCTTTATGGGGTTTTTATCAACCTCACCGTGATGCAACTCGGATTCGTGGTGATGCTCAGCACGCCCATCTGGCCGGCCGTCGCTGAAGCGCTGGCGAGAGACAACCGCGCTTGGGCGACTGGAGCGGCCAAGCGGCTCTATCTGTACGGCACCGGCTTCGCCATTTGCTCGGCGCTTGGGCTGCTGATGCTGGGGCCGTTCCTGCTGCCTCTCTGGTTAGGTAAGGAATTCTCCCATATCAGCCGGGTGCTGCTCGGTTGCTATGGGCTCTATTTCATTGCCCACGTCTGGCGTCATATCAACCACGCGATGATGATCGGCACCGGCCAAGTCGGGAAGCTGGTGAGAATCCAGCTCGTCGAATCAGCCTGCGTCGCGGCCTCCGGGGCCACGGCACTTCACTTCGGGGGAATCGAGGCGCTGCTAGGCACGATGGGCGTGGTGATCCTCGCGATGACTGGCACCGTGCTGCCCAAGCGGGTCGCGAGCGTGCTGTTAAACCGCTGAGCTTCCGCAGTCCTGCTTATTTCTCCAGCGACGGGATCCCGACCGCAGGGTCGGTGTCGGCGCTGTAGTCCACGCCTTCCAAGCCGAAGCCGAAGAGGCGGAGGAAACTGGATTGGTAGCCTTCGAAATCGCCGAGCTGTTGGAAGTTCGCGGTGTTCACTTGTTCCCAGCGTTCGGCGACAACGTCCTGGACCTGCGGCTTCATTTCCCAGTCGTCCACGCGGATGCGGCCGGCTTCGTCGGGTTGTGGATTTCCGTTATAGAGGCGGTCGCGGAGCATGCGGTCCATTTGCTCGATGGTGTCCTCGTGGCTGCCCTCGTCTTTCATCACCTGGTAAAGCAGCGAAATATAAAGCGGCACCACGGGGATGGCGGAGCTGGCTTGGGTGACCAGCGCCTTGTTGACGGAGACCCAGGCTTTACCGTGGAGCGGGGCGAGTTTTTGGTCGAGCGCGCGTTGGACGCGTTCGAGATCTTCCTTGGCCCTGCCGATGGTGCCGTTTTTATAAATCGGCCAGGTCATGGATGGCCCGATGTAGGAATAGGCGACGGTCTGGCAGCCTTCGGCAAGGACGCCGGCTTCTAGCAGTGCGTCCGTCCACAGCTCCCAATCCTGGCCGCCCATGACGGCGATGGTGTTGGCGACGTCATCGCCCTCGGCTGGCTCGATGGTGATCTCGTTGACGACGCCGGTGGTAGTGTTTAGATTTTTGTTAGTATAACTTTGGCCCACCGGCTTGAGCACCGATTTATAAACCTCGCCGGTCTTCGGGTCGGTGCGGCGCGGGGAGGCGAGGCTGTAAATGATGAGATCGACCTGGCCGAGGTCGGCTTTGACGGCGGCGATGACTTCCTTTTTTACCTCATCGGAAAAGGCGTCGCCATTGAAGGAGCGGGCGTAGAGACCGGCTCTGGCGGCTTCGAGTTCGAAGGCGCGGGTGTTATACCAACCGGCGGAGGCGGTGCTGTCGGCGGAACCGGGCCGCTCGAAGGCGACGCCGATGGTGGCGGCATGCGCGCCGAAGGCGGCGGCGATCCGCGAGGAGAGGCCGTAGCCGGTGGAAGATCCGATGACGAGCACCCGCTGCGGGCCGTTCTCGATGAAGCCGCGGTTTTTGACGATGGCGATTTGTTCGGCGACGTGTTTGGCGCAGCCTTCCGGGTGGGCAGTGGTGCAAATGAATCCACGGATTTTCGGTGCAATGATCATATGGGGCGGACGGTATCGGGGCGGGGCGGGGTGGCAACTGTTTTTGCGATGGCCAGCCCGCCGCATGCTGTTATGAATTTCTCGACATGCAGTGGCATTATTCGAAAAACGGCACCCAGCTTGGCCCGGTCTCGGAAGGGGAGCTTCTCGCGAAACTGGCTTCCGGCGAGGTTTGCGCCACGGACCTGGTGTGGAAGGAAGGCATGGCGGATTGGCGACCGGCAGGGAAGGTCGCGGAGCTTGCGTTGGTTCCAGTGGCGCATTCACCTTACGCGCCGCCCGCGTATGCGCCCGCGCCGATGCCCGGCGGGGCGAGCATTCCGAACTACTTGTGGCAGTCGATCGTGGTGACGATTTTCTGCTGCTGGCCGCTTGGGATTCCGGCGATCGTTTACGCGGCGAAAGTTGATGGCCTGAGGGCGCGCGGTGATGTCGCGGGGGCGTTGGCGGCCTCTTCGAGCGCGAAAACCTGGTGCATCGTGGCGGCGGGGATTTGGCTCGGATTGGTGGTCGTGTGGATCTTGTTCGCGGGTGCTACCATGGTGTTTTCCCGTTGAATCACGATGCGTGTCGACCGGGCAGGCTGGGTGGCGCTGGGGATGTTGGTCCTGGCTTGCGGCGCGTTTTTCCTCCGCGAGAGCGGGCCGTATAGCTTGCCTTGGCTGCCGGATTGCACCTTTCACCAGCTCACCGGCCTGCATTGCGCCGGCTGCGGAATGACTCGCGCCGCCCACGCCGCGCTGCACGGACGGATCGGCGAGGCGTTCCGTTTCAACCCGGTCGGCATGGTCCTGTTGCCGCTGGCGTGCATTGGCGTGGGGCTTGAAATCCTCGGCTGGGTTCGCGGCAAGCCGCTGCCATTCCGGCTGAATGTCGGCGCGGCCGGAGCTTGGGTCATCGTCTGGACCGTGGTCGCTTTCTGGATTTTGCGGAACATCCCGTGGTGGCCGTTGACGCTGCTCGCGCCGCCGTGATTTGGCACCGCAAGAGAGTCTTGCGGGAATCATGCCCAAAGTCTATTTCCGCTCATGCCATTGCTTCTCGGAGTCAACATCGACCACATCGCCACCTTGCGTCAGGCCCGCTACGCGAAGGAACCGGACTCGCCGCACGCCGAGCCCTGCCCGGTGGTCGCCGGCCAAGACGCCCTCGTCGGCGGGGCTGATTCTCTAACCATCCACGTCCGCGGCGACCGCCGCCACATGCAGGACGCCGACGCCTATCGAATCCGTGAGGAAATCAAGCTGCCCTTGAATCTCGAAATGGGGGTCACCGAGGAAATGGTCGGGCTCGCGCTGAAATTAAAGCCGGAGTTCGTCTGCCTTGTGCCGGAAAACCGCATGGAAATCACCACCGAAGGCGGCCTCAACGTGCTCGCGAGTTTCGACAAGACCCGCATGGTCATCGCCCGCCTGCAGGATTCGGGGATCCGCGTGAGCGTTTTCATCGATCCAGATTTGAAACAAGTCGAAGCCGCCTGCGAGGCTTGCGCCGACATGATTGAGCTCCACACCGGAGCCTTCGCCAACGCCACCGGCGATGCCGTGCAAACCGAGTTAGAGCGCCTTGTCGCCGCCGCCAGGGAAGGCCACCTGAGCCTCCAAGTGAATGCCGGCCACGGCATCAACTACACGAACATCCAACAGATTCTAACGATCCCGCACCTCGCCGAGCTCAACATCGGCCACAGCATCATCGCCCGCGCGACCCGCGTGGGCCTGACCGCTGCGGTGCGGGAGATGAAGGAGCTGATGGCCGCTTACCAAGTCTGATCATGCGGATTTTCGGCATTGGGATCGACGTGGTGGAGGTGGATCGGATCGCCTCGGCCATCGAGCGCCATGGTGAGTCGTTTCTCGCGAAATTGTTCACCGCCGACGAGCGCGCCTACTGCGAGGCGCAGAAGAAATCCGCGCTCAACTATGCTGCCCGCTTTGCTGCGAAAGAGGCGGTTTCCAAGGCACTCGGCACCGGCATCGGCGGCCAGGCCGGTTGGTTGGAGCTTGAAATCACCCGCGATCCGTCGGGCGCGCCGAAGCTTCTGCTCCAAGGCAACGCCGCTGAGTTTGCCCGTCACAACGGCATCACCGAAATCCAGATCAGCCTCACCCACGCCCGCGACTACGCTGCGGCGAATGCGATTGCCATCGCATCTGACAATTTCAAATCTCAAATCTCAAATTTGAAATCCCCATGAACCGCCCCCGCCGCAATCGCCGCACGCCTGCCATCCGCGCGATGGTTCGCGAAACCACGCTCGCTCCCGCCGACTTCATCCTGCCGTTGTTTTTCCACGAGGAAGCGGAAGACACGGCCATCGCCTCGATGCCCGGCGTCACGCGCTGGTCGCTGGCGAGCTTGGTCCGCGAGGCCGGGGAAGCGCATGCGTTAGGAATTCCCGCCATCGTGCTATTTCCGAAAATCGAGGAACCGCTCAAGACGCCGCTGGCCGAGGAATCTTCTAACGACGACGGCCTCGTGCCCCGCGCCATCCGCGCGCTCAAGGCCGCGCATCCCACGCTCATCGTCATCACCGACGTCGCGCTCGATCCGTACAATTCCGACGGTCACGACGGCATCGTCCAGCGCGACGGGCGAGGGGAGTTGGAAATCCTCAACGACGAAACCGTCGAAGTTCTCTGCCAGCAGGCGCTCTGCCACGCCCGTGCCGGAGCGGACATCGTCGCCCCGTCCGACATGATGGACGGCCGCGTCGCCGCCATCCGCGACGCGCTCGACCGCGAGGGTTTCACCAACGTTTCCATCCTCAGCTACACCGCGAAATACGCGTCTGCCTTCTACGGTCCGTTCCGCGGCGCGCTGGATTCCGCGCCGAAGGATGGCGACAAGAAAACCTACCAGATGGATCCCGCGAACGCGCGCGAAGCCGTCCGCGAGACCCTACTCGACGAAGCGGAGGGTGCCGACATGCTGATGGTGAAACCGGCCGGGCTCTATCTGGACATCATCGCCAAAGTCCGCGAGACCAGCACGCTGCCGGTCGCCGCCTATCAGGTCAGCGGCGAGTATCTGATGCTCAAGAGCGCCGCCGCCGGTGGCTGGCTCGATGAAAAAGCGATCGTCCTTGAATCCTTGCTCGCCATCAAGCGCGCCGGCGCGGACATGATTCTCACCTATTTCGCGAAGCAAGCGTGCGGCTGGTTGGAATCCTGAAGGTGTCTCAAGTGGCACCTTCCCGGTGGCTTGCGGCGCGAGCGACGGCTGTGGATTTCCACCTTCCCATTTTGGCGATTCTACGGAGTATTCAGACCTTTTATTTTACCCTGCCGAATCCAGCGGGATGAACCTATAGTCGCAATTTTGTTTCGTGCTTGGCAGTTTCCGCAACTCGCGGAACGATGGCCGCCATGGCAGGTGTGATCCGGGAACTTGAAGGGCTTCGCGTGAAGGTGGACGACGTGGTGTATATGCCCGGCCTCGACGCGCCTCCGGAGAAGCCGCATCCGTTCGTTTATTTCATTTCGATTCACAATGAAACGGAGGTGCCGGTGACAATCCGCGGCCGCAAGTGGGTGGTCCAAGAGGACGAGGGGGAAATCACCGTGGTCGAAGGCGACGGCGTGGTGGGGCAGACTCCGGTGATCGAGCCGGGCGGCCATTTTTCGTATAACAGCTATCACGTGGTTGCCCGCGGAGCGCGGGTTTCGGGAGCGTTCTTCGGAGAAACCGCGGGCGGCGATTGGATCTTCGCGCGGATTCCGGAGTTCCGGCTGGACGTGCCGAACTGGGCTTGAGGGCGGGGTTTTTTTCAACCCGCAATGACGTGGTCCATCAGGACGTCGTGAGCTTCAGGAAAGGTGTCGGCGACTAACTGGATTTCAAAACAAACTCCGAGCTTGAGCGCGTCGGGGCGAACGTTGGCGAGCATCCGGTCGTAGAATCCGCGGCCGCGGCCGAGGCGACCGCCGCGCGGGTCGAAGGCGAGGCCGGGACAGAGGAATGCGTCGATTTCAGCCAACGCGACTTCGGGCGAGTCGGCGGCGGGTTCGAGGATGCCGAAAGCGCCGGCAACGAGCGCGAGTCCGTTGTGGAAGCTCAGGTCGGTGCCGCGAATTTTTGGATAGACCCAGCGCGTTTCGGCGCGCAGCCGGAGGGTGGGCGAGAGATCGACCTCGCCGGGGAGCGGCGAATAGACGGCGATGGTGCGGAGCGCGGGGTGGGCGAGCAGCCAGCGTTGCAAGGCCGCGCAGGCTTTGTCGGAGGCGGGTTGCTGCTCGCGGAGGAGCCGCCGCATGGTGTTGCGGAGCTGGGCTTTGTCAGGCGCTGATTCGGGAATTGCCACTTGCCAACAATCGGACTTCTTCCATCCTTACGCCCGATGATGCGTTTTTGGCAAGTAGCGGCAATTTTTTGTGCGACGGTGTCGTTTCTCGACGCGGAGGATTCGAGGAAATCGTTCGCGTGGGACTCGCCGAAGGTCGTCGCCAGCGTGTTCACTGCGGACCTTGGGATGCTCGACTCCGAGCGCGAGGAATACGCGACCAATCTCGCGACGCAGGCTTCCAATCAAGTGGCGGTGGCCAAGGCGTCGCCCGCGTCGCTGGCGGACGCGCGGCGGATGCTGGCGCTGGCGCTCCAGCTTTCACCGCGCAACAAGCGGGCGGTGGTGGTGAATTTCCAGCTTTCCAAAGGCGTTCTACCTGAACTCGCGGATAGCAATTACAGCCCGCCGGTGTTGGCGCGGCTGATCCTGACTCGCGGGCAGTTGTTACTGAAACAAGGCGGCGATGAGAACCAACGTCTCGGGCAGTTTTTCATCCAGCTCGCCGCCGAAATGGACCCCAAAAACGAGGACGCGGTTTACGCCAGCGAGGTCCAACGGCTTGATCACGGAGCGGTGGATTGGGCGTCAATCACCGATCCCGCCGAGAAAATTCCCTGACCCGCGATTTGCATCAAGGCTGCCAGCCAAATCGCTTACGGCAGGCGTTCCGCCTGCAGCCGGGCAAGGTGGCTTCGCACGTTTTCGGAAACAGGATTTTTCTCGAGCCAAGCCTGGGTGCCTTCAGCATCACGTTTCGGCCATCGGCTCGGCAATTTTGGAAATCAGGCTGTTCTGGAGGGTGGGGTCGGCGATCGCCTTGCCTTTACAACTGCTAGGGGTCCCGGCAGTCCGCAGAGGAATCTGGAGCTGAGCTGCGGCCTGCGATAAACCCTCCGACTCCGAACAGGCTCAATCCGACGAGAACGATCCATGAGTTGGTTTTCATTGTGGGGATATTGAAGCGCGACTCCGCCACCGTCACCTCACAAAAATTGGCGAGGTTTCAGGGAGCGAGGTGCCGGGTACGGGATGTGGGGCCGTCTGACGTGGGCTTCTTGCGAGCTTCCGCCGCGCGAAGGGGGAGATCTCGAATGATTCTCCAATCTCCCGCTTGCCAGAGCCAGTGATCCACTTACCCTTGCCCCAGAATCTCACATGAAAATCTGGCTCGACGGTAATTTGGTGGACGAATCTGAAGCGAAGGTGTCGGTCTTTGACCACGGTCTTCTCTACGGTGATGGCGTGTTTGAAGGCATTCGGTTTTATAACGGACGCGTCTTCCGCTTGGAAGAGCACATTCGGCGGCTCTTCGATTCCGCCCGCGCGATCATTCTCAATCTGCCGTGGACGCAGGAAGAAGTTTGCAAGTTTACCTGCGAGACGGTGGCTGCGAACGGCTTGACGGATGGCTACATCCGCCTCGTGGTCACCCGCGGGACCGGCGGTCTCGGACTGAATCCGTATCTTTGCCCCACGCCGTCGATGTTCATCATCGCCTCGACGATCCAGCTCTATCCGCCGGAAACCTACGTCGAGGGGCTTTCTATCATCACTTGCGCGACCCGACGGCCGGCACCCGGCGCGCTGATGCCGCAGGTGAAATCGCTGAACTACCTCAACAACATCATGGCCAAGGTCGAGGCGATCCAGGCGAACGCGCTGGAAGCCGTGATGCTCAACGAGCAGGGCTACGTGGCCGAGTGCACGGGGGATAATTTGTTCCTGCTGAAAAACGGCGTGCTGCTCACCCCGTTGATTTGCGATGGCGCGCTCGACGGCATCACCCGCGCGGTGATCATCGAGCTCGCGGAGACCCTCGGCGTGCCTTTCAAGGAGTGCTCGCTGACGCGTTATGATATTTTCACGGCGGACGAATGTTTCCTAACGGGCACCGCCGCCGAGGTGATCCCAGTGGTGGCGCTCGACCGCCGCGTCATCGGCACCGGCAAGCCTGGGCCGTTCACCGCCCGCTTTCACAAGGCGTTCCACGAGCTCGCGATGAGCACTGGCACTCCTTTTGCTTAACTGATAAATGCTCAAACCCCATGAAGTGTGATTTCTGCGATCAAAAAGCCACTGTCTTCCTCACGCAACTCGTCGAGGGGCAGATGAAAAAAGTCTGCCTTTGCGACAGTTGCGCGAAAGAACGCGGAGTCACCGACCCGACCGGGTTTTCGTTGGCGGACCTGTTACTCGGAGGCCTGCCGGGCGGCCCGGGCACGGTCAGCGGAGGAACCTCGCCGACCACTCCCGGAAATGGGAAAAAGTGCGCCACCTGCGGATTCGCGCTGGAGGATTTGAAACGGGTCCGGCGCTTTGGTTGCAGCGATTGCTACGCCACCTTCCGCGACGAAGTGGGGCAGATGGTCCGCGGCATGCACAAGGGCACCTCGCACATCGGGAAAGTGCCGGAAGGCTTGATGGCGATCCAGTTCCGCAACCAGCGGATCGAAGAACTCCGCTCGCGGCTGGACCAAGCGATCACGTCGGAGAGCTACGAGGAAGCCGCCGGCATCCGCGATGAAATCCACAACCTCAGCGAAACCAAACCATGATGCGTTTCAGCACTCTCATCAAGCATCCCGCCGATTGGATGACGGGCGGGCAGGGGGAGCATGGCGCCGTGCTGACTTCCCGGATCCGCCTCGCGCGAAACCTGCGGCGCCATCCATTCCCGGGCTGGGCGAAGCGCGACCAACGTGCCGCCGCCCTTGACTTGATGCGCCCGGCGGTGGAGGCGTTGCCGGCGATGAAAGGCGCCTTTTCCCACGAACTTGGCGCCCTGACATCGGTGCAAAAGCAAGTCCTCGTCGAGCGTCACCTGATTTCCCGCGAACATGCCGCCCGCGGTGACGGCTCGGCGGCAGTCATTGAGCGGCGCCAGACTTTCAGCTTGATGCTTAACGAGGAGGATCATTTGCGGATGCAGGCGATCCGCCCCGGCTTGCAACTTTCCGCCGCTTTCGCGGCGCTTTCCGAACTTGATACCGAGCTGGAAACCTCGCTCGAATTTGCCTTCGACCCGACGCTTGGCTACCTCACCACGTGCCCGACGAATCTCGGCACTGGCCTGCGCGCGTCCGCCATGCTGCACCTGCCTGGCTTGGTGCTCAGCGACCAAATCGGCCAAGTCCTCCAAGCCGTCAATAAAATCGGCCTCGCGGTCCGCGGGCTTTACGGGGAGGGGACCGAATCCCTCGGAAATCTCTATCAAATTTCCAATCAATCTACGCTTGGCGAGAGCGAGGAAACCATCATTCGCCGCCTCGAGCGGGTCATTTCCCAAGTCGCCAACCACGAGCAGAACGCCCGCGAAAAGCTGCTTGAAGACGATCCGGACATGGTCGCCGACAAGATTGGCCGCGCTTACGGAGTCCTCCGTTATTCCCACATCATCGATTCCAAGGAGGCTCTCAACCACCTCTCGCTACTGCGTCTAGGCGGCACGCTCGGTTTTTTCGCTCCGGCAACGGTGATGCTTTGTGACTCGTTGCTGATGGACATCCAGCCGGCCCATCTTCAACTCCACTCGGGCAGAAAACTTTCTCCGGAAGAAAGAGATTCAATTCGTGCAGAAATCGTGCGCTCCCGTTTGCATTCTCTCGAATCCCCTGATAATCGTATATCAGCAAAAGACGAAAAGATCTTACCCGACCCTTCTAATCCAGGCGACTCATGAATAACTTCACTCCACGCGCTCAACAAGTTCTCGCTCTCGCCCGCAAAGAGGCGGATCGATTCAATCACTCGTACGTCGGCACCGAGCACCTGCTCCTCGGCTTGATCAAGCTCGGTCAGGGCGTAGCCGTGAATGTTCTCGAACGCATGGGCCTTGAGCTCGAAGCCGTCCGCATGGAAGTGGAAAAAGAAGTCGGCTCCGGTCCGCCTCAGAAATCCGTTGGAAACATCCCTTATACCCCACGGGTGAAAAAAGTTTTGGCGCTCGCCAACAAGGAAGCCAAAGCCCTCAACCATTCCTACGTCGGCACCGAGCACTTGCTCCTCGGCCTGCTGCGCGAGGGCGAGGGCGTCGCTGCCCGTGTGCTCAAGCGCCTCGACGTGGACATTCAACGCACTCGCAACGAAATCCTCGCGGAAATCGATCCGAATTTCTCGCCTGAAGACCAGAACGAGGATGAGGACGACGATGACGAAATCGAAGAAGGCGAAGGCCCTTTCGAGGAAGAATCGCAAGCCCAAGCCCCGACCGCCGGTGCTGATGCGAAATCCAAGACCCCGGCGCTCAAGGCTTTCGGCCGTGATCTCACCAAGGTCGCCCGCGAAGGCGGACTCGACCCGGTGATCGGCCGCGAAAGCGAAATCGAACGCGTCATTCAAATCCTCTGCCGCCGTACCAAAAACAACCCCGTCTTGATTGGGGAAGCGGGTGTCGGCAAGACCGCCATCGTCGAAGGACTTGCCCAGGAAATCGCCACCGGCAATGTGCCTGAAATCCTCCGCGACAAGAAAGTCATCACCCTCGATCTCGCATTGATGGTCGCCGGCACCAAATACCGCGGCCAATTCGAAGAGCGCATCAAGGCGGTCATGGATGAAATCCGTAAGGTGAAGAATGTCATCCTTTTCATCGATGAGCTTCACACCATCGTCGGTGCAGGTTCCGCCGAGGGCGCGATGGACGCTTCCAACATCATCAAGCCCGCTCTTAGCCGGGCCGAGTTGCAATGCGTCGGCGCGACCACACTCAACGAGTATCGCAAATACATCGAGAAGGACTCCGCGCTCGAGCGCCGTTTCCAACAGGTGAAAGTAGAGGAGCCGTCCGTGGACGACGCGATTAAAATCCTTCAAGGTCTTCAAGAGAAATACGAATCCCACCACAAAGCAAAGTTCACGCCGGAAGCCATCGAGGCTGCGGTCAAGCTGACCGCGCGTTATCTAACCGCCCGTTTCCTGCCGGACAAAGCCATCGACGTTCTCGACGAAGCCGGAGCAAGAGCTAAGCTGCGGTACCAGCAAGAATATCGCGGCGAGCCGTCATGGAAGGAAACAGTAGACAACTGGAAGCGCACCGCAGCTAACGAAGATCAATTGATCTCGCTCGAGCTACGCTCGCTCGAAGATTCGTTCTTTGCGGTCGAGGTTACAAAAGACGATGTTGACGAGGTGATCGCCCGCTGGACCGGCGTTCCTGTTTCGTCTGTCAAGCAAAAAGAGGCAGAAAAGCTGCTCTCCATCGAAAAAGCTCTACAGGAACGTATCGTTTCTCAGCGTCCAGCGATCTCGGCTCTTGCGAGGGCGATCAGGCGTTCGCGTGCTGGCCTGAAAAATCCCGGCCGTCCCGTCGGTTCGTTTCTTTTCCTCGGTCCGACCGGCGTTGGAAAAACCGA
>JAYSYA010000210.1:0-31550 GCA_043716765.1 Akkermansiaceae bacterium
GCGATGGGAAGTAGGGCAACGCTGGAGCCTGCTCCTGACCCGGCTGCTGCGCCGCTATCTGGGAGGAAAATGGCTTCCAGGGCTGCCACCCGAGGCCGCACTACTGCTCAGCGGATAAAAAAGGCGGTCCACTGGTCCATCCTAACCGCTCCACGCCATGGCACGCCCAAGGCGTTAAATCAACGCGCCCATTTTCCTTTTTAGGATAAGGAAGATCACTGATACCGGCGCGTTCAGCAACCGGCCTTGAGGTGCACCGGAACGCGATTTCAGGAAGCCGGCTCCACAGCGCTTGTTGAGCGCCGGGCGGGGGATGCACCTTGAATGTTTCCCGGCAGATTCCCAGTATTCGCGTCATGCAGATGCGGCCGTCGAAACTATTGATCCTTCTCGTGCTCGCCGCGCTGGCCGGGGCTGTTGGATTTCTGTTGAAGCGGCAGGCGGCGGAGATCGATGCGGATTCGCCGCTGGCAATGCCCGCGCACGGCGAGCCGGACCATCGCTTCCATTTTCTATCTGCATGGCAGACGGCGGAAATTCCGCGGGCGCTGCGGTTTGATCCGCCGCTGGGATCGGACCACGCGGGGCTCGTTTACAACGCGCAGAAGTTCTGGGAGATGAACGACAAGCGCGGCGGTCATCACACGGGCGACGACCTCAACGGCATCGGCGGGATGAACACCGATCTGGGAGACCCGGTTTTTTGCACGGCGGACGGGCTGGTCGTTTTCGCCGGAGAGCCCTCGCCGGGGTGGGGGAAACTGGTCGTCATCGCGCACACTGCGGCGGACGGGCGGCCGTTGCATTCGATGTATGCGCACCTTCACCGCATCGATGTCGCGACCGGCGCGCTCGTCCCGCGCGGCGGGAAAGTCGGCACCGTGGGCACAGCGAACGGCTACTATCCGGCGCATCTGCATTTCGAAATGCGGACCAGCGACGGCGTGGACATCGGCGCGGGTTACGCGATGTTTCCGCTCAACCGGCTCGATCCGACGGCGACGATCGCGTCCTTGCGGAACGCCGGGGCTGACGAGCTCTCGCCTGCTCCGCTGGCCCGCATGCTCGCCGCCGACGGTGCCCGATAGGCTTGCTTTGTCCGTCCACGGCGGATAACACGGCTGCGGATTTATGAAAACCGCACCGCTCTCCGCCTACCAGGAAACCCTCGGCATGATTTATTTCGCCCGCATGCTGGATAAAATCCGGCGGCATGCGGCAGGCACACTGCGGGAGGACTTTTGTGACAATCTCGGCTCGGGCTTTGACGCCCGCTGCGCGGATTTCCTGCGGGTGAAATATGAAGATCTCGCGGCACGCGTGCTGCAAGGCGGCAGCGACGAGGAGATCCTGAAATGGTGCTTCGAAACCGGCCGCGAGCTCAGCGAGGGCGACCTTTTCATCTGGAATAACTACCTGAAAAAGGTCGGTTGGAATGACGGCGTTAGCGAAATTTTGACCCGCCGAAAAAAGGAGAGTGGCCTCGAGGGACGCGCCGAGATCGTGACGATGCTCGAGTATTTCGAATACGACGAAGGCCGGAAATCCTGAGCGCCGCCATTCGCTTTATTACCGACACCTCACCGCGCTTCAAAGGCTTTACAGCCAAGGACACGGACCTTTGAATTCCCAGCCATTCACCCCAAGAAAAACCATGTCACTCACGATCAAACCGAAATCCGAATGCGCCTTCGATCAACTCTCGATGGGCGAAGTCATGCTGCGTCTCGATCCCGGCGAAGGCCGCATCCGCACCGCCCGCCATTTCCAAGCTTGGGAAGGCGGCGGCGAATATAACACCTCGCGCGGCCTGCGGAAATGCTTCGGTTACAAAACCGCCGTGGTCACCGCTTTCGTCGATAACGAAATCGGCCACCTGATCGAGGACTTCATCATGCAGGGCGGCGTGGCCACGGATTTCATCCAATGGCGCGAGGACGACGGCATCGGCCGGAAAGTTAGAAACGGCCTGAATTTCACCGAGCGCGGCTTCGGCATCCGCGGCGCGGTTGGAAATCCCGACCGCGGCAACACCGCCGCCTCGCAACTCAAGCCGGGCGACGTCGATTGGGACCACATCTTCGGCAAGCTCGGCGTCCGCTGGTTCCACACCGGCGGGATTTTCGCCGCGCTCTCGGAGTCCACCGCCGCTCTAACTGTCGAAGCCGTGAAGGCCGCTAACAAATACGGCACCGTCGTTTCCTACGATCTCAACTACCGTCCGTCGCTCTGGAAAACCATCGGCGGCTTGGCGAAAGCGCAGGAAGTGAACCGCGAGATCGCGAAATATGTCGATGTCATGATCGGCAACGAGGAAGATTTCACCGCATCGCTCGGCTTCGAGGTTGAGGGCGTGGACCACAACATTTCCGCCATCGAGCTGGATGCCTTCAAGGCGATGATCGAAACTGCGGTGAAGACCTTCCCGAACTTCAAGGTCGCCGCCACCACGCTGCGCGGCGTGATTTCCGCGACCGTCAACGACTGGTCCGCGATCCTCTGGCATGAAGGAAAATTCCACGAAAGCCGGAAATACCCCGGCTTGGAAATCATGGACCGCGTCGGCGGCGGCGACAGCTTTGCAAGCGGCCTGCAGTTTGGATTCCTCGAGTTCAACGACGCCCAGAAAGCCGTCGAATACGGGGCCGCCCACGGCGCGCTCGCCTCGACCACGCCCGGCGACACCTCGATGGTCACCCGCAAGGAAGTCGAAAAACAAATCGGCGGCGGCGGCGCGCGGGTCGTGCGCTAACTGGCGGGCAATGTGTTCCGGCTGTCTCAGCCGGATTCGCTCCCGACTGACGTCCATTCCCCTTATTTTGAGGCGTTCCGCACTTCCTCGGCGATGATCTTTAGCCCGTCTTTCACTACGGCTTCGTCCATGGCGTAGGAAACGCGGATGCATTCGTGGCGGTGCTGCCAGTTTTTGTCCTCTTGGCCGAAGAAGAAGTGATGGCCGGGGATGACGAGGACTTCGCGTCTCTTCAGGCGTTCATAGAGTTCTTGGGAGGTGATCGGCAGGCCGGGAAACCAGAACCAGAGGAACAGCGCGCCCTCGCTGCGGTGCATGAACCAGTCGATGTCGTCGCCGAACGCGTCCATCGCGGCTTGGCGGGCGAGCTGGCATTTTTCCAGATAGAACGGACGCACCACCTCGCGGCTGAGGCGGAGAATCTCGCCGGATTTGACCAGCGGCAGGGTGATTTGCTGGCCGATGTTAGGATTGGATAGGCCGGCGATGGCGCTCATCGAGCCAAGCGCGCGGATGATTTCCGGGGGGCCGATGACGATGCCGGTGCGGGTGCCGGGCAGGCCGAGCTTGGAGAGGCTGAGCGTCAAAATCACGTGCGCCTCCCAGAACGGCGTGGCCTCGGCGAAGATGATGCCGGGAAAGGGCGCACCGTAAGCGTTATCGATGATGAGTGGGATGTTGTGCTGCTTGGCGATGGCGGAGAGGCGGGCAATTTCCTCGTCGGTGAGGACGTTGCCGGTGGGATTGGTGGGGCGAGAGGCGCAGATCGCGGCGATGTCGGGGGTGACTTCGAGTTGGTCGAAATCGACGCGGTATTTGAACTCGTGCGGGCCGGTTTTTTCGATGAGCGGGGTGACGGCGCGGAAGAGATCGCCGCTGGCACCTTGGTTCGCATAACCAATGTATTCGGGGACGAGCGGCAGCAGAATTTTCCGGCGGCGACCGTCTGGCATCGGTCCGGCGAGCAGGTTGAAGAGAAAATAGAAAGCGGTCTGGCCGCCGCTGGTGACGCCGACGTTATCCGGGCCGAGCTCCCAGTCGAAGGTCTCGCGGAACAGCGTGGCGATGGCTTGGATGAATTGGGGATTTCCGCCCGGCGGGTCGTAGGTGGTGAGCGCGCGCTCAAGGCCGCCCATTTCCTCCAACAGTTCTTCGAGCCGCCGCCGCCAGACGGAATTGATCTCGGGGATGCGGGCGGGTTGGCCGCCGCCGAGCATTTTCAGGTCCGGGCCGCCACTGGCAAGAGCGTGGCCGAGGTCGTCCATCAGCTCGCCGATTCCACTGCCGCAGCCGAGGTGTTGGCCAAATTGTGAGAATTGGTATGACATATCCGAATGCCCTGTTCTAGGATGCCGGCGAACTTCAAACAACCAACAAACGATCATGTCCATTAACGTCGGCGACAAAGCCCCTGATTTCACTCTCGTCAGCAAAACCGCCAACGGCCCGGAATTGGTGACGCTGAGCGAGCTTGTTGGAAAATCCAACATTGTCCTGCTGTTCGTGCCGATGGCGTTCACCGGCGGTTGCACGACCGAGTTGTGCGGGATTTCTCAAGGGATTTCTGATTACGACGCGCTCGACGCGAAGGTGCTCGGGATTTCCGGTGACAATCCGTTCGCCCAAGAAGCTTGGGCGCAAAAGGAAAGCATCACGATCTCGCTGCTCAGCGATTACGAGCACAAGGTGACCGCCGCTTACGGCGTGGCTTACGACCAATTCCTGCCCGCGAAGAACCTGATCATGGGCGGCGTGTCGAAGCGTTCGGCCTTCGTGATCGATAAATCCGGCGTGGTCCAATACGCCGAGGTGCTCGAAAATCCCGGCGACCAGCCGAACTTCGAAGCCATCAAGGCGACGTTGCGCGGACTCTGATAAATACGCGTTTCCGATTTGCAAACAGGCCGCCGGGAGATTTTCCGGCGGCTTTTTCATGAGCCTCTAGACAAGCGCGCTGGCACCCTTCAAGACTGCTGCTGATGAAGCGCTTTTTCCACTCCGAAGCCGGCGCGGCGGTGCTGTGGGTCGTCTCCGCGGTGCTGCTGGCCGCGGTGATTTCGCCGTGGCTTTACCAAGCGGGAAAATGGTTAGGGGAAATTTCTGCCGCCGCCGATTTCAATGCGCTCGTCGAGTCAGTGGGAAAGTCATGCCGCCGGGCACCTTTCAGTCGGTATTTCAGCCGCTCGCTGGTGGTTTCCGCGCTGCTATTATTGCCGCTTTTGTTGCGTCGAATCCGTGGGATCCGGGCCGACACCGGTGCGGTCGGGGTGGCTGCGCGCCGGTTTTCCTGGCAATCCGCGCTGCTCCAAATCGCTGCGGGCTGCGTGATTGCGGGCGGCATGCTATGGGCGGCGGGCGCGATTCTGGCATCGTTAGGAGCATACGTTCCCAAGGCCAAAGTGCCTGGCGTTGGCAAGCTGGCGAGCGGGGTTTTACCTGCGGCGATCGGCGCATCGTTGTTGGAGGAATGGCTGTTCCGCGGGCTTCTGCTAGGGCTTTGGCTGCGGTTTGCCAAACCGCTCGCGGCCTGTCTCGGGACTTCGCTTTTTTTCGCCTTTGTCCACTTCCTCCAGCCGCCGGACGGAGCGGTCATTGCGGTGCCCGGAGCGCCGCTGGCAGGTTTCGAGCTGTTGGGAAAGATCCTGCTGCACTTCACGAACCCGCAATTTTTTATCACGGATTTCGCGACTCTGTTCGTCATCGGAATGATCTTGGCGAGGGCTCGCGTGCGGACCGGGGCGCTGTGGTTTTCGATCGGACTTCACGCCGGTTGGATTCTTGCGTTCAAGGCGTTCAACATGATCTATCAATCGGTGCCGGCTCATCCGCTGCGGCCGTGGGGAGTAGGCGACTCGCTGCGTTCCGGGCTGTTGCCGCTCCTCACGCTCGGGCTGACTGCGGTGATTTGCCACCTTGTTTTGAAGCGCTTTGAAACGACGCGGTCGCACGGTTAGCCCCGCATCACGGTGACGGCGACGACTTTTTGAAAGCCCGCGCGGCGGAGGATTTTCGCGCATTCGTCCACGGTCGAGCCGGTGGTGAGCACGTCATCGACGAGCACCGCGCCCGCTGGGAACTGTTCGCTCCGGCGGCGGCCGGCGGCGGTGATGATGAAGGCCCCGCGGAGGTTTTCCAGGCGTTGGGAGCGGGTGAGCGCGGTCTGGTGCTCGGTGGCGCGGATCCGCCGGAGGGCGCGGATGACCGGCAAGCCGGTATGCGCGGAGAGCACGCGGGAAATTTCCTCGGCTTGGTTGAAATGGCGGTGTTGCAAGCGCTTGCGATGCAGCGGCACGGGCACTAACGGCCAACTTCCCGCGAGCGCCGGAACCAGCCGGGCATCGGCAAACGCGTCGGCGGCGAGTCGGCCGAGGTCTTTCGCGAGATGGAGTTCGCGGCCGTATTTCAGCCGGTGAATGATCTCTAGCACACGGTCGTCGCGCACCATCGCCGGGCGGGCGAACTCGAAGGCGAACTTCAGTTTGCTGCAGTTCGGGCAGGCGAAGGGACCCTCGATTTCTCCCGGGAACGGCTCGCCGCAGGTTTTACAAAATGGCTCGGCGAGTCGCGGCAAGTCGGCGTCGCAGGCATCGCACAGCGCCCGCCCTTCGGATAGATTTTTCTGGCAGACCGTACAGAGCGGCGGGTAGAGCAGGTCCAGCGCGCGGGACGCGAGTTTCCGCCAGCCGCGGATTTCAAGCGGGGGTGTCGGTATCATCGGCGGGCGTTGTCAGGTAGTTGGCGAGGGCTCCCACGATCAGGATCCCGGCGAGGGCAACCAAGCCTTGGGTCAGCGACGCGCCTGAAATCACCCACATGATCGAGCCCGGGCGGCTCGCCGCCACGGTCACTCCACCGACGATCATGTTCGTGAAAATCCAGCCGGCATGAAGCCCGATGGGCATGCACAGCGAGGCGGTCCGCCAGCGCGCGTAGGCGAGCACGCCGCCGAGGGCGAGCAGCGGAGCTAAAGTCCCAAGAAACACCCGTGGATGGGAAAAACGCGCCATGATGTTGCGCAGCAGTTCGAAGCCGGTCCCGGAGGCATCCGCATCGATCACCGAGACGCCGGGCGGAGGATGGAGAGCGTGGACCAACGCAAAAAGCACCGCCGACATGCCAAGCGCCGCCGCGGGCCGCATCGCCCTCAGGAAGATTCCCATCGCGATTCCGCGGAACAGGACTTCCTGCAAGACCGCGAGCCCGAGCGCGGCTGCGGACGCCCGCAACACGAGCTTCGCTAAGCTTTCAGCCGGACTTTTCCACTCGAAAAGCCCGGTTAGAACCATCACTCCGGCAAGCATGAGGAACAGCGCGGTGACGAGTAGAAAACCTGCCACGCCCTGCCGCAGCCCGTGTGGATTCTTCGTCAGCCGTTGTCCGGCAGTGCGCGCCCTGGCGCTTTCCGGCAGGCGGAATGACCAGGGATTTCCGTCCGCCACCGCCCGTCCGCCGCGCAGCCATTGCATGAACGGCAGGAACAAAATCACCGCGAAAATCACCAGGCTCGCCTGGAAAAACCCCGGCAAATTCGTCCTCTGGCAGATCCCCGCGAGCCACTCCAGCGGGCTGTTGGTTTGTTTGGTGGCGCAGATTTCCGCGATGGCCTTGCCGGCATTGTAAAGCAGCGGGGCCGCCCACGCGCCTAGCAGCACCGATGCCGCGGCGTAGAGCCAAACTTTGAAGACATCACTGGAAGCCTCGCTGCGCATGGCGGCATGTTGTCAGGAGTTAGATAAAATGAAAGCCTTGGATCGATGATTTTGCGGTGGCGCGCGTTTCCCGGGGCTTTTATGCTTCCGTCATGCTCAGCATCGAACCGATTGGAAACATCCGCAGCCAGTGGGGCGAGGGCCCGTTGTGGTGGCGCGGCGCTTTGTACTTTGTCGATATCGAGGGCCACTGCGTCCATCGCTTCGACCCGGCGGACGGCAGTGAAAAATCCTGGGACGTCGGCCAACGCGTGGGCACCGTGGTGCCCCGCGAGAGCGGCGGGCTGGTCATCGCCGGCGATCACGGGTTGTTCTTTCTGGATGAGGAAAGCGGCCGGCTCACCCCCATCGCCGACCCGGAACCGGACAAGCCGGACAACCGTTTCAACGACGGCAAGTGCTCGCCCGACGGCCGGTTTTTCGCCGGAACCATCAGTCTGCTGAAGAAAACCGGCGACGCCCGGCTCTATCGACTCGACCCGGATCTCACGCTCCACGAAGCCTTCGGCCCGGTCACGAATTCCAACGGCATCATCTGGTCGGCGGATGGGAAAACGGTGTTTTACATCGATACTCCGCGCCGGGAAGTGCTCGCCTTCGACTACGAGGACGGCCACCTGCGAAACCTGCGCGGCGTGGTTTCCACGGCGCATCTCGATGCCTCGCCGGACGGAATGACCCTCGATGCGGACGGGAATTTATGGATCGCATTTTGCCATGGTGGGTGCGTCGTTTGCTTCGATCCGAAGACGGGCACGGAGCTGCGGCGCGTCGAGCTGCCGTGCTTGGAAACGACTGCCTGCGCGTTCGGCGGGACGGATTTGGCGGATCTTTTCGTCACCACCGGCGTCCACAAATCGGTGGTCGAGGAGCACGCCGGGCGCTTGTTCGTGATCCGTGGGCTGGGGGTCCGGGGACTGCCTGCGAATGCCTTCGCGGGTTGAGAATAAGGCGGTTTTTGGAAAAAACCGGGAGCGAGGATCGTTATGGTGATGTGACAATGCTCGTCGCTCACATTTTATGAAACTCACGCCTCTCACCGCCTTGGCCGCCCTTGTCATCATCGGAGTTGGGGGCTTCATGGCAGGCCGCGTTTCGTCTCCAGTTGGGCCGGGGAAGGACCAAGACGGTCCGGCCGAAACCCGGTCAACCCGCTCGTCACCAAGAAATTCCCCAGGAAATGGCGCGGAAACCAGAAGCTCCTCCCGCAGCGCCCGCCCGGAGCGTGATGCGAAATTATCCACCCAAGACCGCTTGGCGCGCTTGGAGTCGATCATGCGCGGAGAAAACCCGCTGCACCGGAATCGCGCTTTGCTGGCTTACATCGACCAACTCGGACCCGGGGATTTCGCCGGAGCCGTCGCCCATTTCCGCAGTCTTGGCCTCACCGAAGGGCGGATGGGTGAATATTCCCTGCTGCTAACCGCATGGGCGCAGGCCGATCCCTTATCCGCCCTTGCTTATGCCAAGGAAAATACTTCCAACGGGTTCGCCGCAGGCACCATCCTCACCTCATGGGCCTCGACCGATCCGGAAGCCGCCATCCGCTGGGCCAAAGCGAATCACCAAGGCGATGCAGCGAATCCCTACCTGCCGGGAATCATCCGCGGCATCGCCGAATCCGACCCCGCCCGTGCCACCGAACTCCTTGCCGGCATGCCCAGAAGCGAGGAACGTGGCAAAGGCCTCGATTTCATTTTGCCGCATCTCCTCCAGCAAGGAACGGACGCTACCCGCGCCTGGATCGCCGCCATCACCGATGATTCCCTCCGCAACGGGGCCATGATGCGCGTTGCGGAAAAGCTCGCCGCCACCGATCCGGCCGGCACCGTTGCCTGGCTCCTCGCTAATCCCGGCGAAGCCTCACAGCGCCGCATTGATGATATTTACAGCGCCTGGTCGAAAAAGGACGAACAAGCCGCATGGAATTCCTTCAAAACCCTTCCCGCCGGTGAGGCCCGCAGCAACGCCCTCCGCGGCATGATCACCAGCGCCGCCGTGCAAAACCCGAAGGCCGCGTTCTCCCTGATGGACCGCTATCCCAACGACGTGAACGACCGCTTGGTGCAAAATTTCATCTGGCATTCCTTCGGCAATGACCCCGCCACCGCCGTCGCGGCGATCGCCCGGATCGGCGATCAAAAGCAACGCGACCAAATGTATCGCCGCACTCTCAACGCCTGGAAGCAGGAAGATCCGGCCTCTGCCGACGCCTGGCTGCGCACGAATCCGGGCGCGCTCGCCCCGCGTTGACATCCGCTCCTGGGCCGTCCAACGTCCCGCCCATGGACACGATGAAACTTCTCCTTGGCGCGACGATTGCGCTGCTGCTCGGCGCGCTCGCCGTCTCTTGGCAGGGTATGAATCAAGGGGTGAAGAACACCCCGGCGGATGAAATCGCCCGCCTTCAAAAACAGGTGAAGGAACTTCGTGCCGAGCAAGACAACCTTAAGATGCAGCGGGATTTGCAATTGCTCCGCAGCGAGTCCGTCCAGACCCCCGCCTCCTCCGAACTTGAGGCGATGAAACTCCAAGTCGAACAAAACAAGCGCGCACTCGAGGAACTCGAACTCCGTAAGGAAGCCGAAACCCGCGACAAAAAGATCGCCCAAGACGAAGAAGGGCTGCTCGCACAACGCGGACTTGAGGGTAAGGACAGCGAGCTCCGCCGCGCCCGCATGATCAGCGACGCCTTGCTCGTCGGCCGCATCAAGGAATACGTTGAGGACGCGCAATACGGCGGATTTGTCACCTTTGAAGTATTGCTGCCGGAGCAAATCCAGTCCGGCGTCATCGTCGCCATCCGCCGCAAGACCGGCATCCTCGGCCAGCTCAAGGTTTCCGACATCACCGCCGAAGGCGCGATCGCCAACCCGTTGCCGGGCTTCGGCCAAGTCAAGCCGCAGGTCGGCGACGAACTCATCCTGCCGCCGCAATACTGAAATTTCCAATCTCAGCTCTCAAATTTCAAATTATCAGCATGTCCACCACTGTCGGTCTCATCTCACTCGGCTGCGCCAAAAACCTCATCGACTCGGAAGTCATGATCGGCCACCTCGCCCAAGCCGGCATGTCTCTAACTCCGGATCCGGAGCTCGCCGATGTCCTCATCATCAACACCTGCTCGTTCATCGACATGGCGAAGCAGGAATCCATTGATGCCATCTTCGGCGCGGTGAAAGACCGCTCGGAAGATCCCGACCGCGAGCGCCAGAAAATCATCGTCGCCGGTTGTCTATCACAACGTTTCGCCAAAGACCTTCCCGGCATCATGCCGGAAGTGGACGCCTTCATCGGCCTCGACCAGATCACCAAGGTCGCGCCGATCATTGAGAACCTGCTAGGAAAGAAAAACGATGCCGAGGTCCAAAAAACCGAAGGCCCCTCTGCCACCGAAGACCCGCGCGATTTCGTCACCCTCAAGCCGCAATACGTCCCGGACTACTCCACGCCGCGCATCCGCCTCACGCCCGACCATTTCGCCTACGTGAAAATCGCCGAGGGCTGCAACCATACCTGCACCTTCTGCATCATTCCAACCATCCGCGGCATGCACCGCTCGCGCACCCAGGACTCCGTCGTTAGAGAAGTCCAGGCGCTCGTCGCATCCGGCGTGAAGGAAATCAACCTCATCTCGCAGGACACCACCTACTTCGGCATGGACCAGTGGGAAGGCAAACGCCCGACGCCCAGCTCGCCCGTCGATTCCAGCAGGGGCGAGTCGCTCTCCACCCTGCTGCGCGAGATCAACAAAATCGAGGGCGATTTCTGGGTCCGCCTGCTCTACACGCATCCGGCGCATTGGTCGGACGAGCTCATTCAAACCATCGCCGAGTGCGACAAGGTCGCGAAATACGTCGACATCCCGCTCCAGCACATTTCCGACCGCATGCTCACCGCCATGAAACGCGTGACCAGCGGCGACTACATCCGTGACTTGCTGCGCCGCATGCGCGCCGGCATCCCCGGCCTCGGCATTCGTACGACGTTCATCGTCGGTTTCCCCGGCGAGACCGAGGAGGATTTCCAAGAGCTGTTGGAGTTCATCCGCGAGTTCCGCTTCGAGCGCGCCGGCGTTTTCCAATACTCCAAGGAAGAAGGCACCCGCGCTCACAAAATGGACGGCCACCTTCACCACGCCACCCGCAAGAGCCGCTGGTCCCGCGCCATGGCCGAGCTCCAACGCATCGCCGGAGAAACCAACCAAGCGCAGGTCGGCAAGGCCGTCCGCGTGTTAGTCGAGCAACCCGGCGTTGCTAGAACCCAGTGGGACGCCCCGGAAATCGATGGCTCTGTCATGGTGGACGAATCCATCCCCGTCGGCGAATTCGCTGACATCACCATCGGCGACTGGCGTGGCTACGACCTCGTCGCGGCGCGCTAGAGTGGTTTCCCGACGCCGGGATGCGGCCGGCAACCGCTTTAGGTTGAGCAGACCTATCCCATAAAACAATCGAAAGCCTCACCCCGCGTTACCGCGCGGGCTTCCCAGCTGTCCACGCTGAATCCATAGACTTCAGTGATGATCGCGGACTTGCGATCCCACAGCGCGTCGGAAAGAGGAAACTGGAAGTCGGCATTCTGCCGGGGTCGGGGAGAGGCGGTTGCTCCGCGACCATCGTATGCGAACTGCCAGAGACTGGTGGCGCGGACATCTCCCCTCTTCCATAACACCCGCACCGCTCGCGAAACCTCTTCGTGCCGCCGGTCGCGGGCGTGCTCGCTGCGCGGAGCGTGGGTGATGAGAACATCGAAATCCTGCCCCGGCAGCAGTGACAGGATGGTCTCCCGGACCAGCGAGGCGGGCAGCGGCACCTGGGCGGGACCGTCGTCCAAATCGCCCATCACGCCTTGCGCATTGAAGCGCTCGAGGGCCGCTAGAAATTTCGGCGCTCGCTGCGGATCACTACCGCAGCAGAGTGTCACGACGAATGGCTTCCACTCGGGATGACTGAGCAGGAGCCCTCCCGCCCAGAGGGTTTCATCATCCGGATGGGCCACGACGACCGCGACACGACGAATTTTTTTAATCTCCGATTCGACCATTTCGGCACAATTGCACGAATCGTTCTTTGATTCAATATCTTTCCTTGGTCCGCCAGACATCCCCCGGATCAGACCCTGCCAGCTCAATAGTTCTTCATCCACTCGACGACGTCCGCCACATCCTGGGCGGTCATGCCGAGTTGGTCGGCCCCGAGCATGAGTGAACGATCCATGTCCTTGCGGCTTTCTATCTGGTTCTTGGGAACCCGCTGAGTCGCGCCGCCGGTCGAGGCGATCACGACGGGATTTCCATCCGAGATGATGCGGCCGTCGATGGATTTTCCGTCCTTGAGTTGAATGGTGGTGCCCTCGAAGCCGTGGGAAATATCGAATGATGGATCGACGATGGAGCGGGCGACCACTTCGGGTGCTTGGCGGCTGCCGAAGCCCTTAAGCGCGGGCCCATAGTCCGGCCCGACGCCGTTGATTTGGTGGCACATGACGCAGCGGCCGGCGGCGAGTTTCCCGCGAGTGGCGTCGCCTTGAAGCGCGAGCACGTCGGCCACGGTGAACTTCATGCTGGCAGGTTTCAGCGGAACGATCATCGCCACGAGCGGGACGGCTTTCTCGAGTAAGCCACGTTTTTCCATGTCGGCTTGCAGGCCAAAGGATGCCCACTCGCCGTCGCTGCGGTTTTGCAACCACCACAGAGCCTGACCCCTAACTGGCGAGCCTTCGGCGGCCAGATCCATCAGGGCTTCCGCAGAATTTTTGGACTTGATGAAGGCGATCGAGTCGACGGCGAATTTGCGCTGCTCCGGGCTTAGGGCGGCAGCGGCGGCGCGAGTTTTTAGGGAGGCAACGGCGGCCTCGGGCATCAGGCGCCAAGTGAGGCGGGCAAAACGCTCAGACCATTCCGCGGGCGCGCCGGGCTTGATTTCTTGGCCGACGGCCCGCCACAGCGCTTCGGTGTGGTGGCCGGCACCGAGCCCGAGTGATTCGAGATAGGAGCGATCCTTGCCGTCGTATCCGATGGCCACGTTGATGAGCACTTCGCGGGCTTTTTCAAAACTTTGATAGCGCACTGCGAGAGCGGTTTCCGCCCGGATTTCGGGCGCGGGATCGGTGGCAAGTTTGCGGGCGTATGGCAGTGCGTCGATGTTGCCGTCGGTGCGGCGGATCGCCCGGAACGCCGTCAGCCGGGTGGCGGCGTCGTTGCTGGCGAGCAAGGAATCTAGCTTCATGGTGCCACTTTTACCGAGATAGGGCATCAGCCAAATCGCGCGGGCAGCGACGTAGGGATTCGGGTCTGCGAGGACTTTTGCCACCGCGCCAAAAGCGGCGGCTCCGGTGGATTTCAGCTTTTGAAAGCCTAGCGAGCGGACGTTCACCGCAGGGGATTTTAGCGCGAGGATCGCGCCGTCGGTCGTGCCGAGGTCGAGCTTCGGGATTACGGATTTGAATCCCTTCGGCGCGATTCGATAGATAATGCCGGACGCCGCCGGATCCTGCGTGTCATGACCGCCGACCCGCGGATCGGTCCAGTCCGCGACATAGAGCGCGCCGTCCGGACCGACGCAGATGTCAGATGGGCGGAAATTAAAGCGGGTCTTGTCCGCATCAGCCATCGCGGCGTGCTTCCTCGCGCCGCCGGTGAAGTCGGCGCCATCGAATTGCTTCTCGGGATTGGTCGTTAGGAAATCGGTGCGATCCAGCTTGAAGCCGGCGCCGTCCGGGCTCGGCTGATAGCCAAAAACCACGTTTCGCGCCGCCTCGCAGGAGAGCAGTGTGCCGGTAAATTTCTCGCCCAGCGCGCCGTTTTCATAAAAGGCGATGCCGGTCGGCGAGCCGCCGCCGTAAACGTCGCCGGACGGCATGGTTCCGGGGTTTTCCTGCCGCCATTGTGCCGTCGGCGTGTCCTGGCCGGGACGGTGGTCGGCTTTCCAGCTGCGGGTGCCGTCCATGGAGAAAAAGCCCGCGTTGCCGTGTTCGATCACGTGAGAGGTGCGACAAGCCGGTGGATCATCGTTGTCGTTTTGAAAAACAAAGCCGCGCGAATTGATCGTCTGCTCGTAAGAATTCCGGTAGCCGTTGCCGATGATTTCCACGTGGGTGGCGTCCGGGTTCATCCGCACCGTGAATCCGCCGACGTAGACGAAGCCGTCGTCGCTCGCCTTACCGGAAATCGCCCTGGTGTCCACTGGCCACTCGCCGCCGCCGCTCTTGAAATTGCTGCTGCCGATGCGGAAGGTCCTGCCTGATTTGTCAGTAAAAACGCCGCAGGTGTTGCCTTGGTTAAAATACCATTTCCCGTCCGGTCCGGCGGTTAGCGAATGGAGCGAGTGGTCGTGGTTTTTTCCGTTGAAGCCGGTTAGAACCACCTCGCGAGTGTCGCCCGCAGCAGGCTCGAATTTCCCGTCGCGGTTGACGTCGGTGAGTTTGAGCAAATTTGGCGGCTGGGAGACGATGACCACATTGTCGAACACCGCGATGCCGAGCGGGGCAAGCAACTCGGGATCCTGCCAGAAGACCTTGGAACTGTCGGATCTGCCGTCGCCATCCGTGTCTTGAAGAACCACGATCCGGTCCCCGGCCGGTTGCCGCGATGCCTTGCCACGGTAGGCGACTCCTTCCGCGACCCAGACCCGGCCGAGGTGATCGATGTCGATGTTCGTCGGGTTGAAAAGCGCGGGCGAAGCGGCCCATGGGATGATTTCCAAGCCTTCGGGAAGCACGAAGGCGTTGAGCGGCATTGCCGGCGGTTCTTGCCCCGGCGACCAAGCGTGGGCGGCGGGAATCGTCGCGAGGATCAAGAGGTGGAGGAACTTCATAAGCGGGACGCTATTACGAAAAGCCAGGCGTTGCGCTATCACCATTTTCAGCCCCGCTTTGACAAGACACAGGCCTGCGGCTATCCCAAGCGCATGCGATCGCTGATCAAGCACGTTCTCAAACGCCACGAACCCACCGGCGACCTCCACGTCGCCGGCTGGGTGCGGACCCGCCGCGACTCCAAGGTGTTTTCCTTTCTCGAACTCAACGACGGCAGCTGCCTCGGAAACTTGCAAATCGTCGCGGACGCCGGAATTCCCGGCTACGACGCGATCTCAAAAATGAACACCGGTGCCTCGGTCGAAGTGCGCGGGAAATTGATCCCCTCCCCCGCCGCCGGGCAGCTTTGGGAAATGCAGGCGACCTCGCTGAAACTGCTAGGCGAGGTGCCGGAAGACTATCCGCTTCAAAAGAAGGGCCACAGCGCGGAATTCCTCCGCTCCATCGCCCACCTCCGCCCGCGCACCAATCTCTACGGCGCGGTCTTTCGCATGCGCAGCCGGATGGCTTACGCCGTGCACAGGTTTTTCCAAGAGCGCGATTTCATCTACGTCCACACGCCCATCATCACCGCCAGCGACTGCGAGGGTGCTGGCGAAATGTTCCGCGTCACGACGCTGCCGGAAGACAAAATTTCCAAACCCGAGGAAGACTTCTTCGGCAAACGCGCCTACCTAACTGTCAGCGGCCAGCTTGAAGGCGAAACCTTCGCCTGCGCCCTGTCCAACATTTACACCTTCGGCCCGACCTTCCGCGCGGAAAATTCCAACACCTCCCGCCACGCCGCCGAGTTCTGGATGATCGAGCCGGAAGTCGCGTTCTGCGATCTGGAGGGCGACATGGATCTGGCGGAAGCACTGGTGAAATACCTCGTCAAGGAAGCGCTCGAAAACAGCGAAGGCGACCTCTCGATTTTCGAAAAGTTCGTGGACAAGGGCCTCCGCGAGCGCCTCGAATTCGTCGCCAGCCGCCCCTTCGAGCGCATCACCTACACTGCGGCGGTCGAGTTGCTCAAGGCTAGCGCCAAGACTTTCGAATATCCCGTCGAATACGGGCTCAACCTGCAATCCGAGCACGAGCGCTGGCTAACGGAAGAGCACTTCAAGGCACCGGTCACCGTCTTCAACTATCCGAAGGAAATCAAACCGTTCTACATGCGCCTCAACGACGACGGCAAAACCGTCACCGCGATGGACGTGCTGGTCCCCGGCATCGGCGAGATCATCGGCGGCAGCCAGCGCGAGGAGCGGCTCGACATCCTGTTGGAAAATTTCGCCAAGCACGGCCTTAATCCGGAAGCCTACGACTGGTACATCGACCTACGGAAATACGGCAGCGTCCCGCACGCAGGCTTCGGCCTGGGCTTCGAGCGGATGCTGATGTTCGTCACCGGTATGGCAAACATCCGCGACGTGATTCCGTTCGCTCGGACTCCCGGACACTGTGAATTTTAACAGAACATGATTCTCATCGAACAAAAGCCGCTGATCTCCCGCTACCGCCTCAAGGCGCGCGGCTTTCTGAATTCCATTTCCAACAGAAGCAGCTTCGAAGGCGCGCTGATCCAGATCGATGGCGGCTACGGCTGCATCCATCCATGGCCGGAACTCGGCGATCCGACGCTGGAAAAATGCCTCGCCGATCTGGCGGGCGCACGCCGCTGGCCGATCGTCCGCCGTGCGATCCGCTGCGCCGAATATGACCGTGCCGCACGCTCGTTCGAAAATTCGTTATTTGAGGAAATGGAAGTGCCCGCCAGCCATGCCACGCTCGCCAAGGCCGACGCCTCGGAAGTGGCGCTCGCCGTGGAGGCGGGATTCACCACGGTGAAACTCAAGGCCGGGCGCGAGCTATCCGCAGAGTCGAAATTTCTCGAATCGATGGTCGCGGAATTTCCATCGCTGCAGTGGCGGCTCGATTTCAATGAATCGTTGAGCTCGGAACAAGCTGCCGAGTTTCTGCTAGCGCTCAGTGAGAAAACCCGCGCCGCACTCGACTTCGTGGAGGACCCATGTCCCTTTTCCGAAATCTCCTGGGCCGAGCTGCGCCGCAAAACCCGCGTCAAGCTTGCGGTGGACCGCGATGCCACGCCGCTGTCTGCGGTCGCACAGGTCATGGTGATCAAACCAGCGGTGGACGAGCCATTCTTGCTAGGCGAGGCCGCCATCGCCCACAACCAGCGCGTCGTCATGACCAGCTACATGGACCACCCGCTCGGTCAGGCCTTCGCCGCGTGGGAAGCGGCGCGGCTTGAGCTGCAATTCCCCGGCTTGGTCGGCATGTGCGGATTGCAAACCCACCACCTTTTCGAACCTAACGAATTCGCCGAAACGCTTGGTCCTTGGTCGCCTGAATTCAAAGTGCCCGACGGCCTCGGCTTGGGATTCGACGACCTTCTAGCCGCCCAGCCATGGACGCGTCTTTACTAACCCATGCCGCCTTTTGGAGTGACGGGACAGCCGCGTTGCCGGGGATTCCCGAACTCGCGGGGCACGTGCTTTTTGAAACGTCCGGCAGCACGGGCAAACCGAAGTGGATCGCTGTTTCCAAACAAGCATTGCTCGTCTCGGCAGCGGCGGTGAATCGGCATTTGGGCGTCACCAAAAAATCCTGTTGGGGACTCGCCTTGCCGCCGCACCACGTCGGTGGCTTCGGCGTGGCGGCCCGCGCCTACGAAGCAGGCTGCGGATTTCAAAACTTCGGCCGGCCGTGGGACGCCGCCGCGTTTGGCGAGTGGCTTGCGCTCCACCCAATCACCCACACTTCGCTGGTGCCCACCCAAGTCCACGATCTCGTCAAAGCGGAACTAACTGCGCCTGCGTTGCTCATTGCAATCGTGGTTGGCGGCGGTCATCTCGATGCTTCCACCGGACAAGCCGCGCGCGACCTCGGCTGGCCGGTGCTGGCGAGCTATGGCATGACCGAAGCCGCTTCACAAATCGCCACCCAGCCGCTCACCCAACTGAAAGCGGCCTATCAGCCCGCGCCGATTCCGCTGCTGCCAATCTGGGAAGCGAGGCTCACGTCCGAAAACCTTCTCGCGATTTCAGGCCCCGCGTTGTTTTCAGGACATGTCGCCGACGGAAAATTCATTCCCCGCGTAACTGCATGGCATACCACTGCGGACCGGGTGGTTCTTGATCACAAGACGATCACCCCGCTTGGTCGGGCTGACACGCTCGTCAAAATCCTCGGCGAACTCGTCGATCCGGAAGCCGTCGAGCGCGAGCTGGTTGCGATTTCCGAAGGGCGGCTCAACCCCGGCAGTTTCGCGATCATCGCCATCCCGGATGAGCGGGCCGGCAGCGCGCTGGTCCCCGTTTTCGAATCCTCCGTGAGTCCCGAGGTCGCCGCAGCCGCTCTATCAATCTATCAAAAACGAGCGCTGGGCTTCCGGAGACTGATGCCTATGGCGGTCGTGCGGAAATTTCCCCGTAGCGAGCTCGGCAAGTTGCTGAAGAGCGAGCTGGTGGATCTCTATTTGAGCCAAATCATCCGCTGATCAAAGCGCGCCCCGCTCGGCACGTTTGAGCAGAACCTGATAGCGTTTTTCCAGCATTACGGCGCGCTCTGCGGGGGGTGTCGCCTTCACGGTCTCGGGGATTAACTGTTCCTCTGCTTCCGGCGGAGTTGCCATTTTGGTTTTGTTAGCCGGTTCGCGCTCCGCAATTCCAACTACCGATGACAAGGACGCCAATGGCCAGCGATCTCAACTGGCCCGCTCTTTCATCCCTGCACCGCCACTGAATCGCCATCGGACTTTGGCGGGTTCCGGAGCGGAGGTTTGTCAAACCGGATGAGGATCGCGGTTCATGATAGATTCATAAATAAGGCCAAGTCATCCCGCTTGCAATCCAGTTTACCGGCCGTGCATGCTGGATTTTTTCAACGCTTTGAAATATCCAATTTGGGGGTTGTCATCCCGTCAAGCATGAGGATAGTAAGCGCATCTTGATTAAAGCGATCAAAGTTTCGACGCCACGATTTGGCATTGCGGATACCGGCGACGGGCCGGGCTTCCGACCCCCGTCACCCGTCAAAGCACCCCGCAAAGTCACCCACAACGATGATTCATCGCACCGAGGAAGGTCAGTCCGCATTGTTTGAAGAAATCCCAGAAACCGGAGGTGCCACCCGAAAAAAGCGAGCGGCCGGAACTGCTCCCATCGCTAGCGATTTCGGCCTCACGGCGCCTTCGCAACTCGTAAAAAACTATGTGCTCGACACCAATGTCCTCCTGCACGACCCGGCGGCGCTTGAGCGGTTCAAGGAAAACCACCTCTGCATTCTTGTCGACGTGCTGGCCGAGCTCGACAAATTCAAGTCCGAGCAAACCGAGCGCGGTGCCAACGCCCGCCGCGTCCACCGCCGCCTAACCGAGATGTTCTCCTCCTCGGAACAAGTCACCCACGGCGTGACCACTGAAGGCGGCGGCACGGTGCGCCTCGTCATTTACGATCCCGCAAGCTGCCCGAAGAACTCGGATCAGCTCAACCGCTTCCACCGGATTTTCCCCGACCGTGAACGCGTGGACCATCGAATTCTAGCAGCCTGTCTGCTGCTTATGCAGTATAATGAGGCTCCGGTTGTCCTGGTGACGAAAGACATCAACATGCAGCTCAAGGCCCGCGCCGTCGGGATCGAGTGCCAAGACTATCTCAACGACAAGGTCGATGCCCGCGAGGTTTCAAATTACGAGGTGCTTCGAGTCGAAGTCGATTCGAGCGAGCTTCATCGTTTTGCCAGCACGGGTGATCTCCCGATCTCGGAAGACCGCATCCAAGGCGTCGCCGTGAACGAATATGTTTTGTTAGGCGCGGGGGAAAAGCAAACCATCCCCGCCCGGCTCTCGGCGAACGGCCGCTTCGTCCGCCTGAATATTCCCGAAGTTTTAAAAATTCCCGACGGCCAGTCGCTCAAGCCGCTCAACCTCGGCCAGCGCTGCCTCATCGACGCCCTCCTCAACCCGGACATTTCCCTCGTCACCTGTTACGGTCACGCTGGCACCGGCAAGACTTTGGTCGCCGTTGCCGCGGGTCTGCACGAGATGTTCAACCGCAAATACAACGGCATCACCGTGAGCCGTCCGGTCGTCTCGATGGGAGACCAACTCGGTTTCCTTCCGGGCTCGCTCGATGAGAAAATGCGCCCGTGGCTCCAGCCGATTCATGACGCGCTCGATCTGCTCATGCGTCCCACCACTCCGTTGGGTCCGCGCCGCAAGCAACAGAAGCCGGCCGGCTCCGCGCCCGCAACGGTGAAGAAGCCTTATGAACTTCTGATGGAGCAAGGCATCTTGGAAATCGAGGCACTGTGCTATATCCGGGGCCGCTCGATTCCTAACCGTTTCTTCATCCTTGACGAAGCCCAACAGCTCACCCCGCAGGAAGCAAAAACCATCGTCACCCGCATGTCGCGCGATTCGAAGCTCGTTCTCGTCGGCGACCCGGCGCAGATCGACAATCCCTACGTGGACAGCCGCAGTAACGGCCTCGTCTATACGCGGAACCGGCTCAAGGGCCAACCGTTCGTCGCACACGTCGCGCTCAACCGGGGCGAGCGTTCCGAGTTGGCGGAGGCCGGCGCGCAGTTGATGTGACCGGCGCCACTAAGCGTCGCGAAAGGCGATTTGGGCGAACTTGTCGTCGATGAAATTGAGGACTAACTCCTCGACCGCATCATTCTTCAAGCGCTCGACGACGTCCACGGAGAACCCGCGGGCGATGAGTTGGCGGGCGTTCACGGGATCGATCCCGCGGGCGCGGAGGTAGAAGATTTCCTCGTCGCTGATCTGGGAGGAAGTGCTGCCGTGCGAGCACTTCACCTGATCGGCGTTGATCTCGAGGCCTGGCATCGAATTGGCCTCGCAGGTGTCGCTCATCAGGAGATTGCGGCAAGTCTGATAGGCGTCGGTGTGGTGGGCGTTTGCATCCACAAAGATGAGTCCGGAGAAAATCGTGCGGGAGTTGTCGTAGAGCGAGTTCTTGTAGAGCAAGTCCGAGTAAGCGCCTTCCGAAACGTGGTGCTGGAACGTGCGCTGGTCGTATTCCTGCTCGTGGGCGGGAATGGAAACCGAGAGCATGTCTGAGCGCGATCCCGGACCTTCGAGACGGGAAAGCGTCTCGTTGCGCGCCCATGATGCGCCGGTGTTGAGGATGAATCCGGTCGCCGAGGCATCGCGGAAGGCGGCCGTCTCGTTGATTTGGATGACTCGCGTTGCTTCGTTGAACGCTTGGATTGCCACGTAATCGAGCTTCGAATTCGGACCGGCGGTAAGGTCGTTGACGGCGATGGCGAGGCCGGGTTGGACACCGTCCGCCGAGCGGAAAATATCCACCAGGCGAACTTTCGAGCTCTTGCCGGTGACGACCAGGGTGTGTGGGAAGATAACAGTGTTAGTTCCGGCGATCCAGTGATGAACTTCAATGGTTCCTTCGACTTCGATCTCGTCGGAAACGTGGACGAACAATCCGTTAGTCAGCGAGGCTTCGTGGAGCGCGGCGAACTTGGCTGACCCGAGGCGGGTTTCCTGTTTCATAAAATGCGCCTGCACCAGATCGCTATGGGAGACGAGCGCCTCGGCGAGAGGGAGGCAGATGACGCCTTCCGGAAGATGCGATTCGACATGCACGAGCTCGTCGTTCACAAAAATTAATTTTGCCGCTGGCGCTTTCAGGCCGGTTGAGCGGGCGATCAAATCAGTCGCTCCGCTAACTGGATTCTTGCGGAAGGAGGAAAAGTCGAGCTGCTTGATGCTGGAGAAGCGCCAGGTCTCATCGCCGCGTTTCGGCGTGGGAGTGGATAGAAAACGCCGCCACGCGGTCTGCTGGCGGGCGGCGAACCAAGCGGGTAGATAAGCCGGGGTTTCCGGAGCGGTGGTAAGCATGGACGGTGGTGAATCGACGGTAAGGCTCATGGAAAAAGTCAGTTGAAGTTTTAGCCTACCGAGCCTTCCATCTCCAAATCGATCAGGCGCTTGAGTTCGACGGAGTATTCCATCGGGAACTCGCGGACGAGGTCGTTGATGAAGCCGTTGACAGCGAGCGACATCGCCTGGCCTTGGTTGAGACCGCGCTGTTGCATGTAGAAGAGCATATCTTCGGAAACCTGGCTAACCGACGCTTCGTGTTGGGTGGCGTGCTGGTTGCCTTTGACCGTAATGGCAGGGTAAGTGTCGGTACGGCTGTGGCTGTTGATGAGCAGGGCGTCGCACTCGGTGTTGTTTTTGCAACCCTTGAGATGCTTCGGAATGAAGACCTGACCGCGGTAAGTTGAGCGGCCTTCGCCGACGGAGATGGATTTGGACACGACGTTGGAAGTCGTGTCATCGGCGGCGTGGATCATTTTCGCGCCGGTGTCCTGATGCTGTCCAGTGTTGGCGAGGGCGATGGAAATGACCTCGCCGCGGGCCCGCTTGCCCTTCATGACCACGCCGGGATATTTCATGGTTAGGCGCGAACCGATATTGCAATCGATCCAGCGGACTTCCGCGTCTTCCATGGCGATGCCGCGCTTGGTGACGAGGTTGAAGACGTTGGACGACCAGTTTTGCACGGTGACGTACTGGATCTTCGCGCCCTTGAGCGCGACAAGTTCGACGACGGCGGAGTGCAGCGTGGCGGTCTCGAATTTCGGCGCGGTGCAGCCCTCCATATACATCAGCTCGGCACCTTCGTCGGCGATGATGAGCGTGCGCTCGAATTGGCCGAAATTTTCCGAGTTGATGCGGAAATAGGCTTGGAGCGGCTGCTTCAACTTCACGCCTTTCGGGATGTAGATAAACGAACCGCCGGAGAATACCGCGCTGTTAAGTGCGGAGAATTTGTTGTCACCGGTGGGGATGACTTTGCCAAACCAAGGGCGGAAAATTTCCTCGTGCTCCTTCAAACCTTCGGTCGAGTTGCAGAAAATGACCCCTTGTTTTGTGAGCTCTTCCTTGACGTTGGAATAAGCGGCTTCCGAGTCGAACTGGGCTTCCACGCCGGCAAGGAACGCGCGTTCCTGTTGGGGGATGCCAAGCCGCTCGAAGGTTTCCAGAACGTCGGCGGGAACGTCGTCCCATGAGCGCTTCGGCTTCTCACCGTCGGATAGGTAGTAACGGATGACGTCGAAGTCGATGGCTTCGAGATCCTTGGTCGCCCAGTTAGTGGGCATCGGCTTGTCTTGGAACACCTTGAGCGCCTTGTGGCGGAACTCGCGGACCCAGTCGGGATCGTTTTTGACGTTGGAGATGTAGTCAACGGTCGCCGAGGTCAGGCCGCGGCCGGCGTCGAATTTGTTGCGCTCGGGGAAGGTGAAGTCGCCCTTGGTGCGGTCGATGGTGATCGCCTCGCGGGTCTCAAGATCCAGAACGTCTGTGGTGTCGTAGGACATGGTGATTGAATGTTAGAGTGAGGCGAGGGCGGACTCCTTGAGAAACTCGTAGCCGTCTTTTTCCAGCTCGTGGGCGAGCTCGGGGCCGCCGGAGCGGACGATTTTTCCTTCCGCCATGACGTGGACATAATCCGGCTTAATGTAGTCGAGCAGGCGCTGATAGTGGGTGATGAGCAGCATGCCGCAGTCGGGCGAGCGCATGGCGTTGACGCCTTTGGCGACGATTTTCAGCGCATCGATGTCGAGGCCGGAGTCGGTTTCGTCGAGGATGCAGTATTCCGGTCCGAGCATCATCATCTGGAGGATCTCGTTGCGCTTCTTTTCGCCGCCGGAGAACCCTTCGTTCACGGCGCGGGCGGTGAACTTGCGGTCCATTTCCAGCAGGTCCATTTTCGAATAGAGATTCTTATAATAGGCGACCGCGTCGATATCCTGACCCTTCGGCAGGCGTGCTTGCAATGCGGCGCGGATGAAGTTGGCATTCGAGACGCCGGGAACTTCCGACGGGTATTGGAACGCGAGGAAGATCCCGCCCCGCGAGCGCTCGTCCACGGATTTGCCGAGAACTTCCTCACCGTCCTGAGTCACCGAGCCGGACGTCACGACGTAGCCTTCGTGGCCAGCGATCACCTTCGAGAGGGTGGACTTGCCGGAACCGTTAGGACCCATGATGGCGTGGACTTCACCCTTTGGGATGTCGAGGGTGACGCCTTTGAGGATTTCGGTGCCGTCTTCGAGAGTGGCGTGGAGGTCTTGGATGTGCAGGCTCATGTGTTGGAAATTTGTAAGAGGTAAAATTTGGGGATTAAATACCGGCGAGTTTGCCACGGAGAGTGATCTCGACGTCCTCGATGAGGGCTCCGGGCGGGAGGTTGAGGACGTCGGCCAGACTGACTCCGGGCTTAAAATCCACGTCGTGGATGATGCCGGTAATCGCGTCGTGGAAATGGCCGTGCTCGCTGAGATTCGGGCAGTAGCGGGACGATTCGCGCTCAAAATTCACCTGCCGGATGATGCCATGTTGGACAAGCGCTTCGAGGCAGTTGTAAACCGTCGCCAACGAGATATTCGGCAGGCGGTCCTTCACCCGCATGAAGACCTCGTTCGCGGTTGGGTGGTTCCGCTCCTGCTGGAGAAGGCGGTAGACCTCGCGGCGCTGGGCCGTCATTCTCAAGCCGGAAATCTCGTCGGGGATCTCCATTTCAGGGAAAATTTCTGGGGCTTTGCTGACCATCGCGGCGGCAAACTAGATCCGAGCCGACCAATATCAAGAACTATTCCAATTATAATTCCGGGTTTTTGACAGTTCGAGAGTTGGCATCGAACCTTCCCGGAACTCCCGCTGGATGACGCAGCTTCACCGCCGCCGGATTCCAAATCGAGGTGGTTGATCCGCCCGCCCACGCCTTGCTTGATTACCGGGATTTCTTCCACAGATAAACCCAGCGTTCGGAGACGCACTTGCCAGTCTCGTCCTGCAACTCACAGGTCATGTCCATGTCAGTTAGGTCTTGCGGTGGATCGAGCACGAAAAACGCGCGGAGCACCTGCGGCATGTGGAGTTTGTCGCTGCGACCGAGGCCGGCGGGAAGCGCGTCCACATTCGGCATGCTGATGTCGCTCAGCCCGACGTGAAGGATCTTCACGGCCTTTTGATTCACGGTGACGACCGGCTTCAGTTTCGAAATGTCGTCCCATTTCGGATCGCCGGCCTTGAGCTCCGGCTCAAGCGGCTTGGCGAAATCGATGGCCATCAGCACCTCGTCCGGCTTTTGCACCGGCGTGCCTGCACGCGTGGCACGCACGGTGAAAACTCCTGACGGTGCGGGATCACGAATCCAGCGCAGACGATACTGGAAGCGAGCGGTTTTCCCGACTTCCAGTGTCGGTTGGGGTTCCCAAAGCAGAATTACGTTGTCGTCCGTCTCGTCACGGGTCGGCATTTCGATGAGATGGAGTTTTCCGAGGTCGAATCCCGCCACCGGCTCCACCCGCACGCTCGGCCGGTTGTGATAGAGCGCTTCTGGATCCTGATAGGAGTTGAACGAACGGTCGCGCTGCAGGAGCGCCCACGAGCGGGGCTTTTCCATCGTGAAAACACAATGGCGGAACTCGCTCTTGGTGGTTTCCAGCGGCCGGTAGTGGAGATTTCCGCTGCCGAGTTCCATCAGCAAGCCGTCACTGTCATGGACTTCCGGGCGGAAATCATAAGGCTTGGGATGCGTGCTCTCGCCGAACCAGAACATGCTGGAAAACGGCGCGAGTCCGAGCTGCTGGACCGGACGGCGCAGGGTGATTTCCGCCACCACGTCCACCAAGGTTTCCGGCCCCGGCGTGATCGTGAACTGATAGGCTCCGGCCACGCTTTCGCCAGTTAGAAGCGCGCTGACTTTGAGCGTGTTCGAGCCTCTCTCCGGTTTCTCCAGATAGAATTCCGAGAAATCCGGAAACTCCTCGCCCACGCCCGGTAGCCCGCTGTTGATCGACAAGCCGCGCGCGGAAAGGCCGTAAGGCGCGTCCTTCGGGATCGCCCGGAAATAACTCGCGCCCATGAACACCAGGAACTCGTCCATGTAGTCAGCCGAGTTCAAATGCGTCCGCGCCCGCCAGCCGGCGTAGCCTTGTGGTGATGGCGTCCCGCTCGGCACCTTTTGCTTGCCGTAGTTGAACAGACTCTGGTCGAACTTCAGCGCGGAAAATTTCCCGCCCGTCACTTCATGCAGCGTGACCATCTTCTTCGCGGTCCATCCCGGGTGGAAAAAATCGATGGAGAACGGCCCCTTTTCCTTCGCCCACAAACCGGACTCCATCTGGAAACGGATGTCGCGGTGTTGGTCGTAAGTGAGGTTTTTCCAGAAATCCGCCAGCTCCAGCTTAGGCGCGGCATACGGTGCCGCCGCCAGCTTGCGGGCCTTCGCACACAGCGCCTCGAACGAAAATTCATCGGCAGCAGCGAGGCCGACCGAACATCCGAGAAAAACGTACCCGATGAGTGGAAGTGAGCGGTGGAAGTGCATGCCGCAGCCATGGCAGACATCCACCAGCTTGGCAATAGCGTGACGGATGCCGGCTACGTCACGCCGTGCCTCGCAGGCCGTCCTTCTACCTCCAAAAACCATCGCCCACTGTGGGCCGCCTCTGAAAGGCCACCGCCGCTCTTCTCGTTGGGAAGCAACGTTCCGAACATCGTGGCATGGGACTGGAGCGTGAAGGCGTTCCGCCCGGTCCCCGAAATGGATGAAGCGCGCTTCCTGAAAGAGCGACGCGGCGAGCTGGAGCAAGGCTCCCAAAGCATCACGCTCCGTGGCCTCCAGCAAATCCTCCGCAAACTCAAGTGCGGTCTGGCCGAGGTGTTCCCGGAGAGTTTCACGGGCTGATCCGGGCATTGGCCTGTGTCCTTGCATTCATGCGGCTTTGGATCAATCATTTCTTCATAACATCCCAACAATCCATCATGGCCGATTTGGAGGCGCTGCCCGCAACGGCGCTCCAAAAAGTGGCGGATTTCGTCCATCAGATGCGCGATACGGCGCGGCTGACCGGCAGGCCGCTTTCGATGCGTCCTTCGGATGCATGACCGCCGCGGAAGCGGAAACCTTCGAGCGCGTCATTGAGTAAGGCTGTGAACGCATCGAACCATGAGCGGATTCGCGCTGGATACCAATATCGTCAGCGCCCATCTGCGTGGCGATGTTGAAGTCGGTGCCCGGATCAAGGAACACACCCGGCTCTACCTGCCCGCTGGGAAAAGCAGCTCCAACGCGTCCGGTCCTTCCTCCCGCTGGCGCAGACCGTGCATCTGGACGACGAGATCGCCGAGCGCTACGGCATGAGCCAGTTCTCCGCGCTCGACATCGTTGAGCTTTGTCATGCTCAAAACATCAGGAGAGTCAAGGCAGCTGGTGCCGGATGGTACGGTCGATTCCACCGAATTTTTGCCGGCGTTTCCCGTGATTGACCCCATGGGATGCCGTTGCTAGCGTCCGCGCCCCGTCATGAGCGCCGCCCCGAATTACAAAGACACCCTGACCCTGCCGCAGACGACTTTTTCGATGCGCGGGGACTTGGTGCAGAACGAACCCGCCCGCCTCGCGAAGTGGGAGAACGACGGACTCTACGAGAAAATCCTCGCCCGCCGCCGCGCGCAAAACGCCCCGGAATTCATCCTCCACGACGGCCCGCCGTTCGCGAATGGCGACGTCCACATGGGTACCGCGCTGAACAAGCTGCTCAAGGACCTGGTAGTGAAATCCAAGACGATGGCGGGATTTGCCGCGCCGTTTGTGCCGGGCTGGGACTGCCACGGGCTGCCGATCGAGTTCAAAGTCGTCAAGGAAGCCGCCGGTCTGGAGCCTGCGGAAATCCGCCGCCGCTGCACGGAGTTTGCGATGAAATACATCGACATCCAGCGCGGTTCGTTCCGCCGACTCGGGGTTTTCGGCGATTGGAACAGCCCCTATCTCACGATGGATCCCTGCTACGAGGCGAGCATTCTACGTGTCTTCGCCAAGCTCGTGGAGAACGGTAACATCTACCAGGCGAAGAAGCCGGTTCAGTGGTCCTACGGCGCGCAAACCGCGCTGGCGGAAGCGGAGGTCGAATACGCTGATAAGGAAAGCCCGGCGATTTTCGTCAAGTTCCCGCTCGTTTCCGGCGAGTTTGCGGGCCAAGCCAGCATGGTCATCTGGACCACCACACCGTGGACACTCCCGGCCAACCTCGGCATCGCCCTGCACCCGGAATTTACCTACGTCGTTGGGAAATTCATCAAGGACGACGTGGTAGAAACGTTTGTCATCGTTCGCGAACTCATCGGTGCATTCACCGAAAAAACCGGCTACGCGCTCGCGGAAACGGTCCGGGAAAGCAAGGGCAAGGAATTCGAAGGCTTCGAAGCCGGGCACCCGTTTCTCAACCGCACGTCGAAGCTCATCCTCGCCAATTTCGTCACCACCGAGACCGGCACCGGCGCGGTCCACATCGCTCCCGGCCATGGATCGGACGATTACGTGGCCGGCCAACAGAACGGCCTCGCCGTGCTTTCCCCGGTCGATAACGAAGGGAAATTCACCGAAGAAGTCGGCCTCGCGGAACTCGTCGGTATGCACGTTTTCAAATCGAACACCCGCATCATCGAGATCCTCACCGAGAGCGGCCACCTGCTAGGCCAGGAAGTTTACAAACATTCCTATCCACATTGCTGGCGCTCGAAAACGCCGATTATTTTCCGCGCGGTCGAGCAGTTCTTTATCTCGCTCGAAACCCTCCGCGGCCAGGCTCTAGCGGAAATCGACAAGGTCGAGTGGCTTCCTGCTTGGGGCCGCAACCGGATCTACGGCACCGTCGAATCCCGCCCGGACTGGTGCATCTCGCGCCAGCGCACCTGGGGCGTGCCGCTGCCGGTGTTCTTCGCGGAAAATGGCGAGGTGATCATCTCGTCCGAACTCGCGCTCAAGGTCGCCGACCTCGTCGAAAAAGAAGGTACCAACGTCTGGTTCGAAAAATCCGACGCCGAACTCGCCGCGCTGCTAGGCCTGCCCGCCGGCGTGAAAAAGTGCCGCGACACGCTCGATGTGTGGATCGATTCCGGCTGCTCGCATGCCGCCGTGCTCGACGCGCATCCGCAACTTCATTGCCCGGCCGATCTCTATCTGGAGGCCACCGACCAACACCGCGGCTGGTTCCAAAGCTCGCTGATGCTCAGCACCGGCTACCGCAGCCACGCGCCTTACAAGACGGTGATGACCCACGGCTTCGTGGTCGATAAGGACAAGAAAAAGCTCGCGAAATCCGACGCCGGGAAAGCCGGAAAACCGACCGACGCCGCGTATTTCTACAACCAATACGGTGCCGACATCGTCCGCCTGTGGGTCTCCTCCGTGGACTGGCAAAATGAAGTGCCCTTCGGCGAAGATCTTTTCAAACAAGTTGCTGAGCCCTACCGCCGTCTCCGCAACACGCTGCGTATTCTGTTGGGAAATCTGGATGGATTCAAACCCGTCGAGAATCCGGAATACACGCTGCTCGACCGCTGGATCCTCGAACGCCTCCACTCCGTCACCGCCGAGTGCCTCGCCGCCTACGAGGCCTACGAATTCCGCAAGGTTTTCAACGCGCTCAACAACTTCTGCACGCACGATCTCTCCGCCATCTACATCGATGCGACGAAAGACCGGATGTATTGCGACGCTGCGGATTCCCCGCGCCGCGCGGCGTCCCAAGCGGCGATGCATGAAATTTTCACCAGCATCGCCAAGCTGCTCGCGCCGATCCTCGCCTTCACCGCCGACGAGGCGTGGGAGCACGCGGCTTTCACCAGCGGCACCATCCACGAGCAGGATTTCCCCGAGGCAAATCCCGCGTTCGCGCCCGGCGAGGCGACAAAGCAGGTAGCCCGCTTGTTTGAAATCAAATACGCCATCCAGACCGCCATCGAAGGGCGCATTCAAGCCAAGGAATTCACCCGCAACAACGAGGCGGACGTCGCACTAACCATTCCCGTTAGTGATGTTACTTCGTTGGAAATGCTCAGCGACCGCGCCTTTGCCACCGAGTTTTTCATCATCGCCGGCCTCACCGCCACCGTGGGCGAGGAACTCAGCGCCACCGCCCGCAAGACGGAGCTGCTGCTCTGCCCGCGCTGCCGGAAGCACGAGCCGCTGTTGGAAAGAGGACTCTGCGGGAGGTGTGACAGCGTGATTGGCTGAAAATTTCACCAGTAAGTCACAAGGCAGACGTTGATAGTTGATAACGACTCACTCTTCCCATGAACGCCGTTGAAATCGAAGAAGCCGTCTCGAGGCTCGCGGAACAACCCTTCGATCCGCAGGTTTTCCCCTATGCCTTCCTCGAAGCCTTCGGAAATAAGGAAACCACCATCAAGCGTCTCCGGGCCGAAGGGAAAGCCAGCTCCAACCAGTCCGACCTCCCAGGCGGCGTCCTCCAGCGGAACAACATCCATTTCAAAGTCTGCCCGGAGGGCGAGGTGACTGCCACGCTCACCGCCCTGCGAAACAGCTCGGCCACGGCCAAGCAGAAGGTCAAATTCATCCTCGCCACCGATGGCAAGACGCTTGAGGCCGAGAGCCTTGCCGATGACTGCGAGACCGTCGCCTGCGACTACCCGGCCTTCCCGGATCATTTCGGGTTCTTCCTGCCGCTCGCTGGTATCACCACGGTCAAGCAGATCCGGGAAAACGCCTTCGACATCCGCGCCACCGGCCGCCTGAACCGCCTCTACCTGGAGCTCCTCCGCGAAAACGCCGACTGGAGCACCGAGCAGCGGCGGCGGGACATGAACCACTTCATGGCCCGCCTGATCTTCTGCTTTTTCGCCGAAGACACCGGCATCTTTCACAGCACCGGCCTGTTCACCGCCACCGTCGAGCAGATGAGCGCGGGAAATCATTCGATCACCCACCAGGTCATCGAAGAACTCTTCCGGGCGATGAACACTCCGGTGAAGCATGAGGGAAATCTGGACAACCGCTACCGGGATGCCGCGAAAATCAAGCCGTGGGCAAACGTCTTCCCCTACGTCAATGGCGGCCTGTTCTCCGGCTCCCTCGATGTCCCCCGCTTCACCAAGATCGCCCGTTCCTATCTGATCCACGTCGGCTCGCTGGACTGGACGAAGATCAACCCGGACATTTTCGGTTCCATGATCCAGGCCGTGGCGGATGACGAGGAGCGCGGCACCCTCGGCATGCACTACACCAGCGTGCCGAATATCCTCAAGGTCCTCAATCCGCTGTTCCTCGACGAGCTCCGCGTCCGGTTGGAGGAAGCGGGAAAAAATGCCCGCAAGCTGCTCAACCTCCGCCAGCGCATCGCCCGCATCCGCGTCTTCGATCCCGCCTGCGGCTCCGGGAACTTCCTCGTCATCGCCTACAAGGAAC
>JAYSYA010000022.1:0-2153 GCA_043716765.1 Akkermansiaceae bacterium
GTTTTGGAGCCTCGACTCCGACGGCGACGGTTCCCCCTACGGCATCGAGCAAGCCCTCGGCACGGATCCCGCTGTGGCAGATTCCGCCAACACCCGCCATCTCACCCCTCCCGCCTTCGACGCCGCTGGCCACGCCATTCTTAGATTCGGACTCAACTCCACCGCCATTCAAAGCACCCGCTGGATGCTCCCCGGATCTCAGCTCCGGCAGCTTCATGGAAATTTCCCGAACCAATCGCGTCACAGACTCCGCTGCCCCCGGCATTTCATTTGTTCGCACCGCCACTCACTGTCACTGTGACGGACGAAAATCCTCTCCCCGGCGGCGGTTTTTACCGCTTCGAAGCCCGCTTAGGACCTTGAAACGGAAGTCGGGATCCACGTCCGTTTCTCGGCCTTCAGCATCCCGCAGCCTGCGGCGACGTCGATGCCGCGGCGCTGGCGGAAGGTGCAGGGGAAACCGCCGGCGATTAGGATTTTCTGGAACTCGTGGCCGGACTCGCTTTGCGTCCCCGCGAAGCCGCCGGTGGGGTTGAGCGGGATCAAGTTGATGTGCGCGTCGATCCCGCGCAGCAGCTCGACCAAGCGGCGGGCGGTCTCGGGCGAGTCGTTTTTCCCGGCGATCAAGGTCCACTCGAAAAAGATCCGCTTGCCGGTGACTTCGCCGTATTTACGGCAGGCATCGATCAGCACCGCCAGCGACCAGCGTTTGCTGGCGGGCACCAGCGCCGCGCGTTCCTCCTCCGTCGAGCCGTGCAAGCTAACGGCCAGGCGGTAAGGCCGCTGTTCTTCCGCCAGCCGGAGGATGCTCGGGACGACCCCCACGGTGCTGATCGCGATTTTCGTCGGCCCGATGCCGGGGCCGCGCACGTCGGAAATGGTTTCCAGCGCGAGCATCACCGAGTCGTAGTTGTGCAGCGGTTCGCCCATGCCCATCAGCACCATGTTGCGGAGTCGTTTTTTGGGATCGATGGATTTCAAGACCCGCCGGGCGTGCAGCACTTGCGCCACGATTTCGCCCGGCCGCAGGTGGCGGACGAAGCCCATTTGCCCCGTCGCGCAGAAAACACAGCCCATCGCGCAGCCCGCCTGCGTGCTCACGCAAACAGTCTGGCGGCCTTCGTAGCCCATCAACACGGTTTCGATCGTTTGGCCGTCGCGCAGCCGCAGGAGAAACTTGCGGGTCAGCCCGTCGGAGCTGTGGATTTCATCGACGACTTCGGGCGCATCGAGGAAAAACGCCTTTCCCACGCCCACGGATTTCTCCACCCAGCGCTTGAGCGGCGGCAAAAACGCCCGCCCTGCCAGATCCAGCTCGCCCTCGCCGTGGAGCGTCCGCCACAGCACTTTGGCGTGGTGCAGGATCACGCCGTCCGCAGCCAGCACGGCCACGAGTTCGGAAAATCCGAGGTCGTGCAAAGAGCGTGCAGGTGGGGAACTCACGGCCGAATGCAACCCCGCGGGCGGTAGCGTTCAAGCGCGATCTTCAGCTTAGGGTTGCCAATCGGTGATCGTCGTGCGGTTGCGGCGGCGGGTTCGATTTCCCGGGACTTGCCGCCGTAGCTGAGGACGGCGGTTTGGCCGGCAAGGCGGCGGACGGTGACTTCGACGAGTTTGTCGTCTTTCCATGATAGATCGAGCTCGAATCCGCTGCGGCCGCGGAAGCCTTTGACGCTCCCGGCAGGACAGTTAGAGGGTAACGCGGGGAGGATTTGGAGCATGAAATTGCCTCTTCCATCGCGGAGGTGGGATTGGAGGAGCATCTCGGCGATGCCGGAGGCCGCGCCGGGTATGAACCGAGGACATGCCCTAGAAAAACGTGTCAGCAATGGAACAAAAACAACGATTTGTCAGTCTGGCCGGAAGCGGTCATTTCACCATGACGGAGCTTTGCCGGGATTTTGGGATTTCCCGGCAGACGGGCCACAAGTGGGCGGCGCGCCACGCGGCGGGCGGAATGAAGGGTTTGGAGGAACACAGCCGGCCACCGAAATCCGTCGCTTGCCGGACGACCGATGAAGTCGAACGCCTGATCTGCACGGAGAAGCGGCTTCGCCGGAAGAAGTCCGCCAAGCCATCCGCGATGTCCGCTCCGGCGGTGCGCCGATGAGCGCGGAAATCGCCCGCCGCGTCGTCGAAGCCTTCCACCAGCC
>JAYSYA010000211.1:0-3404 GCA_043716765.1 Akkermansiaceae bacterium
GGATCGAAGCCACTGGCATTTAAGAACACCGGCTCGCTCCACGGGCCTTCGATGTGCTCGGCGGTGACCAGATAGTTCGGCGTGTCCATGACGACACTACCCATGTGATGGTGAACATTGGTGTAGAGCAGCCAGAATATCCCATCCGCATGGGTCAGGCAAGGAGCCCAGATGCCGCCGGAATTCTGGCAGCCGCGCATGTCGATCTGGGACACCCGGTCAAGCGCGCGTCCCAGCAGACGCCAGTTTGCGAGATCCAGTGAATGATGGATCTGCACGCCGGGAAACCATTCAAAGGTCGATGTGGCGATGTAGTAATTATCGCCGACACGGCAGATCGACGGGTCCGGGTTGAAGCCGGTGAGGATGGGATTGGGGATCAACATGGGGCGCTGTTAAAGCAAGAGTTGTTTGTGGCTCGTATGAATCCACATTTGCCGTCTCAAGTCCATCTGATCGGGCCGGGTTGACAACGGGTGTCTTGCATCAGAGGTGGGTCGTTTTGCGTCGGTTAAGGAGTGAGCTGGAAGGTTTGGAAAACCGTGGCGGAAGGTTTCACGCCGCCCTCGTCTTTGAAGAGGCCGACCTGATAGGCCCCCACGGTGACCTCGATCGGTTTGGACAATCCCACCGGCACCTCCATCGGAACGAAGGCCCCGTTCTCGATAACTCCTGGGCCCTTGAGGACGAAGTATTCCACGGGCAATCCAGAGGAGCTTACGGCCGCGAGCTCGATCTTGGCGGAGGTGGCAGGGGCATCCGTGACAACGGGAAAGGTCACCGTCTGGTCGGTGGCTTTCTTCATGACATCGGAGGGCGCCAGCGAAATCTGGCAGGTGCGCCCGGCGGCGGAGAACTTTGCATCGCCCTCGTGAAAGACGCGCACGAAGGACATGTTGAATCCATTGTCGGGACAGATGCGGTGACGCTTCAGGCGCAAGGTCAGGCGCGTTTCCGTCACGCCGCGATTGTCCGTAAATGTGTCGGTGCCAACGAGACGGAACACGCCGCCGTGTTCATCAAACCGAAGCGGAATCGTGGTGGTGGGCAGGGATGTTTTACCGGGGAACAGCACGTTCTCCATCGTGTGGGGCTGCTCGGGGTGCTTGACGTGATCTTTATCCTTCACCGTGCAGATGTCGGGCGGCGCCGTGAAATGATACGTGGTCAGCGTGAACAGCCCGTCGTCACGCAACAAAGTTTGAGGATTAAGCAGAGGTGCCATCGCGCCATGCGCAAGGCTGATGGGTTGTCCCGTCGGGTCGAGGAACGTGAACAATTCCATTTCCTTACGCGGCTCGTCGCGCCCGAGGTCGAACTGCGCGCGTGCGAGCTTTTCATTCGGAAACCACAGAGCCTTATCGCGGTGCCCTTTGTATTTCGAGTAGGGCGCGGGCATGGCGTAATCCGCAGGCAACTCTCCGGACGCCGGGATGCGGGGATCGATTAGCCAGCCATCGCGCAGGGTGAGATTTTTCAGCGGGTCGCCCGCTTTTTCGGGCAACCGGGCGGAGGCAATCGCGGCCAACCAATCGGCCACGAACTGGTAGTTGCGCGGCAACATGTCGAAATGCCCGCTGGTCATGTCCCAGCAAGAGCCGAAAAGTTCGGCGTGCGGTTCATAGGCAGTGCCGGGGTTGTCGTCATGGTCGCCACGGCGGTAACCGCTCAAATACGTCCCGTAAGCGTGCGGATAGGCGCTCCAGTTCACAGTTTCCTGAGAACCCGAGGTCACAAAGAGAATGGGAACGTAACGAAGCGCCAACGTCGGATCCGGGCTCTTCGCCTTTCCGCCGACGGCATAAGCGGAGTAAATATCCGGCAGCCCGGCCTTGATCGGAATCGAGCCGAGGCACTGCTCTGGACGACGGATGGCGGCATTCAAAGGGAAGTCACAAAATGCTGAGTGGGCCAGCGGAACAATCGGAGCGGTGATCAGCTCGGGATGCCCCGACATATCCGCCAAGCGTTGCAGGTAGCTATCGTAAACGGCCGTGCGTTCGGGATCGGTGACGTCGTAAAAAAGATCCTTTAGCATCACGCCCCCGATGTCGCTCGCCCAAGGCGTGAGAAGAATTTGTGCGATGCCGTATTTGCGGCACACCGCGCGGATGGCAGGGCTTTGAAGGATATTGATCGGAAGCCCGTTGTGCGCGGCGACCATGACTGCGCGGATTTTCGGCGTGTGAGGCGGAATCCACAAATACGCACCCAGATTCATCCGGGATTTCGGCGCGGTGGACGGCGCAAAATATTGATAAATGCGATCCACCTCAGGATTCGCGGTCACCGCCGTTTCTGCGGAAAGCATCGAACCGCCGAAGACGCCCAACACAAACAAACAAGTAATAAATATTTTCATTTGCTGAATTAAACCTAAAGAGGAAAATAGAACCGCAGATGGACGCCGATTAACGCAGATAATCAGAGATTTGTATCCGATTAGCGGTCCCACCCGCAGGGTGAAGCCTTAATTCTTCATGAGCTTCTTATAATCAATGTTCATCTGCGTTCATCTGCGGTTCATTTCTCTTTCTAGGTTAAAACTTTTTCGCATGGCTTCGCTGCCACTCGGGGATTTGAAATCCCGGCGCGGTTTTCATAATTACTTTGCCAATGCGAACGGTCTCATACGCCTTCGATCTCCCTAACTTCTTCGGGAGACAATATGAGGTTTGCCGCCTGGATGACCCCATCCACTTGTTTGGGATGGCGCACGCCGACGATGGCGCCGGTGACGACCGGATTGCGGAGCGTCCACGCGATGGCGACTGCTCCCGGCGAACAGCCATGACTTTGGCCGACGCGGACGAGGCGTTCCACCCGGGCGAGATGGGAGGAAAGTTGGGGCTCCTGGAATTCGGCGTTGTGACGGCGCCAGTCATTCTCCGGCAAGGCGGCAACGCGTTCGCGCGTCATCGTGCCGGCCAACAAACCGGAAGCCATCGGCGAATAGACAATAACGCCGGTGCCGTGCTGCTGGCACCACGGCAAAATTTCCGCCTCGACGTCCCGCCGGATCAGCGAATAGGGCGGCTGCAACGAGGTGATGGGCGCGAGGTCCTGCGCACTGTCCAGTTCGGCACGATTGAAATTGCAGACGCCGATCCAGCGCACCTTGCCCTCGGCCTTGAGCTTGGCGAGTTCAGCCCAGCCCTCCTCGGTTTCCGGCGAATCATCGGCCGACCAATGAATTTGGTAGAGGTCGATGGTCTCCACGCGCAACCGGCGCAGACTGGCTTCAACTTCGCGGCGGATGGAATGGCATTTGAGCGAATAGCCGATCTCCCGCTTTTCGTCCCAAACCATGCCGCATTTGGTGAAGACAAAAGGTCTGGTTCCCCGCCAGTCGGCCAAGGCACGCGCCACGACTTCCTCGGAACGGCCAAGTCCGTAAACTGCGG